>JASHOL010000177.1 GCA_030041135.1 Streptosporangiaceae bacterium | reverse complement strand
GAGTCGCTGGCAGCCGCCGCGCTCGGCCAGGCATCGGACACGATGATGGCGCACCCGCTCGCGCTTCAGTTGCGCAACCTCCAGAGCCTGGTGGAGATCGGCGTCGACAAGAACACCACGGTGGTGTTCCCGGCTCCGCTCATGAGCACGATCGAGGAGCTGGGCTCCTTCCTCGGCCGGGAGGCCGGGGCCGCCGGCATAGGCCGGGTCCAGCCAGTTTCAGGGGCGCCGACCGCGGCCGGCGTCGCCACGGACGCACCGCTCCCGGCGTCCGTGAACGGCAGGGCTTGAGCCGGCGGCTTTGCGGTCGAGAGGGGATATCGCGATGCGCACCATGGACGACCTGGAGGTCGCGGGTAAGCGAGTGCTTCTGCGCCTGGACCTGAACGTGCCCCTGCACGGCGGCCTGATCGCCGATGATGGCAAGCTTCGAGCCTGCCTGCCGACGCTGACCGAGCTGCTTGCCCGCGGCGCGGCCGTCATCGCCTGCTCGCATCTTGGCCGGCCGCCTGGTACCCCCGACCCCGCGTTGAGCCTCGGCCCGGTGGCGGTCAGGCTCGGCGAGCTCCTCCGGCAGCAGGTCAGGCTCGCCGCCGACACCGTCGGCCCGGCGGCCAGGTCCGCGGCCGGCCGTCTGGCGCCTGGACAAGTGCTCGTGCTGGAGAATCTCCGTTTCAATCCCGGTGAGACCAGCAAGGACGAGGTCGAGCGCGGCCGGTTCGCTGACCAGCTAGCCGCGCTTGCCGATGTGTACGTGGGCGACGGGTTCGGCGCCGTGCACCGTCGGCATGCCAGCGTGTATGACGTGCCTGCCCGCCTGCCGCACGGGGCGGGTTACCTGATCCAGGCCGAGACAGCGGCCCTTGACCGGTTGACGGGGAACATCAGCCGGCCTTACGCCGTCGTGCTCGGCGGGGCAAAGGTCGCTGACAAGCTCCCCGTTGTCGGCAGCCTGATAACAGTGGCTGATCAGGTGGTGATTGGCGGCGCCATGGCGGTTACGTTTCTCGCGGCGCAGGGCTACCCCACCGGGCTTTCGCTGCTCGAGGGTGACATTGCGACCGCGCGTGCTTACCTGGAGAAAGCGGCGAAGTCTGGCGTCGATCTCGTGCTGCCTGCGGATCTGGTCGTCGCCGCCCGGCGAGATCCGGACGAGCACGGCGAGACAGTCCCCTCAAGGGCCATACCAGCGGACCGGATGGCGCTGGACATCGGGCCGGAAACTGCCTGCCTTTTCACTGAGACGATCGCAGCCGCGAGAACGATTTTCTGGAACGGGCCGATGGGAGTTTGCGAGATGGATCCGTTCGCACTCGGCACGAGGGCGATCGCGCACGCTCTGGCCGACAGTCCCGGATTCACCATGGTCGGCGGCGGCGACACAGCTGCCGCGGTTCACGCCCTCGGGTTCGCCGACAGCGCGTTCGGGCACGTGTCTACCGGAGGTGGCGCCAGCCTCGAATATCTCGAGGGCAAAGAGCTGCCAGGACTGGCCGCGCTGGACTAAGGCGTCTTGATACGCCTACTGAGGTGCTGCGGCTGGCCGCGCAAGGCGACCGACTGGCTGCCCGTCTGCTGGTGGGACGATCAGAACCGGCAATGTGGCCAGGCGCAGCAGGTGCGTCGTCACGCTTCCCACCAGCACGCGCGGGAACTCGCCGCGACTGCGGGAGCCAAGGACGATGCACCGCACGTCGAACTCAGCGGCAACGTCGAGTATGGTCGGCGCAACGTGGCCGAAATCGGCCTCGCGGATCAGACCGTTCGCGTGAATGTGGCGGGCTCGCAATTGTGCCACGATCTCGTCGACCGCGCGGCGACCAGAAACGCCGCCTTGATCGCGCATGCTCCGCGCCAGCCTCGGCAGCGAGAATTCCTTCACGTGCAGGACAATGACGCGGTCGATGTCGGATTGAACAAGGTCATGGATCATATCGGCTGCCGCGCTGACATGGCGGAGCGGGTCGCCGTTTGCAACGTCGACGGGAAACAGGATATTGGTCTTCATGGTATGCCTCCGGTTTAGCGACTTGGCTTTGCCTTTTCTGGAAGCATTTCGCCGCTGACCGCGCGGCGACAGGGCCGTACGTCCTGCCGCGCGCTCGCGAAGGTCCGCCTTTCCCGATCCTCGTGTTGGGCCGGGCATCACGTGTCCTATCGTTGTCGAGCAGACATGCTCGCGGCGGCACGCCAGCGACCGCAGGGCCAGGCGCCCTCCTGGAGCTGGCATTGATCCCGAGCCGGGGGAAATATGAGCGAGCGGACTGAGCCAGGGCATCGCATAGTGGTCGGTGTCGACGGATCGGCGCCGTCGAAGGCAGCCCTCGCATGGGCACTCGGTCAGGCCGGGCTCACCTCGTCGGTCGTGGATGCAGTCATCGCGTGGGAATATCCGGCACTCTCCGGCCAGCGATTTCCGGTGTCGGTTGACTTGGAAGAGATTGCGAGGCGGCGGATCGCCGAGGCGATTGCGGAGGTGGCCGGTTCCCCGCCGCCGGCCGGGCTGAGTCACCACGTCGTCGAGGGCAACGCGGCTCAGGCGCTGCTGGACGCCTCGGCCGGTGCTGACCTGCTCGTAGTCGGCAACCGCGGTCATGGCGGCTTCGTGGGGGCCCTGCTTGGCTCCACCAGCCAGCACTGCGTTCACCACGCCTCGTGCCCGGTTGTCGTGGTCAGAGGTGGCCGCGCTTAGGTTGAGACCAGGCAAGCTCCGTCCAGGCGGTATTGCTCCCTGGTCACGTAGGTGTAGTAGCGCAGCCGGCCGTTGTCGTTCTCCTCGAACAGCCGCAGGTAGGCGACCGCCGCCGAGTCAGCGAACCGCTCACCCGGTACCATGATCGCGATGCCAGGCGGGTAGACGACTATGAGGCTGGCCGCGACCCGCCCCGCCAGCTCGTCCAGCGGTACCAAGTCGACGTCTCCCCTGATCAGCGCTGTGTGCCCGGCCGCCGGGGAAATGACGATCTCAGGCTCATGCTCGGCGTTGTACAGCGGGTGGAACTTGGCGTAGGCCATCCAGGCCTCGTCGAACAGGATGTAATCGCATAGGCTGCCGATCCGGTCCAGCACCTCGCGCTCGTTGTAGCAGACGCCGTCATAGGTGGTGTTGGTCAGGATCGCCAGCCGGAACGGGCGCTCGCGGCGCCAGGCCTCCGGGTCGATCACCAGCGGGTTCCGCCGTATCTGCTCGCGACTGTAGGCCTCGTCCAGGAACCGGTGGTCGACCGGGCCAATGATGCCGTTGGCGTCGCGGGTCGGGTTCAGGCAGACCGGGGTCGCGGTGAGCTGCACGCAGCCGGCGCGGGACTAGATGCCCACCGCCAGCAGACCTTCGGCCCTGCCGGCAAGCCTGGCGCACAGGCCATCGTGGGAACGAGGCGTGGGCGTGCGAGCTGCCGCCCGAGGAGAGGAGGGCGAGATGAAGAAGATCCTCTGGGCGGTGCCCGTCGCCGCCTTCTGCGCGGCGCTGCTGGCCGGGCGCAAGGACATCACCCGGTTCCGCACCATGCACAGGATGTCCTGCACCCGCTGACGGCGTACTGGCTGAGGGACCGCCCGGACGAGCCGGGCGGTCCCTCAGTCCTCTATATGTGGCGGTGCCGTCAGGTCACGGCCCGTTTGTCACAGCGCGGCGCCGACGAGACCAGCCAGGTCCGCGAGCCGGCAGGCGTAACCCCACTCGTTGTCGTACCAGCCGAAGATCTTCACCAGGCTGCCCGCGGCTTGGGTCAGGCCGGAGTCGAACACGCATGATGCGGGGTCGCCGATGATGTCACGTGACACCAGCGGGTCGGTGCTGTAGCGCACGATGCCCGCCAGCGGGCCGTCGGCCGCCAGCCTGAAGGCGTCGTTGACCTGGTCCGCGGTTGCGTCCCTCGACAGGACGGCCGTGAGGTCGGTAAGCGAGCCGTCCTCGACTGGGACCCGCACGGCCACGCCGTCGAGCCGGCCCGCCAGGTCGGCTATCACCAGGCCGGTCGTCCGCGCAGCCCCGGTAGTGGTCGGCACGATGCTGATGGCAGCGCTGCGGGCCCGCCGCAGGTCCTTGTGCGGGGCGTCGAGCAGCATCTGGTCGCCGGTGTAGGCATGGACGGTTGTCATCAGGCCCTGTACGAGGCCGAAGGCGTCGTGCAGCACCTTGGCCATGGGCGCGACGCAGTTGGTGGTGCACGATGCGTTGGAGATGATGTCGTGCTTGGCCGGGTCGTAATCGCCGTCGTTAACCCCGATGACGACCGTCAGGTCCGGGTTCTTGCCCGGCGCAGAGATCAGCACCTTCCGGGCCCCGCCCTTGAGGTGCAGGGCGGCATCGTCCCGGTCACGGAACTTTCCGGTGGCCTCGACGACCAGGTCCGCGTCCAGTTCGCCCCACGGTATCGCGGCTGGGTCCCTCAGCCCTAGCGCCTTAATCGGCGACCCGTCGACCACGATCGAGTCGTCGGTATGACTGACGCTGACCGGCAGTCGCCCGTACGTAGAGTCGAACTCCAGCAAGTGAGCGAGCGTCCGGGCGTCGGTGATGTCATTTACCGCGACGATTTCCAGGTCGTCGCGCTCGAGGCTGCGGCGGACCAGGGCCCGCCCGATCCGGCCGAAGCCATTGATGCCGATACGGGTACTCATAGCACCTTCTTCCTAGTGCCGACGCTGTCGGTGCACGTAGCCGCAAGCGCCGCTGTGGGTGCGCAATTCATCGCCGCTCCCAACCTCGGCTAGGGGCTGCGCCAAGGGGAGGGGCGTTTGGCGGGCAGCGGCGGGTCGTTAGTCCTCTCGGCTGCCCGCTACCGCCGATGCGACTGGTATGGCACGGAGCAGGCGAGTTCTAGTGGTCTGCAACCTTTGCACCGTGACTGTCATGAACCGCATGGCTATCGCATAGCCAAACTCCGGGTGCTCGGCGCAGGCAGCTCTGACGGTTCTCGCATCGAACTCGTACGCCTGTACCGGCTGGGTGCACACGGCACCGAACTGCCACTGGTAAGGCGGTACCAGCCACGAGAGCCCAACGACATCGCCGCGGCCGAGCGTCGCGATCGTCAGCCGGCCGACCCCGGGCTCCAGCACATCCAGCGCTACGCAGCCGGCCTCGATAATCCAGAACCGGTCGGCGGGTCCGCCTTCCTCGAAGAGCCGGTGGTGCAGAGGCAGGCTGACCCGGCGAGCCGCCGCGGTCAGCAGCGCGATCTGATCCTTCGGCAGTCCGCGCAACAGCGGCACGGCGCCGATGATCGTAGGGTTCTCGGTCATGATCCCGTCTCCTCCCCGCTGCTGTGTCATTTGGGCCGCGGGCCTTCCCGGTCAGCACTCGTCCGGGTAGCTGAGCCGGTCGCGGATTCCCACGACCGCCTCCGCGTGCCGGATCGCGGCCAGGAGCCGGAGCGCAATGTCCCTTCGGTCGACCTCGCCGCTTATGGTCACGACGCCCGAGCTCACGCTCACATCGAAGTCATCCGGGTCGAACCCGAACTCTTCATCGAGGACCACCTTGACGACGTAGTCGCGGATGTCGGTGTCCGGCCGCTCGAAGACGGTCAGCACGTCCGACCTGGTCACGATGCCGACCAGGTATCCGTCCGAGTCGGTGACAGGCAGCCGCTTCACCTGCCGGTCCCGCATCGTCTTCGCCGCGGTCCTGATCGAGGCGGCCGGATCGATGACGATGGCCGGCGCCGTCATCAGCTCTAGTGCTGTCACTGCCGTTGCCTTGGTCTGCTCGTGCAGCCTCCAGTTCAGCCGGATGAGCCCGGTCGGCATCTCCGGGTCGGTCTGCTTGTACAGCAGGTCCGCCTCGGAGACCACTCCGATCACCCGGCCGGCGTCGTCGACCACCGGGCAGGCGCTCACGCGGTAATGCCGCAGCGCGGTGACTATTTCCTTGTAGGTGGCGTCCTCGCGAAGCGCGATCACGCTCCTGGTCATGACGTCGCTAACGGTCGTACCCATCGTCGCACCCCTTTCCCTGCCAGCATGGCGACGCGATGCCAGAGAGTGACAGGGCCTTTACTACCCGGGGTATGGGACGTTCGGCTCGGTCGGCCTGATGCTCCGCCGGCCGCAGACCACGAGCCGGCCAGCGGCATGGGTGCAACTGGACCCACCGAACCGAAAAGCAGCTCAGAACCAGATATCACCGGCCATAGGGCACGACGACAATCGGGCACCTGGCGTGGTGGACGACCTGGCTGCTGACCGCGCCGAGGTTCAGGTGCGGGAAACCGCCACCGCCGCGAGTGCCGACGACCAGCAGGTCGGCGTCGGCTGAGGCTTCGATCAGGGCCCTGGCGGCAAAGCCGTTGATGGCGGTCACGGTGACCTGCGGCTGGCTGTCGTTGCCCAGTTCCTTGGCCACCTCCGCCACCGCCTGCTCGGCGGCCTGGCGGGCGTGGGCCACCCGCTCGTCATCGCCGGCGAAGGTGACCGGGTGGCCGGTCCAGTAGCTCGCGAGCGTCTCGTGGACGGTCAGGACCGTCAGCGGCACTTCGCGCTGCGCGGCCTCCTTCATCGCCCATATCAGCGCGTGATGGGCATTGTCTGACCCGTCGATACCCACGGTGATTCCAGGCATCGCAGCTGTCCCTTCTGACGCGGCTGCCACCGATTGGCAAGTCTGCTCTGGCCTTCAGCATGACGCGGGCGGGATCGCAGCAGAAGGGACTTTGGTCAGAAGTACGCAGTCCCCTAGTCCGGGCTTAACGAGTACTCGAAGAAGAAGGCCGCGGTCCCCAGCCCGGAGTGGTCAACGACCCGTGATGTCGGGACCAATGACCTTTGCCCCGCGTTGGCCGTGCGGGGACTTTTGAACTAACCGTTCACGAAGCCGGCCAATAGAGGGGAGCGAGCGGTGTACGAGAAGATCCTGGCGGCGGTTGACGAATCAGATGGTGCCGAGCGCGTGCTGGCTGTAGCCCAGGAGCTAGCGACGCTCGCCAATGGCGAAGTTCACGTGCTCCATGTCTGGGAGGCCGAGCCCTCCATTTCCAAGGCGTGCACGCTGCCGTCCTACGAGGACGCACACATGCTGGTCAAAGCCGCCGCCGAGAAGCTCAGCGCGGCCGGGATAACGGCGACCGGTGAAGTGGCGGCGAACTTGTACAGTCACACTGCACTCGAGATCACCACCTATGCCAAGGCATGGGACGTTGACGTGATCGTCATCGGATCTCGCCGCCGGAGTGACCTGGCTGCGCTATTAGCCGGCAGCACGTCACACAAGGTAGTTCATATGGCCGACCGTCCGGTCGTCGTCGTTCCGTGAATGGCCCTACCTGGCGGTATCGGCCGGTTAGCTCTGCTGGGCTTCTGCCGCTAGCCGGCGCTCTTTCCTGCGGCCGAGATACCAGCCAGTGCCGTACACGATGACGGCGCCGGTCCAGCCTGCGCTCATGTAGGTGAGGGCGCTCTTCTGCAAGGACATGACGTACTCCTCGCCCGCGACGAAGGCAACCAGGACGCAGCCGAGCCCGGCAGCCGACAGGGCCATCCAGGACCGGTCTCGACCGCGGAGCGAGATGACCAGCGCGACGACAGCCACCACCAGGACCGCAGTGGCCGAGATCACATGGAGGAGGATGGTCGGGTGAGTGGCCACGAACTTCCAGTTGCTGGAGGCGGACTTCCCCGCCGGGATGGTCACGTTGAACGCGGCCAGGGCGACGACGACAACTAGGCCCGCGATCAGGCCCCTCGACAGCCTCTTCAATGTGCTGCCTCCCCGCTCGCCGCTCCGGCTCCACTGCAGCTATCGCAACTCTAAGTTGCGATACTGGGATAGTGGCACGGTGGCAACCAGAACGCAACTTGGAGTTGCGATGAAGTCCGATGACGGAGTCGAGCGCCCCGGCAAACCGCCGGGGCGCGGCCCGAAGGTCCGCGCTGCGGTGCTCTCGGCGACGCTCAGCGAGCTCACCCAGACCGGCTATGCGGCCCTGACCGTCGAGAACATCGCCCGGCGGGCGGGCGTCCACAAGACCACGGTCTACCGCCGCTGGAGCGACCGAGAAAACCTGGTTGCCGACGCGGTGACCGAACTTGCGGGCACACGGGTGCCGTTTCCGGACTCGGACGACATCAGCGCGGACCTTCGCTCGCTCGCCCGCTCGCTGGTGAGGTTCCTGGCCAGCCCTCTGGGCCAGGCGGTCACCGCCGTAATGCTGTCGGACGCCGGGCGCATACCCGAGGTAGCCAGCGCGCAGCGGCGCCGCTTCGAAGACCGCTACCGGCAGGCCGAACCCGTCGTCGCTCGTGCCATCGCGCGCGGCGAGCTTCCGCCCGGCACCGATCCGGCCGAGGTTGTGAGGGCCGTCCTTGCGCCGATCTACCTGCGGGTCCTCGTAACGTCAGAGCCGATCAGCCAGAGCACAGCCGACGCCGCCGCGGACGCAGCACTCGCTGCCGCCCGCGCCGGAGCACTGAGCCGGCCGTAACACGTGGCAGGTTCCCTTCGACAAGTACCTGGCGGACTCGACGGTCGCGGCACGAACCTTGAGGTCCACGGCGCGCCGGCAGCGTGGCCGCGCTCGCCGGCCGCCGCGGGGACCCGCCGGGCGCCGACGTTCCTGCCGTGCTCGAGCATTACGAGCAGGATCGACTGCCGCTCGGCCCAGGCCTAGTGGCCGGTGAAGGACCATGGGCCGAAGCGGCCCGCTACCACCAAGGCCGCCAGCGCGAGATAGACCAAGTCACCCGCGATCGTCGCGCGCTCGCCCCGGCGGAGTCGCGTGATCGCAGCGCCGGTCCCTGCCAGCCTCGATGACCTGGCTGGCGGGCTGAGCCGGTGCCTGGCCGCCCAGCGCGCCCGGTCGGGCCGGAGGCCGCAGCGATAGCATCCGCCGCCAGCTGCCGAGCCTTTCGCAGAGGTAAACGGCGTGGACACCGGCTGCGAGCGCGGCCGATTTCGGCCGGGGCCGGCCCAGCATCAGTCCCATCCGGGCCATGACTGCCTTGATGACGTCCCGGTGAATGACGATCTCGGCCCTGGCGGCCGCGCGCAGCGTGCGCCGGATGAATACCGCATGTCCGGCCGCGGCCAGCCGCAGTAGCTCCTCGTGGCAGTAGGCCAGGTGGTTGTCCTCGTCATTGGAGATCATCGTGACCGCGCGTCCGATGTCCGGGCGGTGGCCGGCGTACTTGCGCAGCGCCCGGATCTGCTCGGACGCGCGCTGCTCGGTGACGCGGCTGTGCGCCAGGTAGGTGATGATGTCGGTTTCGGCGTGTTCGCGGCCGTGTTTGTCCTCGTCCGCGCCGTGCCGGGCGATCTTGGGTGCCAGGTACTTGAGCGAGCCAGGCACCAGCGCCGCGATCCGGCCGTTCTCCCACCCGCCTTGAGCCTCGCCGCTCGCGGCGATAGAGCAAAACAACTGGAATATCTCGTCGTCGCCGAATATTTCCTCGAAGATCGCTCTGGCCGAGAGCATCTCTCACCTTCCGTGCCTAAGAAAGGCACTGGTGCTAGTTGCTCGACGGAGAGGTACGCCGACGGCCGCGACTGCCGGAGTGCCGACGTCGGTCGGCACCAGGCCCGAACAGAGCGCAACAACCTGCGGCGGTGGTACCTGGTTCGCTGCCGGTGACGTCCACGGCGATCAGAACCGCCTTCGGGCAGCAAGCGCTGGGCTCACGGCTTTGGTCGCCCTAGCCGGGAAGCGGAGAGCTTGCCCTGCCGCGCCCATCTGCTGGCCCCACCGCCGGAGCACGCCACCTACGCAGTCTTCATGACCTGGAGCGAGCCGCATGCCGCCGAGAAGTGGATGCACCAGTTCTGCGCCGACCGGCATGGCCGTCAGCCGCCCTGCTACCGCCCGCGGGTCGCGACGACGAACGCCCTTCCCGAGAAGGCGGAGGCCTCCCTTCGCCCTGGGCCTGGTCATACTGCTCGATGACCTCGCTCGGCAGGCGTCCATGGGCGGCCACGTCAAGACCCTGCTGCTCAGCCCAGGCTCGTATCTGGCGGCTGCGTTCCCGGCTGGCCGCGGTCCTGGCCCGGACTCGGCCGCCTCGACGGTGAACCCGCCGGGCATGTTCGACAAAAGGCGCAAGCCGACGGCGAAGGTCGTCCGCATGCTGTGAGCTCAGGTCAAGCTCGTACGTTGTGCCTTCCAGCGTGAACTGAACCGTCTCGTCCGCCGGACCGCCGGTCAGATCGTCTTCCAGCTGTACCTCGAACCGCTGCATCGTCTACCCCCAAGACGGATGGCCGGGGCAGAAAATCAACCGCCGGCGAGCCCCGTTCATACCCCGGCCGCCGCCGTTCCATTGCTGGCGTGAGCTGGTGCGGCGTTTCACCGGCAAACCTGGGTACGCGGGCGCGCACCAACGCCTCACGTTACGGTCAATCACGCGCCACGACTCGGTCAGCGTGACCTGCTTCGGCGCCTGCGGAGCACGGAATTCGCGCTTGATCCCCTGTTCAGGCTGGTTCCGCCGCCAGCAACGCCGCGACTGCCTCCTCCACCTCGGCTCCGGCTGGCAGGCTGACGGGCCGCGCGGGAATGCCGGCCAAGCCGGCTGCCGTGCCGTACCGGGCGATCAGCCGCGGGTCGATGTAGGCCGAGCGCGCCACGGTCGGGGTATCACCGAGCCACGACGCAACGGCGCGCACGCCGGCGTTGACAGCACTACGCGCGGCGCGCTCGGATACGGGCGGGCCGGAGCTTGCCAGCGCCAGGGCCATCAGCACCGTCGCATTCCAGGTGCGGAACTCCTTGGCCGTGAAATGGCCGCCCGAGCTGTCGGCAATGTAGGCGCTGACGTCGTGCGAGTGCAGCGGGTGCCAGACAGCGCTTGCATCCTGGAAGCAGAACAGGGCCGTGAGCCCATTGTGGGCGTGAGCGAGCGCTCGGACCGTCGGCAGCACGGCCGCATCCGCGACGGTCACGGTCCGGTGCTTGCCCTCCTTCGCGATGTAGTCGAACTGCAGGCCGTCACGGTGCACGAGCACGTGCTGCTTTTCGAGCGTGGTGGCCCCGTAATGATGGTCGAGTTCGGCGTACCGCTCGCCGCCGAGCCGGAACAGGCCAAGGTCGATCAGCCGCACGGTAGTGGCGGCGACCCGGCCGCGGTCGAGGCCGCGACGGCGCAGATCGCGCAGCGTGGCCTCGCGCAGCCCTGGCAATGCCGCGGCAAAGCGCAGCATATGATCGAATTTCTGCTCGTCTCGCTGCTCGCGCCACATCTGGTGGTACCGGTACTGGACTCGGCCGCGGCTATCGACGCCGGTGGCCTGAATATGGCCAAGCGGATCGGGCGAGATCCAGACGCTGGTCCAGGCGGGCGGGATTGCCAGCGCGCGGATACGCTCGAGGGTCGGCCCGTCGGTCACCTCGCTGCCGGCGGCGTCCAGGTAGCTAAGCGCGGTCCCGGCGCGCACTCTGGCGACTCCGGGGCCGCGCGGATCGCTGCGGTTCAGGCCCAGTACCGCCGCTGGCAGCGCAGTGTCCATCATGTCGAGAAAATACAGCAGGGCCGCTCGCGCAAGTCCGGTCACACCCAGGCGGGCAGGTGTCGGCTATCCGCGCCACACACCTGCTGTCCTGGCCGCATTCGCCTGGAGCACCCCTCGTTCCCCCCTGCGCGCTTGCTGGCGCAGCAGTCACGGAGCGCTGACGGCGACCTCCGCAGCCTGCGGCGCGGCGACGGTGTGCTCGGCCAGCCAGCCGAGCAGCGGGCGCAGCCGCTCGCAGGCGCGGTAAACCGGTTCTACATCACGCAGAGAATCGGTCTCGAGTTCGCAGGCGGCGCCGAGCGAGCGGTGCCTGAGCAGGGCGGCGCGGCGGTGATCGGCCGGGTAGCCACGCGGAGCCCGCTTCATGACGTCGCCCAGGATCTCGTGCCCGTCCGCGGCCAGCGACGACACGAGGTCCTCCAGCATGCGCCCGCTCTCATCTGCGGCGGCCGCCGCACGAAACAGCGCGATCTGCTCGGGGTCGGCCTGCCGCCAGGCGGCGCCGATCCGCAGGCCGTCGAGGTTGAAACGGAATCCGATGTAGACGTTGCGGGCGACCCGCACCACGGCGCACTGGTTCTGCCACCAGAACGCAGTGCTGGCGTAGCGCCACACGGCGAAGTCCTCGTACCAGGGGTCGGCGTCCGCGAGGTCGTTGAGCAGATCGATCATCGGCCGCCGCACGTACTGCTCGCGGTCACGCCGTACCCGCTCCCGGGTCTCCCGCGTCGGCTCGCCGCCGAGCGAGAGCAACACCTCGTAGGCCTGCTCCGGCCACCCGTGGAAGCGCTTCTCCACGTCCGCATGCTATCGACGGGGACCGACAATGCTCCGGCCGGTGCAGCGGTCCGGAGGGCGAGGCCCGCAGTGGTCCGGACGGCGAAGCCCGCAGCGGTCCGGAAGGCGAAGCCGGCAGCGGTCCGGAAGGCGAGCGCTCAGTATTCCTGGCGGCGGATCGCCCACACGGCAGCGACGCCGAACAGGAACGCCAGGGCGAACAGCCCGGCGCTCTCGATCGCCTGGAGTTGCCAGAACTGGCTGGCGGGCTGGTAGATCAGGATGCTGGTTGCGTGATACCGCGTGAGCGCCTGGTCGATGCCGGTCCAGCCGGACCCGCTGTCAAAGTTCTGCAGCACCCGGTTCGCGATGGCGTCCGGCAGGCTCTGCCCGTGACGAAGGTCGTAGTCCAGCAGCAGCGAGCCGGACGGAGTCGGCCGGTTGATGGCCACCGCTGCCGGGAGGTAGTGATTTCTCAGGAAATCGGCGTTCACGACGGCCCCGATGAGCGTGCCCAACAGGCAGCTTACGGCGCCCGTGGTCCGGCTGCGGGTCAGGACGCCGAGAAGGGCACCTGCCGTCAACGTCAACGCCATCCAGCCCGCGTAGACCGGCGCGTACAAGCCGAACCAGGGATCGGCGAGGCGCTGGGCGGCATACGGCTGGTCCCACCACTGGAAGACCAGTCCGGCCCCGCAGGCCGCGGTCACGAGCACGAACCCGGTCCCAGTCAGTTTTCCGGCGGCCCAGCGGGTCCTGGTCACGCCCTGCGCGCAGGCGAATCTGATCGTGCCCTGGTCGAGGTCCTGAGCTGTCAGCCCGGCGCCGGCGAACGCGCCGACCAGGAAGGGCAGCAACAAGGGCAGCAGGTAGCTGCCGTCGCTCGACGCGTCCGGCGTGTAGGAGCCAGTGAGGCTCGCGTACTGGGGCCGCAGGCGGGCCGGCTCAGCGTGAATGTGAAGTCCGGTGACCAGGAGAATTGCCACGTAGATTCCGAGCAGGCTGAGCGAGATGAGCAGGCCCGTCCGGTGCTGGCGCCACGCCGCTCGTGCGACGCCTATTGGCCGCCTGCTCACGAGCCGGGCGCCCAGGACCTGCGCATCGGGGACGGCTCGCTCAGGCAGCGCGCGCAGCAGCCGCGGCATGGCGGGGATCACCGGGCTGCCCTGGATCGCGGCGATCGTGCCCCCGGTGAGCAGTCCCGATACAGCCAGGAGGATCGCGAGCTGGGCGAACTGGAGCGGCCAGAACTCGCCCGCCGGCGTGCGCGGTGAGCCGACGATGGCGAAATGGTGCAACGCGATCCAGCCCGCGAGCGTTAGCCACATCGCGCGACCCTCGCGCCGGGTGAGGGCCGCCGCCGCCATGCCCAGCGTCAACCCGGCGATGGTCCAGCCCGCCAGCGCTGGCGCATACAGCGCGAAAGCATGCATGGCGAAATACCCGGTCACGGGCGTGTAGAGCCCGTACCACCAGCCGAACACCAGCCCCAGCGCGACCGCAGCGGGCACTAGGACCGCAGTGGCGGCCGCCAGCTTGCCCACGACCCACCGCGCCTTGCCGTAACCCTGGGTCCAGGCGAACGCGGCGGTGCCGTCCTCGAGTTCGCGCGCGATCAGCTGGACTCCGACGAACAGTCCGGCCAGCAGCGGGATGGCCTGCATCGCAAGGTCCGGGTACTTCGGCCCGTAGGCCTGCCACGCCCACGTCCGCCACGCCTGGACGCCGAGTTCCCGGTCGTAGATCCCGCTGCGGACGAGTGCTCCGATGGCGCCCGCCGACAGCGTCAGTAGCACGGATAGCGCGATGCTGTGTTGCCGCCAGAGCAGGCGCCACATCGGAAGACGCCGCCTGCGCGGGCTGCTCAGCCGGTTCGCGGTCCGGCGCCGCCGCGGCGCGCCGGTAAAGGCCGCCAGCGCGGATGTCATCGGCCCGGTCCGGCGGGTGTGGCGAAATGGGGGCCAGGCAGCGCCGTCGCCGATGGCTCACCCAGGTACGCGAGCACCAGCTCCTCGAGCACGGCCGGCTGTTCAGCGAACCCGGGTGGCATCGGCTCTCGCAGGCCATTGGTGCGCACCAGCACATGCGCCTGGGCGCCAGCCTGCGCGATGCGGATCGGGGCCAGTGTTTCTGCCAGGCTCGTCATCTGAGCGGGCGGCCCGGTGAGCACCCGGTGGCCGGCCAGCACCTCCTCGACCTGCCCAGCCAGCTGGACCCGGCCGCGGCTGAGCAGCACCAGATAGTCGCAGATCCGCTCCAGCTCGGCCAGCACATGCGAGGAGAAGATCACTGACATGCCGTCTGCCGCCACGGCGGCCATGAGCAGGCCAAGGAACCCGTGCCGCGCCAACGGGTCGAGCCGAGCGAGCGGCTCGTCCAGGAGCAGCAGTCGCGGCCGTTTCGCCAGCGCGACTGCGAGCGCCAGCTGAGCCTGGTGCCCGCCCGACAGGGCACCCACCCTGGCATTCAGCGGGATGCCCACCTCGTCGACCCGGCGAACCGCGTACGCGCCGTCCCAGACCGGGTTGAGGTCCCTGGCCACCTGCAGCAGGCCGGCGACCGACATCTTCAGGTACAGCGGCGCGTCCTCGGCGACGAATCCGACTCCCGACAGGGCACCGGGTGATCCGGGAACGAGGCCATCCAGCACGCGGATGCTGCCAGCGGTCGGCCGGCGCAAGCCGGTCGCCAGGTGCAGCAGTGTGCTCTTCCCGGCACCGTTTGGCCCGACCAGCGCCGTGACCGTACCGGGCGGGATCGCCAGGTTGCAGTCGCTGAGTGCACAGACGGCCCGATACCGCTTGCTGAGTGCTCTCGCTTCCAGCACGGTCACGCCGATTCGCCGTCCTGGTAGTCGCGCAGATCGCGGAGGACTGCGCCGAACATAGCCGTGATGCCCTGGTCATCCAGGCCGGCCGACGCGGCGTCGCGCATCCACGCCGCCAGCCGCCTGGCCAGCGCAGCCTGCTCGGCGCCACTTACGCGCTGCAGCTTCGCCTTGATGAACGTGCCCTGGCCCGGCCGCCCGGTTGCCAGCCCGCGGTGCTCCAGCTCCCGGTACGCCTTCATCACCGTATTCGGGTTGATCGCCAGCGAGCCGACCATCTCCTTCACCGTCGGCAGCTGATCACCCGGTCCGAGCATGCCCAGCCGGAGCGCGTGCTCGACCTGCTGGACTAGCTGCAGATAGGTCGGTACGCCAGAACTATGGTCCAGCCGGAAGGCCACAGCGCCCGACGCTGCCAGCGGTTTATCTATCGCCATAGTATAAGGGTATGATGAACAGGCGGCATGTCAAGCTGCAAGGCTCGAGCCACGTTCACGCGGCCGCTGTCGCCAGCCCCCACGCGCGGGTGCCTGCGCTGCCCGCACGCCGCATGCCTGCGCTGCCCGCGCGCCGCACGCCTGCCGCCCGAGCGGATGCCTGCCTGCCCGCCGGATCCTCGTCGCAGCGAGTGCCCCCTTTTGAGGAGTTTGTCCGGCATCGCCGAGCACCATTTAGCGCATCGGGCGGTCGTTCGGTTCATGAATGTCAAGTAGGTACTGCCGCAGGGGCTGCACAGCAGTACCTACGGTACATTCATAGCCGAAGAGATTCCGGCAAACCTCGCAAAAGACGTGAATCACCGGAATGTCTTGAGCTGCCGCGCGTACTGGGGCGGCAGTCGTGGCCCGCCGTCGTTAGCCCATCCTTAGCGGTACCAACATAAATGGGTCGATGTTATAGGCAAGGCTGACACGATGGTATCCGTCCGCTATGTCCGCGACTGGCTTTTGGTCACACACGAGCACGGGTGACAGCTTGTCGCCGTTAAGCACCTTGAGCAGGTCCCTCTGGACGCCTGGATCAGTCAGCGGCAGCGGAGTCAGGCCGGTGGCACGCAGGATGTCATTGGCGCGGCGTGAGATCAGTTTGGCCTTCTTCATCCGACCCACGCTCTCAGCAGCGCTCTTCTCGTCGAGCTTCAGCGACAGGTAGTTGTAGGCCGCGTCATAGTCGTGCTCCGCCACGTCTTTGAGCCATGCGATCGGTGACTTGCTCATTGCTCCTCACAAAGAGCTGTAGTCGGCTAGTGCCAAACCACCAAGCATAGGGCGCAGGTTGCCCGCCAAGGACTTCGCCGGGTGCATCGTCCCCGGTTGCTGCGGTGAGCTGGGGCGGTTGAGCAAGGTCCGCACGCCGCTCGCGGCGGTTGTCGCCGCTCCGCGTCACGTAGCCGGATCGGTACGAAGCAGGCTGTAGATCACTCCGTCCCGCCAGGCGCCATCGCGCCATCCTGTAGCGCGAGTGATCCCTTCCCTGGTGAACCCGGCCTTCTCCAAGGCTCTGCCCGGCGATGTTGTCGACCCCGGTCCCTGCCCAGATGCGGTGCACGGTGGTATGGGCGAACAGGTATCGGGCAAGCAGGCGCTGCGCCTGGGTGCCGTAGCCGCAGCCCCTGGCCTCCGGCAGCAGGATGATGCCGATTTCCCAGCAGTAGGAGGTGCGCACGGTGATCGGCTGCCTGTGCCAGTTGACCAGCCCCAGTCGCTGGTCGCCGCGCGTGACGGTCAGAGTGCCGCCTTCTGGGCTGATCAGGCCGTTCTCTTCCCAGTCTCGCCGCCAACGTCGAAGATCAGCCCACCCGAACCACTCGAACTCACCGGTCTTCTCCGGGTCTTGCGTCAGTTCCTCGAGCATCGCGAGGTCATCTTCCCGAACGGGGCGCAATGCTACTTCGTCGCTCATGCCCCGAAATCATCACACAGGTCGGCGCGGTGACCGTGGCCGGGTTTCATCCAAAATGGGGGCCGGCGCCCGGGCCGCTACTCATGCGGCTCCGTGGTATGCCAGGCTCACTGCTAGCGCAGCCGAGGCCAGCGCGAAGAACGCGGACCAGGTGACCCAGGCGGAGAACAACGTGTCGCGGGCCCGGATGTGGAAACCGGCGGCGCATACGAAGTAGAGGAGGAGCCCGCATCCGGCCGCAGTTCCGACCGCGGGCACGGCGAACCCTGCGAGCAGGCCGGCCGAGCCGGCGCCGAGCAGCGAGCCCAGCGGGACCTGCCACGACACGGGAACATTCAGCCTCTCGGCGGTCTGAGCCACGGACTTGTTGTGGGTGAAATTCAAGACCGCGGCATAGGCATAGGCGATCACAGCCATGAGAGTGACGGCAGCGTAGGCAACCCGCATCGAAGCCCCCTCAGGTCAGATGGCGGTTCGCGTGCTCCAGGGCGAACGACAAGTAGCCTGGCATTAAGTTACTTAATGCCAGGCTACTTGATGGTCGCTTAACGTCAAGCTAAAATTTGCCCGGTGGAGAACGACTCGGTCGACCGCATCGTTCAGGCCTGGCACGACCGTGACCCGCAGCTGGACTCCAGCAGTCTGCAGGTCATCGGGCGCCTGCTGCTTTGCGCCGGCTACCACGAGCGCGCCGTCATCGCCGCCCTCGAGCCGTTCGGGCTCAGCATCGCCGACTTCGACGTCCTGAACACATTGCGCCGGGTCGGCGATGCCCGCGGCACCAAACCCACAGACCTGGCCCAGGCCTCCCTGATCACGACCGGCGCGATGACGTCGCGGCTCGACCGGCTCGAACGAGCGGGCCTCATCCGCCGCGCGCCCGATCCGGCCGACCGGCGCGGCGTACTCGTCCGCCTCACGCCTCGCGGCGGCAAGGTCGGGCGGCAGGCGCTGCACGAACTTATCGCGGTCAACAACGCATTTCTCGAACCGCTGAGCGTCCGGGAACGG
>JASHOL010000176.1 GCA_030041135.1 Streptosporangiaceae bacterium | reverse complement strand
GGCCGGGGCGGGCGAGCCGGCCGGGGCCGGCGCGACCACGACCAGTCGGACTCGTCATCGCCGTCGGCCTCGTCCTCGGATAGCCCGGCCACCGTCTCTGACATCTCCTCGTCGGCCAGGTCAGCCCGCTCCTCGGCCAGGTCGGCATCTTCCCTGGCGCGGTCGGCGAGTTCCCTTGTCCGCTCGGCCGCTTCCTGCATCCGCTCGGCCCGCCGCCGGGCGGCCCGCTGCTCCTCTGGATCGGCCCACTCTTCCGCGAGGTCGGCCGCCTCTTCGGCCAG
Organism: Streptosporangiaceae bacterium; assembly: GCA_030041135.1. Taxonomy (GTDB): domain Bacteria; phylum Actinomycetota; class Actinomycetes; order Streptosporangiales; family Streptosporangiaceae; genus JAJYUU01. The sequence continues at coordinate 6,049 of JASHOL010000176.1, read as the reverse complement.
GCCGGCTCGCTCTTCGGCCAATTCCGCGGCTTCCTCGGCTTGCGCCGCGAGTTCCTCCGCCCGCTCGGCGGCCTCGCGGCTGGTGCGGAGTAGCTCGCGCACACGGTGGGCGGCCGCCATGGCCTCGAGTTCCTCGTCGGGCACGCCGGCCTCGCGGGCCTCGCGGAGATAGATGGCGAAGTAATCGTCAACCTGGTCGGCCGCCAGATCGTGTTCCGCGCTGGCCTCGGTCCCCCCTCGTTCCCCGCCAAGGGGACCGTCGGCGAGGATCGCGTGCCTGGCAACGCTGTACGGTTCGCCGGCCTCAGCCATCCGCGCGCGGATCGCGGCCTTGAGCGCCTTGTCCTGCGTCATGATCAATTCTCTTCCCGGCGGGGCCGCCCGCGTCTGCCCGCCAAGGTGCATGACCTGACAGGAGAAAGCTGCACCGCGAGTCATGGACCCTTGTCCTCGTCGCCACCATGGCGCGGGCCGACTGGTGGCTCGGAAGCGGGCAGGCGCTGCGACTGCCACTGCGATATATCTTAACTGCGCGCCACGATCCTCGCCAGCCGGCGCGACACTTTCTGCGGCGTCTGCGGAGCGCAGTTGGGCCCTCGTCTGACACTGGCCGCAAGGATCGGCTACTATGCGTTCATCATGCGGCGCTTCGTACTCATCCTTAGCAGCCGTAGCGGGACCTGATCAGGGCAGGCCGGCGACCCGCTACGGGGGTGAGGCGCTGGCCGCATTGCGTTCCGGGTCCGCATCGCGATTCGTCGCCCGCCCAGTCACCGAGCACCTGACCGGTTGCGGGCATCACGACCATTCGCGCCCGAGCGCCTGCCTTCGGTAGCGCGCAGCCTGGAAAGCCCGCGGTTTCGCCTCAGCCGGCCCGCCCGTAAGCCATGACGTGCCCCGCGAGAGGAAACCGCGATGTCGAGGACGAAGCACAGCCAGGCCGAGACCGATACCCAGGCCCATGCCCGCCAGCGCGCGCTGGAAGCAGTCCAGGAGGCAATGGACCGCCGGGATAACGGCGGCGACGCCGCCGCCACCACAGACAACTGAGCACCGCCGACGCCGCGGCCCGGCTAGGAGACCGGGCCGTCGGCGCCGTCATCACCGAAGCGGAGGATTTGCCAGTCATGGACGCCAGCCAGAGCCAGGAGCTTGACTTCGAGATCCGCGCCAGCGCCGCCCCGGTCTCCGCGGAGCGGCGTGCGCAGATGCTGGTAGCACCTGGTTTCGGCAGCGTATTCACCGACCACATGGCGACCGTCAGGTGGACCGAGGGAGCCGGCTGGCATGACGCGCGGATCGAGCCGTACGGCCCGATCACGCTCGACCCGGCTGCCGCCGTCTTCCACTATGGCCAGGAGATATTCGAGGGCCTCAAGGCCTATGTCCAAGCCGACGGCTCCATCGCCGCGTTCCGGCCGCAGGCTAACGCGGCCCGCTTCAACCGCTCGGCCGCCCGGATGGCCATGCCGCAACTGCCCGAGCGGCTGTTCGTCCGCGCGATCGAACTGCTGGTCGCACAGGACAGGGACTGGGTTCCGACCGCCGACGGTCACAGCCTGTACCTGCGGCCGTTCATGATCGCCACCCAGACCGGGCTCGGCGTGAACAACCCGTCGTCGAGCTACCGGTTCAGCGTCATAGCCTCGCCGGTTGCCGGCTACTTCGGCGGCGCGGTCCGGCCGGTGACCGTCTGGCTGTCCGAGGATTACAGCCGGGCCGCACCCGGCGGCACGGGCGAGGCGAAGTGCGGCGGCAACTACGCGGCCGCGTTTGCCGGGCAGCGGCAGGCGCTCGAGCACGGCTGCGAGCAGGTGGTCTGGCTGGACGCGGCGCAGCGGCAGTGGGTCGAGGAGATGGGCGGGATGAACCTGTTCTTCGTGTACGGGGCCGGGCCATCGGCGCGGATCGTGACCCCGGTCCCGACCGGCTCGCTGCTGCACGGGATGACCAGGGACTCGCTCCTGAAGCTCGGGCCTGACCTGGGCATCCCCGCCTCCGAGGAACGGATCTCGGTCGCCGAGTGGCAGCGGGCGTGCGCCGCCGGGGACATGACCGAGGCGTTCGCCTGCGGCACGGCCGCGGTGATCACGCCGGTCGGCGCCGTTCGAAGCACGGGCGCGGAGTGGACGATCGGCGACGGGGGCACTGGACCGGTCACCACCAGGCTCAGGGAGGAACTGGTCGGCATCCAGTACGGCAGCCGCCCTGACCGGTACGGCTGGATGCACCCGATCCGCTAGGCGGCGCTACGCAGGCTGCCGCGATGGGCCTGCACCCGCGCTGGCGGTGCGGGGCCCCCCTCAGGGGAGCGGGCCGCCTGACCCGGGCCTCAGCCTTGATGGGCCAGCTCGGCCGCCTCGGCGCGCGCCACGTGCGCAGCGAGTGCCTGCTTGGCCGCTGCGTCGCGTTCGGATCCGGCGGCCCCGCGCTCCCGCGCGAGCTGAGCCGCGGTCGTGGCGATCCGGGTGTCGGCACGCCGGCCCGCGAGCTCGAACACCATCGGCGGCAGCTCGGGCGCGCCGACCCGCGGCACGAGTCGCGCGGCCAGCTCGATCAGCAGGTGCAGGTTGGTCGGAGCGTAGGGGGCGAAGCCGTCAACGGTCCCGCACACCGTCTCCACGATCCGGCGGGCCGGGAGCGCGGCCTGGCAGGCATGCTCCAGTGCATCAGCGACGCGGCTCAGCTTGATTACTCCGCCGCGAACGCCGGTCGTCAGCGCGGCCGTCGCCAGCGCCGGATCAAGCCGGCCGTCGAGGCACGCGTCCGACCACAGCTGAGCCGCGGTGATCCGGGTGTCCGCCTCCGCCGAGGCGAGACCGGCAACCAGGCCGAGGTGACCGACCGGGCCGAGCGCATGACCGGGATGGCGCATGCTCTCCAGGGCCGTCGTTGCCGGGGTGAGGCCAGGGACAAGGCCGTCGGACAGGGCTCTGAGCAGATGCGCGGCGGCCAGCTCCGGCTGCCACGGGCAGATCAGCGACCAGGCTGCGACCGCCGGGTCAAGATGCCCTGACTGGAAGCGCGCCGGGCCGTAAAGGACCTCGTGCTGGGCCAGCGGGTCCGGCAAGTCGGTGAGGAGCTGCCAGCTGCCGCAGGCCGGCGCCCGCGGCACCGGCCCGGCGATCCTCGCCAGGACGTGCTCGTGCCACTGCCGACGGATCGGCCGTCCGGTCGGCGTGCCGGTGACGGCCTCGAAGCTAAGCGGCCGCTGAACTTGCTCGTGACTGACTCTTAGGTCTTCGGCGCTGGCACCGGTCACCTGCTCCCAGGCCTGCCAGACCCCGCCGGCCTCGCCTGGCTCAAGGCGCAGCAGCGCCACGTCCCGGTCAAGATCTCCGGCGGGCCGGCCGTTGCCCGCCGCGAGCTCCCGAATCCGCCGGAACAATGTTCCAGCGGTCACCGCGCCGCGCTCGGTCTCCGGCTCCGCGAGCAGGACGCCGCCCTGGCCGGACTCAATGATCTTGGCTGCCTCCCACGCCCTGGCCGAGAGGATCCCGGCCATCGTCCGCGGCCGCCCCGAGCCGTCGACCGAATACGCGCCGGGGTTATACCACTCGTCGCGATCGGCGCTCCCGCATGGCACCTTCTCGCCGCTCCAGGCGAGCGTGACCAGCGCGACGTCGGACGTGATCTTGCTGCCGTCGAACGGGGCATGGATGTCGGCAAGCTGGCGAGCCCGCTTGAGCAGCGGCGCCACGAGCCTGGCCCGCTGCGGCGTCGCGAGTGAGCTGAGGCGCACCGCACCGGCCAGGGCCCGCTCCACTGCGATCGCGTCGCGGGCGTCTTCGAGCAGGACCGTCAGGAGCTGGACCAGCTCATGCGGGTCGGTTAGTGGCGGAGGCAGCATGGCGCCGGCCGCAGGCCGGGTCTGCACCGGACCGGGCACGCTCCCGGCCCTTACTACCTCCAGCGCGGCTTGCGGGTTGCCCGCGGCCGAGGCAGGCAGGACGGAGATCCGCTGTTCCAGGCCGGCTAGGTCACTGACGGGAACCGCGTAAGTGCGACTGGCGTCGCCGGTCGGGCTGGCGTGACCGCCCGCCCCCGAGCCGTCCGGCGTACTGGTGTCGTCGGTGCTGGTCAAGCCGAGCGCGGCCGCGTCGGCCAGCAGACTGGCGGAGAGGTCGACCGCCTGCGCCCTGATCTCGGTGAGGAACGGCTCACCGGGGACACCGAGTCTGCTGATCAGCTTGAGCGCGGCCTCCTGGACGTCCTGCCGCTCGTGCCCGAACGCCGCGGCTGCCGTCACCGCGGCGCGCGCGCGAAGGCCGGGATCCCCGGCTGCGACCTGGCCGATGAGCTTGAGCTGCGCGGCCGCGATGCTCTTTTGCGGGAACCGCAGCGCCGCGGCGGAGGCGTCAAGGAGCAGACCGTGGTCAAGCCGTCCCGCGGCGAGCAGTCGGCCAAGGCCGGCCTGGCCGACTTTGACGGCGTCCCTGGCGTTCGCCGACAACAGGCGCAGATACCTGGAGCTCCGCGCGGCCATCTCGTCCGGCCACGGCTCCAGCTTGGTCAGCAGGCCGGCATACCAGCCGACGCGGTTCGGGTTGAAGTCGCGGGTGAATGCGTCCAGACAGGCATCCAGCAGCCGATCGCGATCCAGCAGCCCCGCGGCAGACAGCTCGGCGATTCCCTCGGCCCAGGTCTGTCCCCGCACCCGGTTTCCGTTAGCCCACGTGAAGGAGCCTGCCCGCTCGAGCTCGTACGCCGCGTCCGGCACCGTGAACAGCCGCCAGACTTCATCGTCGAGCAGCCCCGGATCGGCGAGCAGAGCCTCGGCCGGTGACTGCGACGTCCGCTGGCCGTTGGCGCCGCGCTTGCGGCGGCAGGCGCTGCCTGGCATGAGCGTCGTGTACTCGGGCACGTCTGGGCGCGGGATCACGCCCAGCCGGACCAGCGCCCGCGCGAGCGGCCAGGCGGCGACACCGAGTGGCCACTGCCACTGCCGCAGGTGCCGGTCGACGAAGTCCGTGAGCCAGGCCGGCCGCCGGTCGGCGAGGATGGCCGCCACGGTGCCGGCGGCATCCTCGTCAGAGTCATAGTCGTGCCCGGTGTCGTAGAAGTCGCGGGCGAGCCGAGTTGCCGCCGCGACGCCGCCGACCAAGCCGAACGCCGCGGCCTTGAACGCCAGCCCGCTCGCCACCTCTCGCCAGGCTTCATGGTCACGGTTGAGCTCCGCTTGTGCTCGCTCCTGGTCCTCAATCGCGGCGGGCTTGCGCTGGTAACCGGAGCCCAGGAAGTCCATGAACTGCTGCGGGGACAGCATGGCTGGTTCCGGCAGGTGGAACTTGGGCCCGGTCAGGAATGACCTGAGCGCCTTCGCACACGCGGCCCGGTCCGCCTCGGTCGCTCCCCGAAGCAGGTCGCGGACAAGCTGCACATCGTTGCGGCGCATCGCCGCTTCGAGCTCGGCCGCGTTCAGGCTCATCGCACCTCGTCTCGGGCGGCCATCCGCGCCGCCAGTACGTGCTTGCACGGGCTGCGGCTGTCCCGGTGCTTGCCCCACCACGGGCAGGTGCAGCGATCGCTCGGCCCGAACGTGACCCTGTGCTCGGCGTCGCCACTGCGGACCGCGGCGCCGCCGTCGACGAGGCGCACGGCACCGCATGCGACCAGCTCTCTCGCGTTGGCCAGCCGCGGGTGCGTGGCGGCGAGCGACGAACCGAACGGCAACTCCCGGTGGAAGAACGACTCGTCCGCGAGATCGTAACCCACCCGGCCGGACGCGGCGAGGAAGCTCAGCCCGGCCAGCGCGCGCTGCGGCGTGAGCCCCAGGCTCGCGGCCAGATGCCCGACGTCGATCCTGCCTTCCCAGCCGAGCACGCCGCCGACCAATTCGGCGTCCGCGGCCGCCTCCTCGCCGGCCAGCAGCCGCAGCAGCGCGCCCTCGCCGGAGAAACCGCGGTACTTCTCCGGGCTGAGGGTCAGCGTGAACCGGGCCGTGCCCAGGTCGAGCTCCCACGCACTCGGTGCCTCGGCGACGGTCACGTCGGCGGGCGGCCCGTACACCCGCAGGCGCCGCGCGAACCGCAGCAGCGGTCCGAGTTCG
>JASHOL010000002.1 GCA_030041135.1 Streptosporangiaceae bacterium | reverse complement strand
TCGGGCACAAATCGCCAAATCGGGCTCGCCTTCAGCTTGCAAGAGCGAAACGAGTTCACGCCGGAACGTAGGCGGAACGAACCTGACATCGGCCCCTCGATGAGCTATTCCTCGGCCCAGGTCAGCGCCCTTATTTCACCGACTCACAGCAACGGCCTCCGGAGCTGGTGGCCTACTTCTAGACATGCCTTGCATCCACCGACGGGGCTGGCGAGTCACCCTCGACCCCGACGGCAGCACCACCGCCACCCACCCCACCCAGCCCTGGCGCACCCTGCACAGCCACCCGCCAGCCGCCGTGGTCTAAACCAGCCAGGAGCTGGTGAGTCCTCGCATCCGAGGCCTTGCCGCCACGCGTGATCCGCCGGAGACCGGCTAATCTGATGGCGGTGACCGTTGAGCTCGCCCTGCTGTCGCGGGTTAGTTACGGCAGCCTGGAGATCACCGGCTCCCGGCTGCAGGGCCTGCTTGCGCTGCTGGCCGAGGATCCGCACGCGGGCTGCAGCAGCTCCCGCCTGGTGGATGCCCTGTGGCCAGACGAGCCGCCTGAGCACCCGTTCAAGGCCCTCCAGGTCCTTGTGTCGCGGGCCCGCGCCCGGCTCGGCCCTGGGGTCATCATCAGCACGCCGAGCGGATACCGCCTGTCGCTGCGCGAGAACCAGATCGATGCCTCCGCAGTCCTGCTCTGCGCGGCCGAGAGCGAGAAGCGGTCCCAGGCCGGAGACCACCTCGCGGCGCTCGGTCAGGCCGAGGCCGGGCTCGCGCTTTGCAACGGCGCCGCAGGCTGGGACGCCGGTGACGGCCACCCGCTGTCCGCACTGCGTGCGGCACGGGTTCCTGCCTACCGTTCGCTGCTGCGGTCCCGCGCGCTGGCGCTGTCACGTCTGGGGCGGCCGGCCGAGGCAGCGGGGCCGCTCGGCGAGCTGATCCTGCGGTTGCCGCGAGACGAGGAGGTCCTGGCGGAACTGCTGCGCTGCGAGGCGGCGTTGGCGGGGCCCGCCGAGGCCCTCGCCAGGTACGCGCTCTACCGGCAGCGGCTGCGCGACGATCTCGGCACCGACCCGGGCCGCGCGCTGCAGGAAGTGCACCGGGAGCTGCTGCGAGCCGACGCCCCGGTGATCCGCCGCGGTGTTCGGCACGAGCCTAACCCGCTGCTCGGGCGGGCCGACGACATCGCCGCCGTGGCCGGCCTGCTGCGCACGTCCAGGGTCACGTCGATCGTGGGCACCGGCGGCCTGGGCAAGACTCGCCTCGCCCACGCAGTCAGCAGCCAGGCGGAGCAGCGCCTGGTGCAGGTCGTCGAACTCGCAAGCGTCACCGCCGACGGCGATGTCACGGCCGAAGTCGAGTCCGCTCTCGGGGTCGGCGAGGACGGCGGCAACCAGGAAGGTCGCCGCAGCGCCGCATCGCAGCGGGCTGCCGGGATCGTGGCCGCCCTGAGCCCAGGGCCCGCGCTGCTGGTGCTTGACAACTGCGAACACGTCGTGCGCGGCGCCGCCGACCTGGTGCACGCCTTGGTGCTGCTCAGCAAGGATCTGCGTGTGCTCACCACCAGCCGGGCCCCCCTGGGGCTGTCGTCGGAATCGGTGTACCTGCTGCCCGAGCTGGACCTGCCGACCACGGCCGAGCTCTTCGAGCAGCGGGCAAGGGCGGCCCGGCCCGATGCCGACCTCCCCGCGCAGGCGGTGCGGGAGCTGTGCGCCCGTCTGGACGGGCTGCCACTCGCCGCGGAGCTGGCCGCCGCGCGGGTCCGGGTCATGTCGGTAGCCGAGATCGCCTGCCGGCTCGAGGACCGGTTCGCCGTGCTGCGGGGGTCCGCCAGAGACGCGCCGCAACGCCACCGGACGCTGCGTGCCGTCATCGACTGGAGCTGGAATCTCCTCGACCCGGCGGGGCAGGCGGCCATGCGCTCCCTGTCGGTGTTCCCTGGCGGGTTCACCGCCGACGCCGCCCGGCACCTACTCGGCGCTGACGTACTGCCTGTCCTGGAGCAGCTCGTCGATCAGTCGCTGCTCAAGGTCGCAGACAATGTGCCGGGCACCAGGTACCGGATGCTGGAGACCGTCAGGGAGTTCGCCGCAGCGCACCTGGAGGACGCCGGCGAGACCGAGCGCGTGACCGTCCGCTTCCTCGCCTGGGCCCGTGACTTCGGCGCGGCCCGCTACGACGCGCTGCTGACCGGCGACGACCTCCCGGCCTTCGAGCTGGTCCGGGCCGAGCAGGACAACCTGGTTCTGGCCCTGCGGCAGGGCCTCGACCGCAAGGATGCCGGCACGGTTGCCGCGGTCGCGGCCGTACTGGCCGGGCTGTGGCTGGTCGAGGCGAGTTTCGCCCGCCTGGCCGCCCTGGCCGGGGACACAGCCAGGATCCTGCCTCCGTTCCGGCCGGAACCCGCCTTGGTCGAGGCCACGCGGACCAGCCTGGCTCTCGGCGCGGCGATTGCCTTCCTGCTGGGGAGACCGAGCCCGGCCCGGTTCCTGGCGGGCCTGCGGCGCCTGCCGTCCGGTCCGCCTGACACTTTCGCCTGGGCCGCTCAAACCGTTCTTGCCGCGCTCGGCGGGCCGCCCGAGGCGGTCCTAGAGACCCTGCAGGCCCTCGGCGACAGCGCCCAGCCGCTGCTCGCCGGCGTGGCTAACTACGTGGCCAGCTACACCAGGGAGGGGGCCGGCGACCTGGACGGCGCGCTGGCGGCGGCGCGACAGGCGCTCGCAGCGCTCGAACGCCGTGGCGGCACCTGGCTGAGGGCCGCCGCTCATGCCCGGATCGGCGAACTGTGCATCGAAGTCGACGAGACCGGTTCTGGGGATGAGGCGGTGCGTCACCTGAACGCGGCGCTGT
>JASHOL010000175.1 GCA_030041135.1 Streptosporangiaceae bacterium | reverse complement strand
GCTTCGACCTCGACGCGGAGGCCAACAGCCTGCGCGAGATCATCCGCACCGGCAAGGGCCAGCGCAAGGCGAGGGCGCTCAAGCGGCTGAAGGTCGTCTCCGCGTTCCTGAACACCTCCAACAGCCCGCTGGGGATGGTGCTCGACTGCATCCCGGTGATCCCGCCGGACCTGCGGCCGATGGTTCAGCTCGACGGTGGCCGGTTCGCCACCTCTGACCTGAACGACCTGTACCGGCGGGTCATCAACCGGAACAACCGGCTGAAGAGGCTGCTTGATCTCGGCGCACCCGAGATCATCGTGAACAACGAGAAGCGGATGCTCCAGGAGGCCGTGGACTCGCTGTTCGACAACGGCCGCCGAGGCCGTCCGGTCACCGGACCTGGCAACCGGCCGCTGAAGAGCCTGTCCGACATGCTCAAGGGCAAGCAGGGCCGGTTCCGCCAGAACCTGCTCGGCAAGCGCGTCGACTACTCGGGCCGCAGCGTGATCGTGGTCGGCCCGCAGCTCAAGCTGCACCAGTGCGGGCTGCCTAAGGAGATGGCGGTCGAGCTGTTCAAGCCGTTCGTGATGAAGCGGCTGGTTGACCTCAACCACGCGCAGAACATCAAGTCGGCCAAGCGGATGGTGGAGCGGGCCAGGCCGGTGGTCTGGGACGTGCTCGAGGAGGTCATCACCGAGCACCCGGTGCTGCTCAACCGCGCGCCGACGCTGCACCGCCTCGGCATCCAGGCCTTCGAGCCGCAGCTGGTCGAGGGCAAGGCCATCCAGATCCACCCGCTCGTCTGCACCGCGTTCAATGCGGACTTCGACGGTGACCAGATGGCCGTGCACGTGCCGTTGTCAGCCGAGGCACAGGCCGAGGCCCGGATCCTGATGCTGTCGACCAACAACATCCTCAAGCCGGCCGACGGCAAGCCGGTGACGATGCCGACGCTGGACATGGTCATCGGGATCTACTGGCTGACCGGCGAGAAGGAGGGCGCGGTCGGCGAGGGCCGGGCCTTCGGCAGCGTGGCCGAGGCGCTGATGGCCTACGACCGGGAAGAGCTCGAGCTGCAGGCCAAGATCCAGATCCGGCTGACGGGAATCACGCCGCCGGTCGGCTTCGAGCCCTCAGAGGGCTGGGAGCCGGGCCAGCCGGTGCGGCTGGAAACCACGCTGGGCCGGTGCCTGCTGAACGAGACGCTGCCTGACGACTACCCGTTCGTCAACTTCGAGGTCAGCAGGAAGCAGCTGTCGGCGATCGTGAACGAGCTGGCCGAGGCCTACCCCAAGGTCGAGGTGGCCGCCGCGCTCGACGCGCTCAAGGACGCCGGGTTCCACTGGGCGACCAGGTCCGGCGTCACGGTGGCGATGGAGGACGTGGTTGCCCCGCCGAACAAGCGCGACATCCTGGACACCTACGAGAAGCGGGCCGACAAGGTGCAGCGCGAGTATGAGCGCGGCCTTATCACCGACGACGAGCGGCGCCAGGAGCTGATCGAGATCTGGACGCACGCCACCGCGGACGTCGCACAGGACATGGAGAAGGCCTTCCCCGGCGACAACTCCGTCTGGATGATGGTGAGCTCGGGTGCAGCCGGAAACCTGATGCAGATCCGGCAGATCGCCGGCATCCGCGGCCTGGTGTCCAACCCCAAGGGCGAGACGATCCCGCGGCCGATCAAGTCCAGTTTCCGCGAGGGCCTGTCCGTGCTTGAGTACTTCATCTCCACGCACGGTGCCCGCAAGGGCCTGGCCGACACCGCGCTGCGGACCGCCGACTCCGGGTACCTGACCCGCCGGCTGGTGGACGTGGCGCAGGACGTGATCGTTCGCGAGGAGGACTGCGGCACCGACCGGTCCCTTCCGCTGCGGATCGCGGCGAAGAGCCCGGTCACCGGCAAGGTCGAGAAGCTGCCGAACATCGAGAACACAGGCACCGGCCGGACGCTGTCCGAGGACGTCATCGGCGCGGACGGCACCGTGCTCGTGCCAGCCGACTCCGACCTCACCGAGGCGATGATCGACATGCTGGTGGACGCGGGCGTGGAGTCCGTGCGCACCTACAGCGTGCTGGTCTGCCAGGCCAAGGTCGGCGTGTGCGCGAAGTGCTACGGCCGCTCGCTGGCCACCGGCAAGCGCGTCGACGTCGGCGAGGCTGTCGGCATCATCGCGGCCCAGTCCATCGGTGAGCCCGGCACTCAGCTGACGATGCGTACGTTCCACACCGGCGGTGTGGCCGGCCAGGACATCACCCACGGCCTGCCGCGAATCCAGGAGCTGTTCGAGGCCCGTATCCCCAAGGGCATGGCCCCGATCAGCGAGGTGGAGGGCAAGGTCAGGATCGACGAGCAGGACAAGGCTCGCAAGATCGTGATCGTGCCGGACGACGGCAGCGACGAGATCTCCTACCAGGTGTCCATGCGGTCCAGGCTGCTGGTGTCCGACGGCGACCATGTCCGGGTCGGCCAGCAGCTCATCGCCGGCGCGGTCAACCCGCACGAGGTGTTGCGCATCCTCGGCTCGCGCGAGGTGCAGCTTCACCTGGTGCACGAGGTGCAAGAGGTCTACCGGTCTCAGGGCGTGTCGATCCACGACAAGCACATCGAGATCATCATCAGGCAGATGCTCAAGCGGGTGAACGTGCTGGAGTCGGGCGACACGGAGCTGCTGCCGGGCGAGCTGGTCGAGCGGCCGAAGTTCGAGGAGGTCAACCGGGCCGTCGTCGAGGCGGGCGGCACCTCCGCGGCAGGCCGCCCCGTGCTGATGGGAATCACGAAGGCGTCGCTGGCCACCGAGTCGTGGCTGTCGGCGGCCTCCTTCCAGGAGACCACCAGGGTCCTGACCGACGCGGCCATCCACGCCAGGTCGGACTCGCTGGTCGGCCTGAAGGAGAACGTGATCATTGGCAAGCTGATCCCGGCCGGCACCGGCATGCAGCGCTACCGCGGCCTGCGGGTCGAGCCGACGGAGGAGGCTAAAGCGGCGGTATACCCGCCGACCTCCTACGAGAGCCCGGCCGACTACTCGTTCGGCCAGGCCTCCGGCCAGGCGATCCCGCTGGAAGAGTACGACTTCGGTGCCTACAACCGGTAGGGAACGAGGTCGGGTCTAAGCAAACTGGTCCGGCGGCCAAGGTTGTCCTGGCCGGCGGCATGAACCGGGCGGGGTGCCAAGGGAGTCCCTGGCACCCCGCCCGTTCTTGCGCGTCCTGACTGCCCCCTGGCTGGCGGCTGCCGTCGGGTTTCGGTGGCGCGACACGCGGTAGTCATCGGGGCCATGACCGCTCCGCGGGCCGCGGCCGGAAAGCTGTCCCAGGCGTCTGCGGCGGTCATCGTCGCCGCGCGCTACCTGGTGGTGCTCGCGTGGATCGGCGCGGTCGCACGGCGATCAGGTACCTGCCTGCACTCGCGCCGTCCAATAGCGTCACCAGCCTGGTGCCGTCGAACGCGCCCGCCCTGCAGGCCGAGGCGACCACGACCAGGATCGGTGAGCCGCTCGACGCGCAGGTCGCGGTCGTGCAGCGCCACGAGCAGCGCAACCACCACCAGCAGCAGCGCAATCACCACCGAGCGGCGCAATCACCACCGAGCGGCGCCCGGAATACGGCGTTAATTCCGATACGCTCCGATCACGTTCTGTCATTTCACCGACTCCGTCCCCGCAAATACGGACAGAAACGTCGAGAATTGGGACCGAATCGATGAAATCTCCACTGCCGTCGGTTCCTTGCGATCCCACGCGGTCAGCGAGCTGAATGCCTGGTGACCGTTTAGTTCAAGTTTGCCGATACCGCAGGCCCGCGGTAGCCGAACGGGTCGTCCCCAACGGGTGGCATCGCGGTCGCCGGCGACACGCAGCGTAACTCCCTCACTGGGTGGCGACGATCGCGGCCGGAGGGCTCGCGGCCGGCAATGTCGACCGGTGCCGAGCTGTCCGCCTACCTGAGCAGCACCACGACGCGCACCGGGTTACCGCTCGGGATCGCCCAGATCGCGGCCTGGGACCCGCTGGCCCGGCCGCATGGCCGGTGTCCAGGTTGGCTGCGTCCTTGAGGGCGGCAACGTGCACCGATGGCGGCAGCCCGCGGGTGGTTGCAACGCTGGTCGTGGTTGCGCCGCTCGGTGGTCGTGGTTGCGACGCTGGTAGTGGTGGCGTCGCTCGGTGGACGCTGCCCAAGCGGACCGACGTTGGGCCGAGGTCGGAGCGCCTCGGGATGCGGAAGCGGCAAGCGGGTGAGCGGAGCCGACGCAGTACAGCCGCTAGCCGGGTCCATCCCCGGCCGCGGCCCTGACGTCGATGCCGGCGTCCCTGGCCAGCGCGGCGAGAGCGAGCGCGTCCTGCGGCGCGGCCCCGTGCTGGTCGTTGTTGAAGAAGACGAACACGTCCTGCCCTGGCTGCCAGGCATTGGCGATGGCCGTGAGCCAGCCGCGAAGTGCCTGGCTCGTGTACCTGGGCCAGGACCGGCCCGCCCCCTCGTGTAGCCGTAGGTAGCCCCAGCTTGCGGTCCGCCACATCGGCGCAACCGGCTGCTCCTGCCGGTCCGCCCACGACAGCGCGGCGTCGTGGCGCGCGAGGATGCCCTTGACCTCCTCGGTCCACCAGGTTTCGTGACGGAACTCGACCGCTACCTGGATCGCGGCTGGCAGCGGCGGCGCGTCCCGAGGCGGCTTGAACCTGGCAAATGCCGTCAGGACCCCGTCGAGCGCGTCCGGATCGGCGGTCATGTTCGGCGGTAGCTGCAGGAGCACCGGCCCGAGCCGGGGGCCAAGGTAAACGGCCGCGCCTAGCAGCCGTGCCACAGGCTCGGCAGGATCCCGCAGGCGGCGAACATGAGTGAGGTATCTGCTGGCCTTGACGGCCATGGTGAAGCCGTCCGGGGTCCGGTTGCGCCAGTCCTCGAACGCCTGCGGCCGGGGCAGCCGGTAGAACGTGCCGTTGTTCTCCACCGCTGGGAATGTTCGGGAGTAGTACTCGAGCCAGCGAGCCTGCGCCACGCCTGCCGGGTAGAGGACGTCGCGCCAGTCCCGGTACTGCCAGCCCGAGGTACCGATGACCAACGACATCGCGCCACGCCTCCGCCCTGGGGTCTGCCCAGCCCGGCGCCCGTGAACCGCGAAGCCGGACTCGCTTTCGGCCTTCAGAACCCCGTCACCATCGTGGCGCAGAACGCCTGCGGGTCGTCGGCTTGCAGCAGCTACACAGCGTGCCGGTAGCAGCCCATTTCCGGCCGGGACGACACCGGATCCGGACAGCCACTCGACGGGGCGCCAATTTGTCGGAACAAGACCGGCCGCCGGAACAAGACCGGCCGCCGGAATAAGACCGTCGTGGTGGTGCTTGTAACCATAGGTCAGAGCCAGCGCGGGCCTCCCTCGGGAACGCGGCCAGCAAAGCGCTGCAACGGGATCTTGTGCGGGCCGGGCCCAGCATCCGCTAGGCTTTTGCCTCGGCGGAGAGCGAGGACGCCACCCGTTTTGACCCGCGCGTCATCGGTTAGGTATTCTGGTTCTCCGCGCCCGTGCCCTACGGGTGCGTGCACGTCTGTCTGACCGCAGTCCCCTGGCGGTAACGATCAGGGGCTGAATGGACCAGGCGAGCAGCAGACTTCCCTTCCGATCCGGGCTCGTTGTGGGCCCGGATATGTCGTGAACGTTTGCGACACGCCCGACCACGGGGGGCGGAGCGGGCAAGGAATCCGCAGGTCAGGTGCATCCTAGGCCGCGCCCTGTGGCGAAAGCACAGGACAGAGCCGCAGCGAGCAAGTCGCGTCGGCAACGGCGGGACACAACTGAATGCCGCGCCGCGCCGGCGCGGTGCACGCAGGCGAAAGACAACAGCGCGCCGCAAGGCGCGTGGCAGAAGAAGACGGAGACGCGTTGCCCACGATCCAGCAGCTGGTCCGCAAGGGCCGGCAGGACAAGGTAGCCAAGACGAAGACTCCGGCGCTGAAGGGCAGCCCGCAGCGCCGCGGGGTCTGCACACGCGTCTACACGACCACGCCCAAGAAGCCGAACTCGGCGCTGCGCAAGGTCGCCCGCGTCCGGCTTACCAGCCATATCGAGGTGACGGCCTACATCCCCGGTGTCGGCCACAACCTGCAGGAGCACTCGATCGTGCTGGTCCGCGGCGGTCGCGTCCGCGACCTGCCCGGCGTGCGCTACAAGGTCATCCGCGGCTCGCTGGACACACAGGGCGTCCGCAACCGCAAGCAGGCTCGGAGCCGGTACGGCGCGAAGAAGGAGAAGAGCTGACATGCCGCGTAAGGGCCCCGCGACCAAGCGGCAGCTGGTAACCGACCCTGTCTACGGCTCCCCCCTGGTCACCGCGCTGGTGAACAAGGTGCTGAGGAGCGGCAAGCGGTCGCTCGCCGAGCGCATCGTCTACGGCGCGCTCGAGGGCTGCCGGGACAAGACCGGCAACGACCCGGTGGTGACGCTCAAGCGCGCGCTGGACAACGTCAAGCCCACCCTCGAGGTGAAGAGCAGGCGGGTCGGCGGCGCCACCTACCAGGTGCCGATGGAGGTCAAGGCCTCTCGCAGCACCACGCTGGCGCTGCGCTGGCTGGTCACCTACTCGCGCCAGCGCCGGGAGAAGACCATGACCGACCGGCTCATGAACGAGCTGCTTGACGCCAGCAACGGACTCGGGGCGAGCGTCAAGCGTCGGGAGGACACCCACAAGATGGCCGAGTCCAACAAGGCGTTCGCCCACTACCGCTGGTAAGCGGCCCGCCTGAATCGACACAGCCTGACCCGAGATTTTACGAACCAAGGAACGAGGATCACTAACAGTGGCCGCCACCCAGACCGCCACCGAGCTGCGCAATGTCCGCAATATTGGCATCATGGCGCATATCGACGCGGGCAAGACCACGACTACCGAGCGGATCCTGTTCTACACCGGCATCAACTACAAGATCGGTGAAGTCCACGAGGGCGCAGCCACGATGGACTGGATGGAGCAGGAGCAAGAGCGCGGCATCACCATCACGTCTGCGGCTACCACCACCCTGTGGCGAGATCACACCATCAACATCATCGATACGCCGGGCCACGTCGACTTCACCGTCGAGGTGGAGCGGTCGCTGCGGGTGCTTGACGGCGCGGTCGCCGTGTTCGACGGCGTGGCCGGCGTGGAGCCGCAGTCCGAGACTGTCTGGCGCCAGGCCGACCGCTATGGCGTGCCGCGCATCTGCTTCGTCAACAAGATGGACCGCGTCGGTGCCGAGTTCCACCGCTGCGTCGACATGATCAGCGACCGGCTCGGCGCTACGCCGCTGGTCATCCAGCTGCCGTGGGGCGTGGAGTCGGACTTCCGCGGTGTCATCGACCTGATCAGGATGCGCGCCCTGCTCTGGCAGACCGAGGGCAAGGGCGACACCTACGACGTCGTCGCCATCCCCGACGATCACGCCGAGGCCGCCCGCGAGTGGCGCGACACGCTGATCGAGCGGATCGCCGAGAACGACGAGGAGATGATGGAGCTCTACCTCGAGGGCACCGAGCCCGACGAGGAGCGGCTCGTCGCGGCCATCCGCCGTGCGACCATCGCCAGCGCCGTCACTCCGGTGCTGTGTGGCAGCGCGTTCAAGAACAAGGGCGTGCAGCCGATGCTGGACGCGATCGTCGACTTCCTGCCGAGCCCGATCGACATCCCGTCGATCAAGGGCCACGCGGTCGGTGACGAGGACACCGTCATCGAGCGGCACGCCGACCCGAGCGAGCCGTTCTCGGCTCTGGCCTTCAAGATCATGTCGGACCAGCATCTCGGCAAGCTGACCTACATCCGCGTCTACTCCGGCAGGCTCGACGCCGGCACCCAGGTGCTGAACTCAACCAAGGGCAAGCGGGAGCGGATCGGCAAGATCTACCAGATGCACGCGAACAAGCGTGAGGAACGCCCGTCCGCGATAGCCGGCCAGATCGTCGCCGTGATGGGCCTCAAGGACACCACCACCGGCGACACCCTGAGTGACCCGAGCAAGCAGGTCATTCTCGAGTCGATGACGTTCCCGGCACCGGTCATCAACGTGGCCATCGAGCCGAGGACCAAGGCCGACCAGGACAAGCTCGGCACCGCGATCCAGCGACTGGCCGAGGAGGACCCGACGTTCCAGGTCAGGACCGACGAGGAGACCGGGCAGACCATCATCGCGGGCATGGGCGAACTGCACCTGGAGGTGCTGGTCGAGCGGATGCGCCGCGAGTTCAGGGTCGAGGCGAATATCGGCCGTCCGCAGGTCGCCTACCGAGAGACCATCCGCCGCAAGGTCGAGAGGGTCGAGTACACCCACAAGAAGCAGACCGGCGGGTCCGGCCAGTTCGGACGGGTCATCATCAACCTCGAGCCGACCGGCGGCGACGGCGGCGGCTACGAGTTCGAGAACAAGGTCACCGGCGGCCGGGTGCCGCGCGAGTACATTCCGTCGGTGGACGCCGGTTGCCAGGAGGCGGCCGAGTTCGGCGTCCTGGCCGGCTACCCGATGGTGGACGTCAAGGTCACGCTGACCGACGGCGCCTACCACGAGGTGGACTCGTCCGAGCTCGCTTTCAAGATCGCCGGCTCGATGGCCTTCAAGAAGGCCGCCGCCCAGGCTGATCCTGTCCTGCTCGAGCCGGTGATGGCTGTTGAGGTCAGGACGCCCGACGACTACATGGGAGATGTCATCGGCGACCTGAACAGCCGCCGCGGTCAGATCCAGGCCATGGAGGAGAGGTCCGGGGTGCGGGTCGTCAAGGCCCTCGTCCCGCTATCGGAGATGTTCGGTTACGTGGGAGACCTGCGCAGCCGTACGCAGGGCCGGGCGGATTACAGCATGCAGTTCGACTCGTATGCCGAGGTCCCGCCCACCATCGCCAAGGAGATCATCGCCAAGGCACGCGGCGAGTAAGTCATAGCTGCAGTAATCGCAAACCACCGACGAGAACCACACAGCGCGCGTGAGCGCCTGACCCCGCCAGCGGCGGGGAAACGATCGTAACGAGGAGACACCAGTGGCGAAGGCCAAGTTCGAGCGGACCAAGCCGCACGTCAACATCGGCACCATCGGTCATATCGACCACGGCAAGACGACGCTGACCGCGGCGATCACCAAGGTGCTGCACGACAAGTACCCGACCCTGAATCCGTTCTACGCGTTCGACCAGATCGACAACGCGAAGGAGGAGAAGGAGCGCGGGATCACGATCGCGATCTCGCACGTCGAGTACCAGACCGACAGGCGGCACTATGCGCACGTCGACTGCCCTGGTCACGCTGACTACATCAAGAACATGATCACCGGCGCGGCCCAGATGGACGGCGCCATCCTCGTGGTCGCCGCCACCGACGGCCCGATGCCGCAGACCCGCGAGCACGTTCTGCTGGCCCGCCAGGTCGGCGTGCCCTACATCGTGGTCGCGCTGAACAAGGCCGACATGGTGGACGACGAGGAGATCCTCGAGCTCGTCGAGCTCGAGGTTCGCGAGCTGCTGACCACCTACGAGTTCCCCGGCGACGACGTGCCAGTGGTGCGGGTATCCGCGCTGAAGGCGCTCGAGGGCGACGCCGAGTGGGGCGAGAAGGTGGCCGAGCTGCTTGAGGCGTGCGACGAAAACATCCCCGAGCCGGTGCGCGACACCGACCGGCCGTTCCTGATGCCGGTCGAGGACGTGTTCTCGATCACCGGTCGCGGCACCGTGGTGACCGGCCGGATCGAGCGCGGCGTCATCCGCACCGGTGACGAGGTCGAGATAATCGGCATCAAGCCGAAGGCGGCCAAGACCGTGGTCACCGGCGTCGAGATGTTCCACAAGATCCTGGACCAGGGACAGGCCGGCGACAACGCGGGCCTGCTCCTGCGCGGCACCAAGCGCGAGGAGGTGGAGCGCGGCCAGGTCATCATCAAGCCGGGCACCAACACCCCGCACACCGAGTTCGAGGCCCAGGTCTACATCCTGTCCAAGGACGAGGGCGGCCGGCACACGCCGTTCTTCAACAACTACCGTCCTCAGTTCTACTTCCGCACCACCGACGTGACTGGCGTGGTGCACCTGCCGGAGGGCACCGAGATGGTGCTGCCCGGCGACAACACCGAGATGACGGTCGAACTGATCCAGCCGATCGCGATGGAGGAGGGCCTGCGCTTCGCTATCCGCGAAGGCGGCCGCACCGTTGGCGCCGGCCGAGTCACGAACATCGTCAAGTAGTACAGCGGGCCCGGGGGAAACCCCGGGCCCGTTCACGCGGCGGTCTCGCAGGGGCCGCGGCGCACGGCAGCGGACGCTCCCATTGGCGGCCCGCGACGGCCGGCCAGAAGGGTCGGCCCGAGCGGACGACAGGTGGGGGATCCCGCGGGGTCATCCCCGCGGGGCCAACATAGAGAAGGACAACGAAGCCACATGGCGGGACAGAAGATCCGCATCCGGCTGAAGGCCTATGACCACGAGGTCATCGACAGCTGGGCGCGGAAGATTGTCGACACGGTGATACGCACCGGCGCTAAGGTCGCCGGTCCCGTGCCGCTGCCTACCGAGAAGAACGTGTACTGCGTCATCCGCTCGCCGCACAAGTACAAGGACTCGCGCGAGCACTTCGAGATGCGGACCCACAAGCGGCTGATCGACATCATCGACCCCACGCCGAGGACCGTCGACTCGCTAATGCGGCTTGACGTGCCGGCGGGCGTCGATATCGAGATCAAGCTGTAGCCGGACGCGCGGAAGAGAAAGCACTGAGATGAGCGAGCAGATCCCCGCGGGGGGATCCGGACCAGCGGGGTCCGGGGTGTCCCAGGGCGGCACCGCGTCCCCCCTGGGCAGGAAAGGCGTGCTGGGCACCAAGCTCGGCATGACCCAGGTCTTCGCCGACGACGGCAGGCTGGTCCCCGTCACCGTCGTCGCCGCCGGGCCTTGTGTCGTGACCGCGGTGCGGACGCCCGACGCCGACGGCTACTCGGCCGTTCAGCTGGGCTTCGGTGAGATCGACCCCCGCAAGGTGACCAGGCCGGTGGCAGGTCACTTCGCCAAGGCCGGCGTGACCCCGCGCCGGTACCTGGTCGAGGTGCGCACGGCCAACGCGACCGATTACACGCTGGGCCAGGAGGTCACCGCCGAGGCGTTCACCGCGGGTGAGCTGATCGACGTGACCGCCACCAGCAAGGGCAAGGGCACCGCCGGAGTCGTCAAGCGGCACGGCTTCAAGGGCCTCAGTTCCTCGCACGGCACCAAGCGCAAGCACCGCGCTCCCGGCTCCATCGGCGGCTGTGCCTACCCTGGCCGCGTCTTCAAGGGCGTGCGGATGGCCGGCCGCATGGGCGGCGAGCGGACCACCGCCGCCAACCTGACCCTGCACGGCGTGGACGCCGAGCGCGGGCTGTTGCTCATCAAGGGCGCGGTGCCCGGCCCGGCCGGCGGTCTGGTGCTCGTCCGCAACGCCGTCAAGTCCCCAGCAATGAGTGAGGCGAAATGAGTCCGGCGAAGTCCAGCTCCACGGCCCGGCCCGAGGCTGGCTCGGGTCCGGCTGCCGTGCTGCCGCCGGAGATCTTCGACGCGAAGGTCAACGTGCCGCTGATCCACCAGGTCGTGGTGGCCCAGGAGGCAGCGGCCCGGCGGGGCACGCACGCGACCAAGACGCGCGGCGAGGTCCGCGGCGGCGGCAAGAAGCCGTACCGCCAGAAAGGCACGGGCCGGGCCAGGCAGGGCTCCGTGCGCGCGCCCCAGTACGCGGGCGGCGGCACCGTGCACGGCCCGCAGCCGCGCTCCTACGAGCAGCGGACGCCCAAGAAGATGAAGGCGGCCGCGCTACGCGGCGCGCTGTCTGACCGGGCCAGGCACGGCCGGGTGCACGTGGTCGACAGCCTCATCGACACCGACGCCCCCAAGACCCAGGTCGCGATGGCCGCGCTGGCCGCGCTGACCGACGCGCCGAAGACCGCCCAGGTACTCGTGGTGATCGCCGAGGGCGACGAGCTGACCCGGCGCAGCCTGCGCAACGCCCCGAGCGTGCATCTGCTCCCGGCGGGACAGCTCAATACCAGGGACGTGCTGCTCAGCGACTTCGTCGTCTTCACCAGGGAAGCGCTCGACAGCTTCGTCGCCCGGATGCGAGGCGAGCCCGTTCAGGCGGCGGTTAAGGGCGGGAACGAGGCGGGTTCCGGCGGGGCCACGGCCGTCAGCGAGCCGTCGTCCGAACCGGCCGGAGAACCGGTCGAGTCTGCCGGCGAGCCCGCCCCGGCTGCTGACGCGCAGCCCGCCCCGGCGAAGCCGAGGGCGTCCAGGGCCAAGCCCAAGGCAAAGCAGGAGGATGACCAGCAGTGACCAAGACCGTCAACCCGCGGGACATCCTGCTGCGCCCGGTGATCTCGGAGAAAAGCCTCAGGCTCGCCGATGACGGCAAGTACACGTTCATCGTCAGGCCCGACTCGCACAAGACCCAGATCCGCCAGGCAGTGGAGCACACTTTCAACGTCAAGGTGACCGGGGTCAACACGATCAACCGGCCGGGCAAGCGCCGCCGGACCCGGTTCGGCTGGGGCAAGCGGCCTGACACGAAGCGGGCCATCGTCAGCCTCGCCCCTGGCGACCGGATTGAGCACTTCGGCGGACCGGTCAGCTAGCCGGCGATCACTAGGAGCTTCAAGCAGATGGCTATCAGAAAGTACAAGCCGACCACCCCCGGACGGCGCGGGGCGAGCGGTTCTGACTTCTCCGATGTCACGCGCAGTGAGCCGGAGAAGTCTCTGGTGCTTCCCCTGCACGGCCGCGGCGGCAGGAACGTGCACGGGCGGATCACCGCCAGGCACCAGGGCGGCGGTCACAAGCGTGCCTACCGGCTCGTCGACTTCCGGCGCAGCGACAAGGACGGCGTACCAGCCAAGGTCGCGCACATCGAGTACGACCCGAACCGGACGGCGCGGATCGCGCTGCTGCACTACGCCGACGGCGAGAAGCGCTACATCATCGCGCCAGTCGGCCTGCAGCAGGGTGACCGGGTCGAGAACGGCCCGGGCGCCGACATCAAGACCGGGAACTGCCTGCCGCTGCGCAACATCCCGACTGGCACGATGGTGCACGCCATCGAGCTGCGGCCGGGCGGCGGCGCGAAGATCGCCAGGTCGGCCGGGTCTGGCGTGCAGTTGCTCGCTCGCGAGGGCAACCTGGCGACGCTGCGCATGCCGTCGGGCGAGATCCGGATGGTGGACGCGGGCTGCCGCGCCACCGTCGGCGAGGTCGGCAACGCCGAGCAGGGCAACATCAAGCTCGGCAAGGCCGGCCGCAAGCGATGGCAGGGCAAGCGCCCCAGCGTCCGGGGCGTGGCGATGAACCCGGTCGATCACCCGCTGGGCGGCGGCGAGGGCAAGAGCTCGGGCGGCCGGCACCCCGTCAGCCCGTGGGGCAAGCCCGAGGGCAGGACGCGCGCTGCGCACAAACCCAGCGACAAGATGATCACCCGTCGGCGCGGCAAGAAGAAGCGGTAGGAGCACCTAGCGATGCCTCGTAGCCTGAAGAAAGGTCCCTTCGTGGACGACCACCTCATGAAGAAGGTGGACGGCCAGAACGATAGGGGCACCAAGAACGTGATCAAGACGTGGTCGCGCCGCTCGATGATCGTCCCCGCGATGCTCGGCCACACGATCGCCGTGCACGACGGCCGTAAGCACGTCCCGGTCTTCATCACCGAGGCGATGGTCGGCCACAAGCTCGGCGAGTTTGCGCCTACCCGCACATTCCGCAGCCACGTCAGGGACGACCGGCGTAGCCGGCGGTAGTTACGCACGACACGAGACTCCGAGACGAGAAGAGCGAGACTGAGATGGAAGCAAGGGCTAAGGCGCGGTTCGTGCGCGTCACGCCGCGGAAGGCCCGCCGCGTGGTGGACCTCATCCGCGGCATGCCCGCGGACCAGGCGCAGGCGACGCTGAAGTTCGCGCCCCAGTCAGCGAGCGACACTGTCGGCAAGGTGCTGGACAGTGCCATCGCCAATGCCGGGCAGAGCGGCCGAGGCGACGCGAGCTCGCTCGTCGTGAGCCGGGCCTGGGTGGACGAGGGCCCGACGCTGAAGAGGTTCAGGCCGCGGGCCCAGGGCCGCGGCTACCGCATCGAGAAGCGAACCAGCCACATCACGGTCATCGTCTCCGACCGCGAGGCAAACCACAGGGAAGGGACCCGCTAAGTGGGGCAGAAAGTGAACCCGCACGGGTTCCGGCTGGGCATCACGACCGACTTCAAGAGCCGGTGGTACGCCAACAAGCTGTACAAGGACTACGTCGCGGAAGACGTCGCTATCCGCAGGCTGCTACAGCGCGGCATGGAGCGAGCCGGAATCTCCAAGGTGGAGATCGAGCGGACTATGGACCGGGTGCGGGTCGATATCCACACCGCCAGGCCGGGCATCGTGATCGGCCGCCGCGGCGCGGAGGCCGACCGGATCCGCGGCGACCTGGAGAAGCTGACTGGCAAGCAGGTGCAGCTGAACATCCTCGAGGTGAAAAACCCCGAGGTGGACGCGCAGCTGGTGGCCCAGGGCGTCGCCGAGCAGTTGTCCAGCCGGGTCTCGTTCCGCCGGGCCATGCGCAAGGCCATGCAGACCGCGATGAAAAGCGGTGCCAAGGGCATCCGGGTGCAGTGCTCCGGCCGCCTGGGCGGGGCTGAGATGTCGCGCTCGGAGTTCTACCGTGAGGGCCGCGTGCCGCTGCACACGTTGCGCGCGGACATTGACTTCGGCTTCTACGAGGCGCGCACCACGTTCGGCCGGATCGGCGTGAAGGTCTGGATCTACCGGGGTGAGGCGCCGGCA
>JASHOL010000174.1 GCA_030041135.1 Streptosporangiaceae bacterium | reverse complement strand
GCTGCTCGCTCGCCGCCTCTTTGCCCGCCGGCGGCCGCCGCTCGCGCTCCTTGGTGGCCTCGGGAGCCGGCCGCGTGCCGGCGGAGCCGGGCGCGGGCTTGGGCGTCACGGCCGCCTCGGAGCCCGCCATGGGCAAGCGCCCGCTCAGCATCTCCACCCGGCTGCGCACGTCGAACGGCACGATGGTCGCCGCCGCGTGCGGAATCCGGCTGATCGCCGCGGCCATCTTGTCGCCGGTACGGTCATGCAGCAGGCGGCTGACGATCGGAGCGTAGGTGCGCCGCGGCAAGATTGCCGTCACGCCGACGCCGGGCTGGATCGCTTCCGCGCTGACCAGGGCGGCGGCCGCGGTCGCCAGCCGGCGGTCCGGGCAGTCCACGAAGTCCAGCGGGATGGCGGGGTTCGCCCTGACCCAGTCCTGGCGCAGCTTGTCCGCGACCACGTTGTCGATGACGAAGTGCACGGCCCGCAACGAGGTCGGCCGCAGGCTCCTGGCGTACCGGAGCGCGGCGATCGTGGCCAGGTCGAAATTATCGACGAAGACGTAGACGCTGCGGCGCGAGTAGGTCGGCGGTTCCGGCGGCTTGCCGCGGCTGCCGATGCCCTCAAGGACCGTGGCCTCCATCCGGTACTGCCGGTTCAGCCGGATCAGCGCGGGCACGCCGACGACGAACAGCACCACGACGAGCCAGGCGCCCTCGGTGAACTTGACGATCGCGAAGATGATCACGACCGCGAGCGAGGTCACCCCGGCCGAGAAGTTGATCACGATCTTGTACCGCCAGCCGGGTTCCCGCATCCGGTGGTGGTATCTCGCCATGCCGAGCCCGGCCATGGTGAACGCGGTGAACACGCCCAGGGCGTAGAACGGCACCAGCGCGTTGACGTTCGATCCCACCACGGCCAGCAGTGTGATCGAGACCGTGGCCAGCACGATGATGCCGCTGGAGAAGACCAGCCGGTGCCCGCGCTTGGTCAGCCAGCGGGGCAGGAACGCGTCCTCGGCGACGAAGTTGGCCAGGAACGGGAAGCCGTTGAAGCTGGTGTTGCCGCCGGTGTAGAGGATCAGCGCGGTCGCCGCCTGAACGAGCCCGTACATGATGGTGCCGAACAGCGACGTGCCGAAGACGAGCTTCGCTTCCTGCGAGATCACGGTCGGCACGCCCGAGCTGTATGGCTGGGCGTGCGTCACGTGGGCGAGCCAGGAGATCCCGGCCACCAGCGTGCCGAGGATCATGCCCTCGTACACCAGCACCCGGCGGGCATTGCGGCCCTCCGGCGGCCGGAACGCGCTGACCGCGTTGGAGACTGCCTCGATGCCGGTCAGCGACGACCCGCCGTTGGCGAACGCCCGCAGCATGACGAAGATCAGCCCGAAGGTGATCAGGCTGTTGTGGTTCGGCGTGGCCTGCTGGGCGTAGGTGCAGTGCGCGCAGGTCACGTGCCAGTGGGGGAGCGAGAAGAAGATCTCCCTGGTGATCCCGACGACGATCGTGAGGATCATGACCGAGGAGAACAGGTACGTGGGCACGGCGAACGACTTGCCGGCTTCCTTGATCCCGCGCAAGTTGCCGTACAGCATGATCAGCACGACCGCGATGGAGATCAGCGTCATCGTGGTCGCGTTGTCCAGGACGGTAAACGCGGATGCCACCGCCGCCGTCCCGGCCGCGACCTGGACGGCCACGGTTACGACATAGTCGATGAGCAGTGCCACGGCGGCGATCTGGGCGACCCGCGGCCCGAAGTTCTCCCTCGCCACGACGTACGAGCCGCCGGCCTTGGTGTAGATCATCACGACCTCGCGGTACGACAGCACCACGAGCACCATGACCAGCAGTACGACGCCGGTGATCGGCAGCAGGATCGTGAAGGCCGTCACCGCCAGGCCGCCCCTGAGCAGCTCGATCAGGATCTCCTCCGTGCCGTAGGCGGAGGAGGAGATGCCGTCGGGAGACAAGACGCCCAGAGCGGTGGTCTTGGATAGCCGCTGCTCGCCGAGTTGCTCGTTGATCAGCGGCCGGCCGAGCAGCCTGCTCTTTAGCGCGTAGCCAAGGCCTTCAGGGTTGCCCGCAAGCGTGCCCACGGCTCGCCGCATGGCCATCCGCCGCTCCCTCCCTTCCGGCTGCACCCTCGACCTGGCCTTCATACCATCGCGTAGCCGCATTACGGGAGGCCCGCCCCCAGAGCTCGCGCGACCGTTGTGCGGACACAGGTTAGCCGGAGGCCCGACTTGTCCGGTGTATGCCTGGCCCCGCCGGCTTCGTCATGGCAGGCTGATGCCCGGTGGGCTGGGTAGGTCTAGTGAGATGGGCTGCCGCGACGAGCGCCAGCCTCGGGGAAGGCAACTGGGGATGAGCGGCACATCGGGTCCGCCAGACTCGGGCAGCACGGGGCGGGCCGCGGGTTTCCGGACGGTGCACCTGTCCGAGCTGCTGCGGCGGCCGGTCACGGACAAAAGCGGGGGCTCCATCGGGCGCCTATCTGACGTGATCGTGCGGCTGCGCGGCGCCGACTACCCGGTCGTCACCGGCCTGGTCGCGAGGGTCGGCAGCCGGTCGGTGTTCGTGCCGATCGAGCAAGTCGCCGGTCTGGACCGGGCGGAGCTGCGGCTCACCAGCGCGCGCCTGGACCTGCGACGGTTCGAACGCCGGGAAGGGGAGGTGCTGCTGCGGGCGGACGTGCTCGGGCACCGGCTCCTCGACGTCGAGAGCGCCCACCTGATCAGGGCAGCGGACCTGGAGCTGGCGCCGGGCGACGGGGACTGGGTGGTCAGCGGCGTGGA
>JASHOL010000173.1 GCA_030041135.1 Streptosporangiaceae bacterium | reverse complement strand
TCGACCGGCTCCAGTCCGCAGCCTGGGAACTGGTCCTGGACGGCGAGTCCTACCGGCAGCGGCAAAGACCCGCACTCACATCGCAAACCCCGCCGCCTGCCGCCCGGAAGACACGCAGGGGCGCTGCCCCCGCACCCCCGGCCCTCCCTCAAAGATGAGCACGCCAGGACGGGCACAGGCCATTCGTCTCGGCCGGGCAGCACAGCCTGCCCCAGGGCCCCCCGGCACCGCAAGGGCTCGCTCCGCTCGGCCCTGCGGGCAGACCCCTGCGGAGCCAGAGAACCCCAGGGCAGCAGCACACACCATGCCCGACCGAGAAGATGAACTACCCGCAGGTGGTCCCATCGTGCTGGCGGACCAATGCAACCCTTGACCGCCCACCCGGCCATCAGCAATCATCCGGTCACGGCCACGCTGAACCCGGACCCCAACCCGGTCCCATGCCACTGGCGGACAAGTGGTCCCATGCTCCTGGCGGACGACAGGAACGCGGCAACCGCTTCGCCCAGGTCCGGGAACTGCTCCTCCGCCGCCGACGCGTTACATGCCTAGCGTGGCCACGCACCTATCTGCACCGGCGCGGCGCGCATTACCTGTTTAGGTCGAGCAGGGCTTCTAGTGTCGTGTGAACGAGAGACCTTTACCTGGTGTGCAGTGCCAGAGTGGTCTTTGGGCGGTCTTGGTCCAGTAACCTAATGGGCACAGCGTCGGTCTGGGCTCGGTAAGGGTCACCGTGCGATGCACCGGCCCGCATGTGTGAACCGGCTACCTGGGTGCTGCCGTCTGCCTGCCGCGTCCGGCAAAGCGCCGAGCCTGCCTGCTGAGCAGGCCGACCGCGGCCGCAAGCGAGAGCGCGCTGCCAACCAGCCCGGCCAGCGGGCCGGGGTTCACACCCTCCCCGTTGGCCGTGTAGGTAGCGAAGAGCCAGCCAAACGGGACCATGATGGACTCCAGCACGACCGCTGCGACGCGGGCAGCCGCCCTGCCGCGCGCGAGAGCTGTCGTAAGAGCAACGGAGCCGGCCGACAGACACGCGGCCACGATGATGCACGACCCTTCGGCGATGAGCCAGACGAGCCGCGAATGAGCCCAGGCGGGCGGTAGCCAGTTCGTGGCCATGCCGGCAATCCACAGCCCGCCGATGCCGAGAGCTGCCAGGGCCCACAACCCAGCCTGAAGCCACAGCAATCCGCAGGCGTATCGCACCAGCAGCGGCCTCGGCCGTGGTTGCAGTGAGCGTGACTGACGAGGTCGCACGGCTTCTATCATCGCGCGCTGAGCAGGATCTGGCCATGCGCGTCCCGGCGCCCGCTCCCCGCCGGCGGCGATCTGAAAGTAGGCCGCCAGCGTCGCAGAAGGTCGCACCCCGCGACCGTGATGCCTGACAGCACTGCTGGCAGCAACGTCCCTGATCAGACATCAGCGGGCTGCTGTCGCGCAGCACCTGCGCCTTCAGGCCCGGCTGCTAATGTCGTGCGAACGAAGTTCTCTTACCTGGCTTGCAGTGCGGGAGTAACTCCTCTGCCGTCTTGGTCCAGGTGAACGGCTGGCAGCGCTCGTTCCAGCCGTCGATGAAGGCACCGATCGCGATGACGAGGTCCTTCACGCTGCGAAAGGTGCTGCGGCGGATGGCCTGGCGGGTGATGATGCCGAAGAAGATCTCGACCATGTTCAGCCAAGAGCCCGAGGTCGGGGTGAAGTGCAGGGTCACCCGCGGGTTGCGGGCCAGCCAGGCTTTCACCTGCGGGTGCTTGTGGGTGGCGCAGTTGTCGCATACCACGTGCAGATCGGCGCCGGAGTAGGCGGCGGCGACCTTCTTCAGGAACCGCAGGAACTCCTGGTGCCGGTGCTTCGGATAGCAGGCGTCAGTGACCTTGCCAGTGGCCACCTCCAGCGCGGCGAACAGCGTGGTCGTGCCGTGCCGCACATAGTCATGAGTCGCCTTCTCCGGCAAGCCCGGCCGCAACGGCAGGATCGGCGCGGTCCAGAGCCTGGACCTGCGACTTCTCGTCCACGCAGACCACGACGGCGTTCTCCGGCGGGTCCAGGTACAGGCCGACGACGTCGCGGACCTTAGCCTCCAGCTGCGGGTCAGTACTGAACTTGAAGCTCTCCTGCCGCCACGGCTGCATGCCGTACTCCCGCCACACATCGGCGACCTTCACGTTGGAGACCCCGAGCTCACGGGCCAGCAGCCGGGACGACCAGTGCGTCACGCCCATCCGCTCCGGCGGCGCCTCCAGCGTGGCCAGCACGATCGCGACGTCATCGGCGCCGCGCGGCCGCCCCGGCCTCGGCCGGTCCTCCAGACCGCCCAGCCCTTCGGCTGCATACCGGCGCCTCCATGCGATCACCGTCGGCTTGGACGCCCCGGTCCGCGCCACGATCTCGTTTGTCCCAACCCCATCTGCCGCGAGCAGCACAATCCTGGCCCGCTGCGCCAGCCCGGCACGGACCGAGATCGACCGCGTCCACGACGCCAGCACCTCACGGTCCCGGGGCGGAACATCCACGCCCCCAGTCAACGGCATAAGCCACTGTCCCTGAACGACAAAACTAGGTCAAGTTACTTCGCTCACAGGATACTAGCTCGCGGCGCTGGAGCGGCGCAGGGCCTGGAGCCAGAATCGGCACTTGTCGTGGGCCGGTCTGTCACGCGGCCGACGCGAAAAGCCTCATGGTGCCGGTGCCGACGATCGCCGCGCTTCCGCTCACGGCGACCTCGGTGACCTCGCCGCCTTCCTTGCGCGCCGTCGCCGCCAG
>JASHOL010000172.1 GCA_030041135.1 Streptosporangiaceae bacterium | reverse complement strand
CAGGCCCTGCCCCGACAGCAGGCCCCGCCCCGACAGCAGGCCCTGCCCCGACAGCAGGCCCTGCCCCGACAGCAGGCGCGGCCGGATCAGCTTCGCCAGCGAAGTCGGCGGCTGGCTGACCCGCGCCAGCGCGATCCGCGTGAGCCACCGGTATCAATTTGCGCTCGAGCCCGGGCCAACTAGTCCGGCCTGCTTCTCTTAAGAGACGTGACGCCGCGCGCTGCCTGATGTCACCATAACTTTATGGACGGCTAGAAAGGTCCATCCCGGAGTTAAAGATGGGAGATCTGGTGAAGAGACTGCTCGCAAGCTCATTAACTGCCTTGCTCGGGGCCTCAGCCTTCCTTGCGGTCTCGTCGGCCGCAACTCCGGCTGGGAGCCTAGCCACCGGGGAACACAACCGGGCTGTCGTTGCTCAAGCCCACAAGGCCTTCGCGCAGTACATGTCCACGCACCCTACGGCAGTTGCCGCTCGTGGCGGATTTACCGCTGGTGGCACGGGCTCCAGGCTTCCCGGCGCCGCCAAGCCGGTCAGCGGTACTGCCACCTCGTTCCCGACCCTCAACTGGTCCGGCTTTGCCGACACGTCGGCCACGAGCACCGCGGACGACTTCACGAACGTGAGCGGCCGCTGGACCATCCCCGCCGTAACCTGCCCGTCAGGCCCCTACAGCACGACGGGCGCCTACATCTCGAATTGGGTCGGCATCGACGGCTTCAGCGACTCGACCGTGGAGCAACTGGGGACTGGCGCCCAGTGCTATGAGGGCGCCTTGTACTACTACGTGTGGTACGAGATGTTCCCGGCCGGGACGGTCGAGGAAGGCACCACCGCCTGCATCAACGACAACGTGGACTGCCCGCAGCCCGGCGACCAGATCAGCGCTTCGGTGAATGTCACGCCAGGTACTGACGGCAACAACGACTACGTGCTCTCGCTCACTGACTACACGCGCCCGCAGGAGAGCTTCTCCGTGACGGCGACGTGCGCCGCAACTACCTGCGTGGACTCGAGCGCGGAGTGGATCGTGGAGCGGCCAGCTTACGAACCGATAGCCGGGCTATTCCAGTTCGTGCCGCTGGTCTCCTACGGCCGGACCGGTTTCGAGTCAGGGAGCCTGGTCGCGAACGGTCACCGGTCGAGCGTCGGCGGGTTCAACGGTGCCGTTTACGCCATTCCCATGGTTGACGACAGCGTCTCCTACTACCTCGACTGCCCAGGTCAGCGGGAGCCGCCTGTCCAGGTGCTACTGTTCACCGCCGCCAACTGTCCGGCGGTGCAGCCGTCGTTCCGCGGCGGGTTCAGCGTCACATTCGACAGCGGCTTCTGATCCAGAGCCGCCGAGCTTGCCCCCGGACCTGGTGAACGACGGGTCCGGGGGCAAGCTGTTCCTAGCCGACCTTCGCGGCCAGGGGCTCGTAGGCCGGGAAAAGCTCGCCCATCCGCGCACCCGCGTCGCAGCGCTCGCGCCCGGCCAGGTAGGCGCCGAGGTCTTCGACATGGACCTGGATCCCCGCGCCGTAACCGGCGAGATAGGCCACGGGCATGCCCCGTTCCTCCCAGACAAGGGTGGTTTTGTCGCCGTCGGAGGTCAGCGTGACCTCCACAGACTGCTCGTCCGGCTGGTCCGGTTCCCTGGTCAGCACCCTGAGCCGCCGCGGGGCGTCGCAGGCATCGATGCGCCCCGTGCCATCCCAGCCGCTGGCATAAACCTGGGCGCGATACTCGCCGCCCAGTCGCAGGTCTCCCTCGACCTCGCCCCACCAGCTGGCCAGGCGCGAGGGATCAGTGATTGCTGACCACACGGTTTCGATATCGGCATCGAGGCGATCGGCCACGGTCACGATGCCCTTGCCGTCGGCGGTTCCCAGGGTGCCAAGGAGGCGGCTGCCCGCGCCTGCGTTGCTGGTCATCTCGTAGTCCTTCACTGAGTCTTCCGATGCCTTGATTATGCGGATTTCTGGGTCCAGCATCCCTCTACTATGAGGTAGTGATCTTCTGAGCGCTCCGGGTCGGCCCAGCCCCTCGAGTACCAGGAGAGCCATGTCCATCGCCATCATCACCGGCCCGCCGGGAGCGGGTAAGACCACTGTTGCCTCGCGCCTCGCCGGATCGAGTCGGCTGGGCGTTCATCTAGTCGGGGACCAGGTATTCCACTGGATCGCCGCCGGGTTCGTGCCGCCGTGGATGGCGGGTACCAGCCGGCAGAACGGCACGGTCATCAGGGCTACCGCCGCCGCCGCCGTCCAGTTCGCCGATGGCGGCTACGACGTCTTCGTCGACGGCATCATCGGTCCCTGGTTCCTGCCGCACTGGCTGGAGGCCGCGGGACGCGGAAGACCCATGCACTATTTCGTGCTCCGACCATCCCGGCAGGTCGCCGTCATGCGGGCCGTCGGCCGGCGGTCGCCTGACGACCTTGTCGATCCGAACCCGGTCGGGAAAATGTTCGACGCCTTCGCCGATCTCGGCCGCTTCGAGGCTCACGTGCTGGATTCGTCGAGTCAGGACATCGACGCGACGGTGGCAGCGGTGCGGCAGGGTCTTCGCGGCGGGCGCTACCTCCTGGACCCGAGTGACGAGGTCGTATGACCCGGTCAGGCGGAACGACGGCCACGCGTTCTATCGTTGAGAAAACTCGCGAAAGAGGACGAGGCTATGACCGTTCAGGTCGGCCGCCGGGAGTCGTTCAATGCCGCGCACCAGCTGTGCGATCCGGACCTGTCCGATGACGAGAACCGGCGCCTATTCGGCAAGTGCGTGAATCTGCACGGGCACAACTACATCCTGGAAGTAGTCGTGGCCGGGGAGATCGATCGGGCCAGCGGCTACGTCCTCGACCTGAAGCAGCTCTCGGACGTCATCACCACGCAGGTCATCCGCGATGTGGATCACCGCAATCTGAACACCGATGTCCCGTGGCTCAAGGGGCGGATCCCGACAGCGGAAAACCTGGCCCAGGCGTTCTGGGAACGGCTCCAGCCCAAGCTGCCGGCGGGATTGCTCCGGTCGGTCAGGGTCTGGGAGACGGACAAGAACTGGGCCGAAGTCGGTGCGCAGACCTGAAGCTCCGGCTCGGGCAGGCCGGGACCTGCGGAGCCGGTACACGGCCGCGGACCTGCGCGTGTTTACGCCCGAGGAGGCCAGGCGATTCGTGCCGGAAGGGGCCGGAGATCCGCAGTCCGACATCACCCTGGCCTGGGAACTGCTGTACCGGCTTGAGCCCGAGCTCTATGACCGGCTCGCCTCCGCCGAGCACCTGCATCCCGGCGTGGTTGACCGGCTGCCACGGGGCGTGGACCGGATCGTCGAGGTGGGCGCCGGAACGGGACGCCTCACGCTCGCGCTGATCGGCCGCGCTGCTGACGTGGTGGCGGTTGAGCCTGCGCTCCCGTTGCGCCGGATCCTGGCGCGGAAGCTCGCCTCGGCCGACCGCGGCGACCGCGTGCGCGTGATGCACGGATTCTTCGACCAGCTCCCGCTGCCTGATGACTCCTCGGACTTGGTCGTCGCCTGCTCGGCCTTCACCCCGGCCGCCGGGCACGGCGGCGAGGCCGGGCTGTCGGAGATGGAGCGGGTTTGCCGGCCAGGCGGCTGCGTGGCCATCGTCTGGCCGAATCACACCGACTGGCTGGCCGCCCGCGGCTACCAGTACGTCAGCCTGCCCGGAGCGATGTCGGTCGAGTTCGGCAGCTACCCCGAGGCGGTGGAGCTGGCCGGGATCTTCTACCCTGAGGCGGCCGGTGAGGTACGGCGCCTCGGACGGCGGGCGGTTCCCTTCGATGTGCTTGGCATCAATCCGCCGCGCGACTTGGCCGTCAAGGTGCTGGGGCGATGAAGATCGCGATCCTGGCGCCGCTCGTGACTGCCATCCGGGAGCCGCAGCTCGGTGGCTCCCAGGCATTCGTGTCCGACCTGGCCCGCGGGCTGACCGACCGGGGGCACGACGTGCACGTTTACGCCGCATCAGGATCGGAGGTCCCCGGGGTCGAAGTGATCGACACCGGCGTAGATCCCCGGTCCCTGGCCGGCACGCTCTACCGGGCCCACGGGACCTCCACCGCTGAGTCAGCCGAAGGGGCTGCGCCCCCAGAAGCAGCGGCGGCCGAGTCGGCGTTCAGCCTCGCCTGCAAGGCCATGGGCGCCCGCCGGTATGACGTGATCCACAATCACGCCTTCGACGCGCCCGCGGTCCGGCACGCAGCGGCGCTGCGCGCACCGGTGGTCCACACGCTTCACCTTCCCCCGGACCGGGCTGTCGCCAGGGCGCTGAGCGATGCGGCTCGCGGCGCCAGGCCGCCGGCGGTGGCCACGGTGTCGGCGTTCCAAGCCAGCATGTGGCGACGCTTCGTTCCCGTCGACGTGATCCTGCCGCCGTTCCCGCGCACGCGAGGGATCCGCTGGTCGCAGACGGCCGGGCAGAGCGCACTCTTCGCCGGCCGGCTGAGCCCGGAGAAGGGCGCGGCCGAAGCTATCGACATCGCCCGGGCGGCCGGAGTGCCGATCGATGTCTACGGTGACGTCTACGATCCTGAGTACAGCCGGGATGAGATCGCCCCGCGGCGAGACTGGCCGGGCGTAGCCGTTCGCCGGGCGGTGCCCCGCACCGCGCTCTGGGAGGCAATGGCCGATGCGGCCGTGGTGTTGTGTCCCTCCCGCTGGGACGAGCCGTTCGGCCTGGCCGCGGCCGAGGCACAGGCGTGCGGGACTCCGGTCGTGGCATTCAGGCGCGGCGCCTTGGGTGAGGTCATCATGGACGGCGTGACCGGTTTCCTTGTGCCACCCGATGACGTGCTGGCGGCCGCCGAGGCGATGTCAAAAGTGGCAGGGATTTCGCGAGCCGCCTGCCGTGATCACGCCGAGGCCCGGCTTGACCTCGAACTGAGCCTCAGCGCCCATGAATGCCTTTACCGGCGCATGGCCGGTGGGTGACACCGTGGGGCAGCCCGGCCTGACCACGAACGCTGACGTCCCGGCCAGGTGGCTGGCGGGACGCCTGGCGGTCGTCACCGGCGCCAGTCGCGGGATCGGCGCGGCCACGGCCGCGGCTGTTGCGGCAGCGGGCGCCCACGTCGTGCTGGCCGCCAGGGATCGTCAGGCTCTTGACGCCGTGGCGGGCGGGATTGCCGGAGCGGGCGGCCGCGCTACGCCCGTGCCGACGGACGTGAGCGACGAGGCCGCGGTCGAGCGCCTGTTCGCCCAGGTCGCCAGCATCGGCCAGGTGAGCGCGCTGGTCTGCGCGGCCGGCGAGCTGACGTCCGCCCCGTTCGGCGGGACAACGTCGGCAATGTGGCAGCGGACGCTCGGGGTCAACCTGACGGGCACGTTCCTGTGCTGCCGCGCGGCGTTCACCGCCATGGTTGCAGGCGGCGAGGGGAGGATCGTCACGATCGCGTCGCTTTCCGGCGTGTACGCCACCGAGAAGTTCCCTGGGCTGGCCGCGTACAACGTGTCCAAGTACGGGGTGATCGGCCTCACCGAGGCGGTCGCGGTCGAGGGCAAGGAGCACGGCATCAGCGCAGTGTGCCTCAGCCCTGGCGCGGTCGACACCGAGATGCTGCGCCGGGCCAATCCGGCACTCCGCCCTGGTTTGACCCCGGATGACATGGGCGCGCTGATCGTCGCGCTGCTCGACAGTCCGCTGGCCTACGTCAGCGGGGCGAACATCCCGCTGTTTTCGAACGCTTAGGACGGCGCACCGTGCCGCGCCAGCGACCAAAGGTCGGTGCGGTCGTCGGCGAGCACGGCGGGAGCCGGCCGGGCCGACTCGGACACCAGGCGGGCGCTGGCCGCCATCTCCCCGCCGAGGTCCAGTTCGGGGTCACCGCCGCGGTCGACGCCGACGGCGGCCTTCACCACCCCGTCTACCAGGTAGAACCCGATCAGCGCGCCCTCGTCGACGCTGCCGCGCACCACGAACTCGTCCCACCTGGCGGCGTGGCCGACATACTCGATCTTGTGCGTGTACTGGTCGGACCAGAAGCTGTGGATGTAGTCGTACGGCGCCGTCCCGCCGAGCATCGACCTGGCCGCGGCGGCGCCCTGCTTTTCCCCGTTGTTGAAGTGCTCGACCCGGATCCGCCCGAATAGCGGATGGAGGTGGTTGGCCACGTCACCGGCGGCGTAGACGTCCGGCGCGCTGGCCCGGCAGAACTCGTCGGTCAGGATTCCATTCTCCTGCGCGACCGCGATGTCCGGCATATCGGGTTCTATGCCGATCCCTGCCACCGCGAAGTCGCACTCGATGCGGTGACCGGCGCCGGTCACGACCGCCTCCAGGCGCTCGGTGCCAACGAAGGCGGCGACTTGGTCCTGGGGCCGCAGGTCGACCCCGTTCTCGTTGTGGAATCGGCCGATCAGCGCGCCGACCTGGCCGCCCAGGACCCGGTCCAGCGGGGCACGGCCCGGGAAGACTGTGGTTACCCTGACCCCGAGCTGAGTCAGTGAAGCCGCCACCTCGCAGCCAATGAAGCCCATGCCCACGACGACCGCGCGCCGGCCCGGCACCGCCTCCCGCTTGATGGCGTCGCACTCGGCCACCGTGCGCAGGTAGTGGATCCCCGGCAAGCCGGCCCCCTGGATCCTCAACCGCCGGTTGCGCCCTCCGGTGGCGATCAGGACTTTCTGGTAACCGAGTTCTTCGCCCGATGCCAGCCTGATTGTGTGCGCGGCCGGATCGACGGCGGCCACGGTGGCGCTGCGGCGCTCGACATCGTGACCGGCGTACCAGTCGGCCGGTTTTACGTACCAGCCGTCGAGATCTTCCTCCGACCGCAGGTAGGTCT
>JASHOL010000171.1 GCA_030041135.1 Streptosporangiaceae bacterium | reverse complement strand
GGCGCAGCAAGCGGCACCGCGCCGGCAGGCGCAGCAAGCGGCACCGCGCCGGCAGGCGCACCAAGCGGCACCGCGCCGGAGGGGGCGCATGCCGCAGCCTGATCCGGTGGCCAGCCCGGTCAAGATGGACACCGCCGTGGCCGCCGGCGGCCTCGTTCCCGAGGTGGCCGGGATCCTCACCGCCGACCAGTTGCTCGCGACCGGCTACAGCATTGCCGCAGACCAGCAGCCGAGCGGCGCCATCGGCTGGCCCGACGGCCACGTCGATGCCTGGAACCACGTCGAGTGCGCGATGGCGCTGACCGCCTGCGGCCTGCATGCACAGGCGCGCCGGGCCTATACCTGGCTGGCCGCCACGCAGCAGCCGGACGGGTCCTGGCCGGTGCGATCGGCCGACGGTACCGACACCGACAGGACTACCGAGAGCAATCACGCCGCATACGCGGCCGTCGGCGTCTGGCATGAACTGCTGGTCACCGGCGACGACGACTTCGCCGCCCGGATGTGGCCCGTCGTCCGCGGCGGCATCGAGTTCGCGCTCGGGCTGCAGACCGCTCGCGGCGAGATCATCTGGCGGCGGCTGCCCGGCGGCTCACCGGATAGCTACGCACTGCTAACCGGCAACGCCAGCATGTACTCCAGCCTGCGGTGCGCGATCGCGCTGGCCGACCGGGTCGGCGACCCGCAGCCGGACTGGGAGCTCGCTGCGACGCTGCTCGGCCATGCCGTCGCCTGCCACGGCGACCTGTTCGCCGACAAGAGCCGATTCTCGATGGACTGGTACTACCCGGTGCTGGCGGGCCCGGTTCGCGGCGCGGGGGCCGAGCGGCGGCTCAAAGCCGAGTGGGACACCTACCTCGTGCCTGGAATCGGCGTCCGCTGCGTCAGCGACGAGCCGTGGGTCACCGGCGCCGAAACCTGCGAGCTTGCCATCGCGCTTGAGGCTATCGGGGACCGGGACGGGGCCCTGGAGCTGTTCGAGCAGATCCAGTTCCTGCGCGACCCGGCTGGCGCCTACTGGACGGGCTGGCAGTTCGAGAACCGCAAGCACTTTCCGCACGAGAAGAGCGCCTACACGGCCGCGGCGGTCGTCCTGGCCGCCGACGCACTGTCGGGCAGTACCGGCGCGGCCGGCCTATTCCGCGACGTCGGGGCGGGCCCGTCGGTGCTCCTTGCGGCCGACCACACCGCTTGCGGATGCGCGCCTGGCTGACCGGCGGCGGTCGGATCAGCCGCCGCCGGCGGCGGCAGGATCAGCCGACCCCGGCGGCGGTCGGATCAGCCGACCCCGGCGGCGCCAGGATCAGCCAATCCCCTCTCCGACCCGCTCCAGGACCCGCAGCGAGCCGGTGACGCTGACTTCCTTGAATGCACCGGACTCCAGCGCCCGCCGGTAGACGACGTACGGCGCCTGGCCACCGTCGGCCGGATCGGAAAAAACATCGTGGAAGGCGAGCGCGCCGCCGTGGGCAACCCAGGGCGCCCAGCCCTCGTAGTCGGTCACGACGTGGATCTCGCTGTGGCCGCCGTCGATGAACAGCATCCCCAGGGGCGTACGCCACAGCCGGGAGACTTGGGCTGAGGTGCCGATCACGGCGATGACGTGCTCCTCCAGGTCGGCGGCGGCGAGGTTAGCGCGGAGGAATGGCAGCGAGTCCATCCGGCCGGTGGCGGGATCGACCAGGTCCGGATCGTGGTGTTCCCAGCCCGGCTGGATCTCCTCCGATCCGCGATGGTGGTCCACGGTCAGGACGACCTGGCCGGCCTGGCTCGCAGCGGCCGCGAGATAGATCGTCGACTTCCCGCAATAAGTGCCGATCTCGGCGACCGGACCCAGCCCGGCGTAGCGCGCCGCGGTCTCGTAGAGCGCGATACCTTCTTCCGGCGGCATGAAACCCCTGGCTGCCTCGGCCGCCCGCCTGAACTTGTCCGGAATTTGCATGGCGTACAGTCTCGCGCGACACTGCTTGCCGCGCGAGCGGAGTACGTGCTCTACTCCGAGGGTCGGCCGCGTACTTCCGGCATCGCGGGCAGGTGCGACAAGCACCTAACAAGGGGCAGGTGCGACAAGCACCTAACGAGGAGTCGCGTATGAAGGTAATAGTCGACTACGACGCATGCGAGGCGAACGCGATCTGCGCCGGCCTCGTGCCCGAGGTGTTCGAGGTCGATGACGACGACAACCTGAACATCCTGGTGGACGAAGTCCCCGAGCAGCTCATCGAAGGCGTCAGGCACGCGGTACGGTCGTGCCCCAAGGCGGCGCTCCGCCTGGAGGAATAGCCCAAGGAGGGCTCGCTAACCGAGCACGCCCGCGGCGATCGCGATGCCGACCGAGATCAGCATCACGCCAGCGAGTTGCTCGCCGCGCTCTCCGGCCCAGTTCCCGATCCTGGCGCCGAGCTCTAGTCCGACCAGCGCGAGCGACACGCTGACCAGCCCGATGATCACCGCGCCCTGGACGATCGAAACGTGGTAAGTCCCCAGCGCGAAGCCCACCACCAGGTTGTCCAGGCTGAGCGCCAGCCCGGTGAGAATCAGCCGCCCTGGGTTGGCCGCGCTCGCACCCCTGCCTTCCGGCCTGCCATGCAGCGAGGCGACCAGGCCGTATCCGCCGGTAGCGACCAGTAGCGCGGCCGCAGCCCAGCGGCCTGCGGTCCCGATCGAGCCTGCCAGCTGAGCGCCGATCGCCAGCCCGGCAACCGGCATGCCAGCTTCGCACACGCCGAAGACAAGGCCCACCCGCAGCCGCGCGCGGGCATCAACGCCGGTGACGCCGAGGGCGATGGATGCGGCGAAGTTGTCAAGCCCGAGCGCCGCGGCCACCAGGAGCAGGGCCACCATGCGCACAACGTAACTGATTGGCGCGCCGCCAGCCGCCAGCCGCCAGCCG
>JASHOL010000170.1 GCA_030041135.1 Streptosporangiaceae bacterium | reverse complement strand
CGCGTCCAACTTCATCTTCTTCTACAACATCTACAAGACGTGGAAGACCGGCGAGTCCGTGACCGCCGACGACCCGTGGGGCTTCGCGAACTCGCTGGAATGGGCAACCTCGTGCCCGCCGCCGCGGCACAACTTCACCTCGATCCCGCGGATCAGGTCCGAGCGGCCCGCATTCGACCTGCATTACCCGCACATCCGGTCGGGCCGCGACCCACGGACTCTTCCGCCTCACTCGACCAGAGTGGACGCGTGAGCTCCGCCGGGCCGGCCGTCGCGCTCCAGGCGGTCGCACCGGCCCTCGAACAGGTGCTCCAGGCGCTGACCCGGGCTCGAACGCGACCCGGGCCTCCTCGAGGCGGCCTGCGCGGGTGAGCGCCTCGACGTACCAGAACGAGCACGCCGAGAACGTGCCCTCCGCGCCGCGCAGGCCGTCCGGACTGGCCTTCGGGTCGTAGCGGTACACCAGCGAGTCCGAGACCAGCCGGGCGGTCAGTGCGTCGAGGGTAGACAGCCACTTGGTGTCGGTCGGTGCGGTGAGTTTGACGAGGGCATCAGGGCGGCTGCGTCGCCGTCACGAACGGTAACTCCCGCTCCTGAACTCGTCGACCAGACTTGGATGGTCAGGACGCCAGTCAAGCTCGGCTCGAGCTTTGGCAGCGTCTGTGCCCTGGTCGAGCAGGAGGACTTCGGCGAAGGCGTCGCCGAGGCGCGCCTTGGCCTCGTCGTCGGAGCCGGGCACCGCTCCCGGAGCGCCGACTGCGACCGCGGCGGCGTCTGTTATTTCGGCGACGGTCGGGTTTGACCCGTCACCGATGACGTAGCGACCATGGGCCGACCCGTCCTCGAGGACGCGCCGGAAGAAGTCGGCAAGGTCCGCCGCGTGCACCGTGGCCCAGTGTTGCTGCCCGGTGCCGAGCATGATCAGGTTCCCGGTCTCGTCGCGCGGAGAGCCGAGGATGATCCCGGGGATCCCTCCGCCGCCGTCACCGTAGGCCGTGCCGGCGGCGATTACGACGCCGCGCATCCCCGTGTCGTCGAGCACCCGCCGTTCGATCGGCTCCTTCCAGGACACCATCGCCGGTGCCTTGATGGGAGATTCCTCCGTGATGGCCGTGTTGTTCCCGTAGATCCAGTCGCCGCTGATCTGCAGGTACGGTTTGCCGGTGTCGGCGAAGGCGTCGCTCACCGCGTCGACCACTGCAGTGTCGAGGTTCGCGCTGGTCGCGTCCCCTGGACTGGCCGTGTGAATCGCTCCGTCTGCGCCGCTGAGCTTGCTCTCGAGCCCCTCACGGTCGTAGAGGTCTATCACCGCCGGGGTGGCGCCGATGGCTGCGACCCTGGCCGCCTCGTTGTCGTCGCGGACAAGGGCGGTCACCTCGTAGCCGTGCTCTAGCAGGTCGCTAAGTATGTGAGAACCGATGAAACCGGTAGAACCGGTAAGTGCCACGTTCATGAGCAGACATCCTCTTTCCCGGCTCGTCGGAGCATGGTCTGGTGGCGCCGCGGTCAGCGGCGGTTTCCATGCGATTCCCCGTCTACATAGCCAGGATCAAGCGCGCTCAGGTGAACGCGCATCGCCTGGAACTGGTGAGCCTGCGCGATTTCGGCCGGCGCTGAGGCGGCCTGCGACCGTGATTGAGCGGGCTGTTGGGGGTATCGAGGCTGGGTTGCGGTTGGCCCGGCCCCCGGCCCCGGCCCCTGGGCGCTCGGCGACGAGGCGGCACAACCGCATGTGTCGGTCTAATTCCGACACGCACCGGGCCGGGCAACCGTGAGGTTGCGCAGCTAGACGGAGTTAGGGTCATCCAGCACGGCGAGCAGCAGTCCGCCGATCATGGCCATGTTCTTGTGGAACTGGATCTGCTGTGCCTTGCGGGTGGCCGGATCTTCGATGTTCCAGTACAGGTGGCCGGCGATGGTCGTGGGAACCAGCGAACAGGCCAGAGCCAGTGCAGACAGCCGCGGGGCTATCCCCATGGCGAGCATTGCCCCGCCCACCACCTGGACGGCAGCGTTGCCGCGCACGACTAGTTCGTCGTCGTCCGGAATCGGGACGACCTTGCGGATAGCGCCTATCACCGCAGCGGCCTGATCGACGCGTCCGCCCGGCTTGCGCAAGGCGTCTAGGCCGAGCAAGAAGTAGGTCGACCCGGTGAGCATGCGGGCGGCGGGCCGCAGTGGCGCCAGCACACGCGAGGTAGTGGTCATTGCGCCTCGATACGCTTCGGGATCTCCGTCAGCAGGACTTTACATCTCGCGAACGCCCGCGCGGCCGCACAGGGCGGCGGTGGGCTACGCGCACTCGAGGCAAGGGCCACAACGATCACCTGTTGTCCGTTGGCCGCCGCCGTTCGCCTGGTCCTAGCTGCGGAACTGCGTCACTCTTGGCCGCGACGGCACATTTGCGGCGGTCGCCCGGCGAGGCGAACGCCGTCTGGCGCAACCATAAGTAGGCTCTTACACGTCCGGGTTGGCTGTCTCGAAGCCCCGCTTCCACTGGTCCGGCCGCAGGTGCGGCGCCTGGGTACTTGCTAAATTGATATCATTATGATAAGCCCTTGGTATCAAGCAAGTCACGTGGAGGTGGGTCAGAAATGGCATCTCAGGTCGCAGCCCAGGAACCCGGCCAGCCCGCCAGACAAGCGCCGACCGAGACCAGGGCCCGGTTCCTGCCGGGCGTAACGATGCTGACAGTCGGGATCGTCTGCCTGCTGGCCGCGATCGGCCTGATCCTCGTGGCGTCCCACTCGTCCGGCGCGGTTGTCATCGTCGTCGTGATATTCGCCATTTTGCTGTTCTTCGTCGGCGGCTTCATCTTCCGCGGGCTGACTCCGGTTGCGCCCGGCCGGGCCCGTGTCGTGCAGCTATTCGGGAAGTACCGGGGAACGATCAGGGAGTCTGGTCTGCAATGGGTCAACCCGCTGACCGAACGGATCGTGGTGTCGACCCGGATCCGCAACCAGGAGTCGGCTCAGGCGAAGGTCAACGACGCTGACGGCAACCCGATCGAGATCGCCGCAGTGATCGTCTGGCAGGTGCGCGACACCGCAAGTGCCATCTACGCCGTTGACGAGTACAACCGGTTCGTCGCGATCCAGACCGAGACCGCGGTCCGGCACATCGCCTCCAGCTATCCGTACGACTCGCGTGGCACTGGGGCCCTGTCGCTGCGCGACAACGCCGACGAGATAACGCAGAAGCTTTCCGACGAGCTCAGCGTGCGGGTTCGGTCTGCGGGCGTGGACATCATCGAGTCGAGACTCACCCGTCTGTCTTATGCTCCGGAGATCGCACAGGCCATGCTGCGGCAGCAGCAGGCGAGCGCGGTGGTGGGCGCGCGGGCGCGAATCGTCGAGGGGGCAGTCGGCATGGTGCAGATGGCGCTGCGGCGCCTGGAGGAAGAGAGCGTCGTTGAGCTAGACGAGGAGCGGAAGGCGGCGATGGTCTCTAACCTGCTCGTGGTTCTGTGCAGCGAGCAGGCCACCCAGCAGGTGGTCAACACGGGCTCGCTGTATCAGTGATGGCGCGTTTGGCAACACAGTGAGTGAGCGCAAGGGCGTTCTGCTGCGGCTGGATCCGGCCGTGCATGACGCCCTGGCCAAGTGGGCGGCCGACGATCTGCGCAGCACCAACGCGCAGATCGAGTTTCTGCTGCGGCGCGCGCTGGCTGAGGCGGGTCGGCTACCCAAGCAGGCCGGGCAGATGCGCAGGCCCGGGCGGCCGCCGCGGGAGACAAGCGGCGCCGGCTAGCACGGGCCGGCCGGCCGTTACGGCAGACAAGCGGGGCCGGCTAGCACGGGCCGGTCTCAAGTCCTGGCCAGGCCTGCTGACCAGTCGGCGATGTCCACGACGTCGGCCTGCCGCGGGAACACCTTGCCCAGCAGAACGTGATGCACCTCAGAATCGGCGTCCAGGCAGCCGTCTGCAAGCACGGTCAGGCGGTAATCCAGGTCGGCCGCCTGGCGGACCGTCGAGAGCACGACGCCGCTGGTGGCGATGCCGGCCAGGATGAGGTGATCCACGCTGGCCGACCTCAGCACGACGTCGAGGTCGCTGCCCGCGAAGGCCGAGACCCGCCGCTTGGTGACGATAACTTCACCCGGTTCCGGAGCGATCGCAGGATGGATGCCCGCCCCGGGATCGCCGTCACTGAACCGGCCCGATCCGGTGACGGCGGCGAAGCTCTTATTACGCTCGCTGACCTCCGGATAGCCAGTCCTGAAGCCGACGACTACATAGACGACCTGGATGCCGGCGCTGCGGGCGGCCGTCGCTGCCATGCCCAGCCTGGCCAGGAAGCTTTCGTCGCTGCCGAACCGGTCGACGACCCCACGCTGCACGTCCATGATCAGCAATGCCGATGCCATGCTGAGTGCCTAGCTCGCAGAGGAACGGCGGTAGAGCTCTTCGACCCGGCGGACCTGAGCGACTGAACGATCGACCGCCACGCCGTGCTCCTCGAGTAGCCGCAGCACGTCGAAGGTCGGCAAACGGAAGAAGCCGATTCCTCCCTGCCCGTCCCTGAGCCTCAGCCAGACTGCGATCCGGCTGTGCGGAAGGGTGACCTGCTCGGCTATCGCGAGCTCGGAGTACCGAGCCTCCCATGTCGGCACAATCCAGCGGCTCACCAGGTGCCCTCGGAGCCGGACACCCCAGTCGAAGAACTCGAGCACCGCCAGCGAGCCACTAGTTATGGAGCGCCTGCACAGCACGTCGCCGCCCAGGATCGCCTCTCGCTCGCTGGCCGGGGTCTCGATGATCCGGCGGCAGGAGGCTACCCGCCTGATCAAGACGATCAGGCCTGCAATGCCCGCCACCACGAGGAGCGCGACGAGGATGACGACGACTTCAAGCACCAGTTTCTCCGATTTTTCGATCTCGCTGTCGCGATGCTCCCCGACATTAGCCTGTTCTGGCAACTGCGAACGGCACCTGGCCAGCTCAGCGCGCCTGGCGGCGGATCGTCTCCGGGGGCGGACGCGGGCCTGGCCAGTAGGCTTCCTGGCTATGACTAGCCAGCCTCCGCAGGCCAAGCGGATACCAGCAGAGCGGACCCACCACGGCGACACGATCATCGACGACCTAGCCTGGCTCGCGGTCAAGGAGGACCCGGATACGACGTCCTTCCTGGAGGCGCAGAACGCCTATACCGCCGAGCTGACCGTTGGCCAGGAGAAGCTGCGCGGAAAGATCTTTGACGAGATCAAGTCCAGGACGAAGGAGACCGACCTCTCCGTGCCATTGCGGAAGGGGAGCTGGTGGTACTACACCCGCACGGTGGAAGGCAAGCAGTACGCGATTCACTGCCGCCGCGGCGTCGGGCCCGAGGAATCCCGGCCGCCGATGACCGAGGACGGCGCTCCGCTTGCGGGCGAGCAGGTCCTGCTCGACGGCAACGAGCTGGCAGCGGGCAGCGAATTCTTCTCCGTCGGCGCGTTCAGCGTCAGTCCCGACGGCAGCCAGCTTGCTTTCTCGACCGACCTCGCCGGGGACGAGCGCTTCACCCTCCGATTCAAGAACCTCGTGACCGGCGAGACCGCGCCGGATGAGATCCCTGGGACGTTCTACAGCGCGGCGTGGGCGGCCGACGGAAGCGCCGTCTTCTACATCACGGTGGATGACGCCTGGCGGC
Organism: Streptosporangiaceae bacterium; assembly: GCA_030041135.1. GTDB lineage: Bacteria > Actinomycetota > Actinomycetes > Streptosporangiales > Streptosporangiaceae > JAJYUU01. Next base: position 1,890 of record JASHOL010000170.1, on the reverse strand, counting down.
CCTACCGGGTCTGGCGGCACATACTCGGCACGCCGGCCGCCGACGATGTCATCGTGTACCAGGAGGACGACGAGCGGTTCGGTGTCGGCGTCGAGCTGACCCGCAGTGAGCGATACCTGATCGTTACCTCGGCCAGCAAGCTCACCAGCGAGGTGCGACTACTCGATGCCGGGAACCCGGCCGGCGAGTTCACCGTGGTGGCGCCCCGCCGCCAGGGGGTGGAGTACGAGGTCGAGCACCAGGTCCTGGCCGACGGCACCAACCGCCTCCTGATCCTGCACAACGACGGGGCGCTTAACTTCGAGCTGGCCCAGGCGCCGGTCACCGATCCTTCGGCGTGGACCACCCTGATCCCGGAGCGCGACGACACCCGGCTGCTTGGCGTCGACGCCTTCGCCGGCCACCTCGTCGTCTACCTGCGCCGGGACGGGCGCACCGGCCTTCGGATCATGGACAACGACGGCCACGAGCACGAGATCGCCTTTCCCGAGCCGATCTACCAGGTCGGTCCGGCCGGGAATCTCGAGTACCGAACCCGGACATACCGCCTCAGCTACGTCTCGCTAGTGACCCCGGCGTCTGTGTATGACTGCGACGTCGCCACGGGCGAGCTGACACTACTCAAACAGCAGCCGGTCCTGCCCGGCCCCGACGGTGCCGTCTACAGGCTAGAGGACTACGAGCAGTACCGGCTGTGGGCGACCGCGGAGGACGGAACGAAGATCCCGATATCCCTGGTCTGCCGCAACGGAACACCGCGAGACGGAAGCGCCCCGTTCCTGCTAACGGGCTACGGCAGTTATGAGATCTCCAACGACCCGAGCTTCTCCATACCGCGGATATCGCTGCTCGACCGCGGCTTCGTCTGCGCCATCGCCCACGTCCGCGGCGGCGGCGAGATGGGGCGCAGTTGGTACGACAACGGCAAGATGCTGAAGAAGATCAACACGTTTACTGACTTCATCGCGTGCGCGCGCTACGTCGTCGCGGAAGGCTGGACCTCGGCCGACCGGCTCATCGCCCGAGGCGGGTCGGCCGGAGGTCTGCTGATGGGGGCCGTGGCGAACCTTGCGCCTGACGCGTTCGCCGGCATCGTCGCGATGGTGCCGTTCGTCGACGCGCTGACCTCGATCCTGGACCCGACGCTGCCGCTGACCGTCCCGGAGTGGGAGGAGTGGGGCGATCCGCTGCACGACCCCGAGGTCTACCGGTATATGAAGTCGTACACGCCGTACGAGAACGTGGCGCCTGGCCGGAAGTACCCACCGATCCTGGCGGTGACCAGCCTGAACGACACCAGGGTGCTCTATCACGAACCGGCCAAGTGGGTCGCGCGGTTGCAGACCGAGGCGGGCGGCGGCCCGTTCCTGCTCAAGACCGAGATGTCGGCGGGACACGGCGGCCGCAGCGGCCGGTACGACGCCTGGCGCGAGGAAGCAATGGTGCTCGCCTGGATCATCACGACGGCCGGCGTGTAATCGCCGCCGGTTCACAAGCTCCGCATCACCGCGGCTCGGGACGCCGGCACCCCGTGGCCCGGCGCCCGCGCGCTCGCCCGCGCGCCCGCCCCCTGCAGGACTCGATGTTGCAGGGCTTCCCCCCGGCCGCGCCGCTCCTGGTACTGGCCGGCTACGCCCTGGCATGCGGCTTCCTGGCCAAGCGCTTCTTCCGGTGGGAGTAGCGCCGCGCGGCCTAACGCGGGAACAGGCCGGCCACCAGCCTTTCCGGCACGATATCCACCGCGAACGGCTTCCTTGCGGGGAACGAGGTGGCGCCCGTTACGAGGCCGACCTGCACATACATGCCGTCCGGCCCGGGCTCGAACACGGTGAGCTCGGGCCGGTCTCGGTCCGGATCGACAATCCAGTACGACGGAACGCCGAACTTCTC
>JASHOL010000169.1 GCA_030041135.1 Streptosporangiaceae bacterium | reverse complement strand
GACCCAGGCTTCAGCGTCCGGGCGGTGTTCTCCTGGTCCACAGGGCAGCACTTCCTCCGGTGATCCGCCGCCGTTTCGCCGCAGGTAGATAATGGGCGCGATACGTGCCCGATACCAGCTCCATTGCCGGCGGCGATTGAGGCGCCCGCTTTCTGCGGCAATGCCACGCGGCGCAGATCTACATAACCTACGTTGCCTTCGAGACGCTCAACCCAGTGAATTCCGAAATTGGCCCACTAACCACTACCGGCTACCAATTTCCGACTCATCAGGACGTCAAAGGACGAGCGCAAGTTCCCGATCAAGGCAATTGCTCACCCCTGTGTCGCCGTCGCTCGCCGCAGGCCCGCCCATTGATCGAGCTTGCTCATGGTCTCGCTGGCGTCCAGGCTGGTGAGCGGCAGCAGGCAGCGGTCCGCTCCTGCCTCGGCGAATTCGTCAAGCAGCCTGATATCCGGCTGCACGCCGAACACCGTCACCGGGATCGGTCCCCGGCCCGCCGCCTCCGCCCGCTGACGGAGCGTTGCGACCCTTTCCCTGAACTCGGCCATGTCGGCAAGCCGGCCGGACTGCGGCATCCACTGATCGCCGAAGTCCAGGACCCGGTCCTCCGATCCCGGCCCGTTGCCGCCCACCAGCACCGGCGGGCACGGTTGCTGCACCGGCTTCGGCCACGACCAGAGCGGACCAAAGTCGACGAACGCTCCGTGATAGGACGCCTCGTCCTTCGTCCAGATCTCGCGCATCGCGCGTACGCGGTCCGCGAGCAGAGCCATCCGGGTCCGCGGATCGGTTCCGTGGTCGGCCATCTCCTCGCGATTCCAGCCTGCTCCCACGCCGAACAGGAACCGCCCGCCAGACAGGCGGTCCAGGCTCGCCACCTCCTTGGCCAGCGTGATCGGGTCTCGCTCGATCACCAGGCACACTGCGGTGCCGATTTTCAGCGTGGTTGTCACCGCGGCGATGGCCGACAAGGCCGCGAACGGGTCGTAGGTGTCAGCGTAGAACCTGGTCGACGCGCCGTCGGCGCGCCGGCTGCGCACCGGGATGTGGGTGTGCTCGGCCCAGAAAAGCGACTCAAATCCGCGCTCTTCGCACGCTCGCCCCACGGCTTGCGGCGTCAGGCCGTCCGAGCCGATCATCACCACAACTCCCAGATCCATAGGGAGAAACTATTCGTAACCGGGCCGTTCAGCTAAATGGTTTTACCGTCCTGATCGTCTATGGAGACACTCGGCTCATGGCTACTTCGACGGATCAAGGCCCGACTCCCACGCTGCTGCATTGCGGGATCGTCCTGCGTGCGCAGGAGGATGTCTGTCAGATTCTCCGGGCTGGACGGCTTTCATCGGCTCGATACGCGAAGACCTTCCCCTCGCCTCGGACAGAGCGCGTCTCGCCTGGTCACCTCGTAGCCATGGCTACCGCGGCAGACGGTGCCGAGGTGGTGGTCTGGCGGTGGTACGACGCCGTTGTCCTGGGCGAAGAGCCGGGGCTGGTCCGGCTATGGGAACCGGCGCACGGCGAAGTTGCCGCGCGTCCCCGCCGCGCCGGCCTGTACCGGCAGCCCGGTGCCCGCGCCTACTTGTCCGCCGGGCTGCCGGGGGCCGACTGGTGGGTAGCCGGCCCGGCCGCGGCGAAGGCGGAGGAGGCCGACGTCGAACTGGATGAGGTCGAGCGCTTCTGCATCGAGCACGGTATCTGGCCTGGCCCGGCTTGACGGGTCATCGCCGGCTTAATCCGGCCGCTTCCCCGCCAGGAACGGCCAGCTATCACAAACCCGGCAGAAGCGATAATGTCGAGCGGGAGCGATTTCGGCCACCGGGGCACGATCCCCGTACCCCCCGAAGGACGGGAGCAGGATGCGGATCGCGGCCCGACTGACATTGCTCGTCGCGGCCGGAGCAGTAGCTGCTGCGTGCCTCGCCGGCTGCTCCGACTCGGCCAATTGGGTCCACGCAACATCGGCCCGCCACGTGCACACCGCGAGCAGCGCCGCGGCCGCCGCCGCGCGCGAGCGTGCGGCGCAGATGAGTCAGTCGGCCTTCCAGGCCGCCCAGGTCTCCAGTAGTCCGACCAAGATCGCAGCGGTGGGCGGCGCGCTGGCCGACGTGAGTAGCATGCGGTTGCTCTGGAGCCGCGAGCTCAGCACCGAGCGTCCGATCGGCAGCATCACCAAGGTCATGACGGCCCTGATCGTGATCAGGGAAGGCAACCTCAACCAGCTGGTTCGCATCCCCAAGGCGGTGCTGGCGTACGTCGCGAAGTACCAGGCCGAGAGCGCTGGCCTGCGTCCCGGCGACGTACTGACGGTGCGTGACCTGCTCGAGGCCATGCTGCTGCAGTCCGGGTGCGACGCCGCTTACGTGCTGGCCCTGACCTACGGGCCAGGGATGACGGCCTTCCTCGCCAAGATGAACGCGACCGCCCGCCAACTCGGCATGCTCCACACGCACTTCACCAGCCCGGACGGGCTGCCCTATCCCACCGAGTACTCCACCTACTCGACTCCGGCCGACCTGCTCACGCTGGGCATGGCGGCGATGAAGTCCCCCGTGTTCCGGTCGATCGTGGCCCAGCCCTTCTTCCAGGTCGTGGCTAAGAAGGGTCTGCACCACGCGTACTGGTGGGATAACACCAACGACCTGATCGGCAACTATCCCGGTGCCGACGGCATCAAGACCGGCTATACCAACGCGGCCAAGCACTGCCTGCTGTTCGAGGCGGTCCGCCATGGCGTGACGCTAATCGGCGACGTACTCGGTAGCCCTGTGACCGGGCCTGATACCGCCGCGTTCGCGGCCGAGCGTCTGCTGAACTGGGGATTCGGGCTGCCAGCCAGCACACACGCCTGACCTGAACGACCGCGATGCCCAGGGCCGTGGCCGGACCTCGGATGGCCGGGCGGAGTGCTCGGGTCGCGTGCCGTACCGCTCAGCGGGGGAGAGGATGCCGACTGCCTGCGCGGTGCTGGCAGGGCAGTTAATTACTTACATTCGATTTACTGAGTCATGGCTTAGCTATCCGGATTTGCGCCGGCACAGAGCGTGTCGTCTAGCAGATTGAGGGAAGAAGTAACTTCGCACGCACTCTTCGTTCTCCGTTTGTTTCCACTACAGGCCGAAACTCTGTTCGTCAGCCTGCGCTGCGGTTCCGCACTTTTCGCATGGTTCGGTAGTCTCAGACGGTAGATTGACCTGGGCGCTAGTCATGTCGCGAAGGCTCCGCAGGCGCGAGTTGCCTTGGATGCCCGGTCCGTGACAGCTGACCTCTAGGTCTTGATGCCGAGATCACAAATGAGCGGAAATAGCGAAACGAAAGTCCGTCCGGTTGGGCAGGAAGAACCGGCAGATGCGGACACTAAGCGCAAGCGGCAAGACGTCGCCCCCTGGGCAGTAGGGGCCATCATCGCCGCGGTGATCATAATGATCGCCGCCTCGTTGCTGCGCTCGAGCTGGATGCCCCCAACTCTCCCGATGCCGCACATCGGGCCACCCTGGGAGATAGCGCAGAAGTTGTCGCCGCGGTATCTCGTGCTGGCGGTCTGGTTCTCGGGCGCGCTGGGCGGCGCAGGGGTGCTCGCGGCCTTGTGGGCCCTTCGCCGCGGCGAGTCGCTCCCGATCCGGACTCTGGTGCTAACCGGGCTGCTCGCGCTCGTAATACTGACCGTGCTGCCTCCGGTCGGGTCAACTGACTCCCTCGACTACGCCGTGTACGGACATATAGCGGCGCTCGGTCACAGCCCCTACGTGATGGTGCCGGCGCAGTACAAGGCGCTGACCCACGCCAGGGGCGTGCCGGGAGGCTGGGAGCACATTCCTAGCGTCTACGGGCCGCTGGCCACGCTCGAGCAGTTGGTTGCGGCCAAGCTCAGCGGCCCGTCGCTGGCCAGAACGGTGTTCTGGCTCAAGGTTGTGAATGCCTTCGCCTTCGCCGGCGTGGCGTATGCCGCCGACCGGCTGCTCCGCAGCGACAAGGCGGCCAGGGCCAGGGCGCACGTGCTTTGGACCGCGAACCCGCTGCTGCTCTGGAACCTGGTCGCGGCCGGGCACATCGACCTGGTTGCCGCGGCCGTCGGCGTGGCCGGGCTGCTGATCGCCGATCGGTGGGTAGCCGGCCCGCCGCTGCGGCGGGCGCTGCTGGCCGGGCTGTGCGTGGGCGCGGCCATCGACCTCAAGGCGAACTACGCGCTGTTCCTGCTCGCGCTCTGCTGGGCATTCCGCCGCAACATCCGCGAGTTGCTGCTGGCCGTGGCCGGTTCCCTCCTGGTCTTGGTACCGTCTTACGCCGCGTCCGGCATGGCCGCGATTAAGGCCCCCGTGACGCGAGCCGCGAACGTCACGGGATACGGCTTCTACGGTTTCTACGGGCCATTCCTGCACCACCTCGGCCTCAGCCTGAAGTACGCTGCCTTCGTCGCTGCCGTCCTGCTCATCCCGGTGGCCTGGCTGACGATCACCCGGCTCCCGGCCGGTCTGCCCGCGGGGGGATCGGGGGGGTCGTCCCCCCTGGCTAACACCGCGGGGCCGCGAGAGGGACAGGCCGTCCGCGCCGCGCTGGCGCTCGGCCTGACCTGGCTGCTGCTCTGGCCCGATCAGTTCGCCTGGTACAGCGTCATAATCATCTGCGTGCTGGTCTTTTACCCGGCGACGCGGATTGACTGGCTGGCCATCGCGTGGCTGACGGCCCTGACCATTGCTGACATGCCTGGCCGAGGGCTGCACCCGACGGCCCGGCTTGGCAGCCTGCCCCACGTACTGCAGATTCAGTTCCTTCAGCACCTGGCGCCGCTAGTCATGCTCGTGACGGCCGTAGCGCTCGTTGTCTGGTGCATAAACGGGCACTGGCGCGCGGGCGCGACTGGGCCTGGCGGCAACATGCCGCTGGCCGCGCCGACGGAGTCGTCGTCTTAGACCCGGCGCCGGTGCAGGACGAGCAGCATCGCATAGGGATCCGTGCCGGGGTCTTCATCACGGGCGATGTACTCGGGTCCGGCCGGATACTGCCCGATCATGGCGGCTATCTGAGCCTGCAACTCGGCCAGCTGACTGGGGCTGAGACGCATGGCCATCCGCGTCCCCTCCAGCACGCACTCCGGCCCGGCCTCGTCCACCTCCGCCGCAACGGCCTCGAAAATCGCCCGGAGCATCGCCCCGTCCTCGCTGGTCATGGACTGGTCGAGCTGCCACGACTTGCCGGTGGATCGGTACGGCTTCTCCACCGTTCCCCGCGGACCTGGCCGTGACGGAAGCTCGGTAAGGAATCCGGCGCGCAGTAGCGTGCGGACGTGATACAGCATGGTGGCGGGCTTCTGGCCGAGAGTTGCCGCCAGCTCCGAGTTCGTCAGCGCCCGATCCAGGCACTGGCGCAGGATGCGCAGCCGCAGCGGATGAGCCAGGGCCCTGGCCTCCTGCAGCGTCGCCGGCCGCCTCGGCAGCGGACCGCCATAGCCGCCAGGAGGTTCGCTTACCGCTGCGTTCGCCGACATGAGCCCGACGATACCAGTTGACAAGTCTCTATTGGTTGACAACACTCAACTGGTGAACGCGACCGGGCGGCATCGACACAAGCCCGGGGTGCACCGCAAGCGAAGTACCAGGCTCGTCGCCCACAAGGGCTTCCTCTGTCTGTGGTTCGGCCAGTCCGTCAGCGAGTTCGGCAGCCAGATCACCACGCTCGCACTCCCGCTGGCTGCCGTCCTCGTCCTGCATGCCTCCACGTTCCAGGTCGGCCTGCTGACCACCACGGGCTACGCGGCATTCCTGCTCGTCGGGCTGCCGGCCGGCGCCTGGGTCGATCGGATGCGGCGCCGGCCCGTCATGATCGCGGCCGACATCCTCAGGGCGCTGCTGCTCGCCTCCGTGCCCGTCGCCTACGGGCTGGGCGTGCTGACCCTGTGGCAGCTCTACGCCGTGACGTTCATCCAGGGGATAGCCACGGTCTTTTTCGACGTCGCCTACATGTCCTACGTGCCCGGCCTGGTCGGGCGCCAGTACGTGGCCGAGGCCAATGCCAAGCTGCAGGCCACGGTCTCGATGGCCCAGGTCAGCGGCCCGTCTGCCAGCGGGTTCCTGATCGGCCTGCTGAGCGCCCCTGTGGCGTTCGTGGCCAACGCGGGCACGTTCGTCGTCTCGGTCGTCTCGCTGTTCGCGATCCGCGAGCGCGAGCTCGCACCCGAGCGAACCGGCCAGTCCAGCCTCCGGCAGGAAATGGGCGACGGCCTTCGGTTCGTGCTGAGGCAGCCCATCCTGCGGATGATCGCGGGCAGCACCTCGACCTCGAACCTGTTCTTCTCGGCCGTCACGGCGATCAGCGTGGTGTTCCTTGTCCGCCAGGTCCACCTCGACGCCAGCACGATCGGCCTGCTCACCTCGCTGGGCGCCATCGGCGGCATCGTCGGCGCCTTCAGCTGCGGCCTCCTGCGGCGCTGGATCGGCTCGGCCCGGATCATCTGGGTATCGATGGCGGTCACGGGACCGTTCGCACTGCTGTTGCCGCTTACCCACCCCGGCCCCGGCCTGATCTGCTACGCCGTCGGCATGTTCATGTTCAGCTTCGGCGCCGTGGTCTATAACGTGCACCAGGCCTCGTTCCGGCAGCTGCTGTGCCCGCCTCGGCTCCTGGGCCGGATGAACGCGACGATCCGGTTCATTGTGTGGGGCACGCTGCCGCTTGGCGGCCTGCTCGGCGGCGCGCTCGGCAGCTCGCTCGGCAACCGCAACGCGCTATGGGTCTGTGCCGTCGGGATGAACCTGGCTACGGTCTGGCTGCTGGCATCGCCGCTCATCCGGATGCGGGACACCGAGGCGGTACCTGAGGAGCCGGCCGACGAGCTGGCAGGCGAGCTGGCGACGGCCTGAGCTGCAGCCGGCCGGGCCGGCCGTGATCAGGCCGGACGTCCCGGCTCAGGGACCATCGCCGGTCAGGGCCTGACGCCGAACGATGGCCTGCCGGGCGGGCTGCCCCTGAGCACCGCGTAGGCGTCGTGGACCCAGTCGCACAGCAGGGGCCGGGTCTCGCGCGGGTCGATGATCTCCTCGACGCCGAACCGTTCGGCGGTCCGCATCGGATTGCGGACGGCGTCCAGGCGGGCCCGGATCTCGGCCAGCAGCGCGGCGGGGTCGTCGGCCCGCTCCAGGTCGGCCCGGTACGCAGCCTCGATGCCGCCCTCGACCGGCAGCGATCCCCAGTCGGCTGACGGCCAGGCCCAGCGGCGTATCAGCCGGTGGCGGTTGGTCAGGCCCGCGCCGCCCACGCCGAACACTCGCCGCACGATGACCTCAGCTCCGGGAACCGCCGCCTGATATACAGCGCTGATGGCACGGACGCCGCGGCGGATCGTGGCCCGCTGCTCGGCCCTGGTGCCGATCAGCAGGCCGGGCTGGTCGGTAAACGTGACGACCGGAAGATGAAAGGCCGAGCACAGGTCCGCGAGCCTGATGACCGCCTCCGCGCCCTCAACCGTCAGGCAGCCGCCGGCAACGTAGGGGTCGCACGCGACAACACCGACCGGGTGGCCGTCCAGCCGGGCCAGTGCGGTGACGATCGAGCCGCCGTACCGCTGGATTTCCAGGACCGAATCGGTGTCGAACACGGCGGCCAGGATCGGCCTGATCTTGTATGGCTGGCGCCGGTCCCGCGGGACCGCGTCGAGCAGCGCGGCGGCCCGGCGCCCGACCGGGTCGCGACCGGCTGCGACCGGCGGCAACTCGAACACGCTCTGCGGCAGGTACGACAGGAATCTCCTGATCAGCAGGAAAGCTTCCGCTTCAGACGCCGCGATCAGGTCGACCGCCCCGTTCCGCGCATGAACGCCTGCTCCGCCCAGCTGCTCCTTGTCGACCCGCTCGCCCGCTCCGGAGCTGACGACCGGCGGGCCAGCGACGAAGAGCTGCGCGGTGCCCTCGACCAGGATCGACAGGTGAGCGGCGCAGAGCCGCGCCGCGCCGAGCCCTGCGACCGGGCCGAGTCCGGCCGCGACGACCGGCACCGTGGAGAGGTTGTCGACCACGTAGTCCCAGCCGGGGTTGACCGGCACGTAGGTGTGCCCGCTGCGCTCGAGCGTCTTGACGCTGCCGCCGCCCCCGGTCCCCTCGACCAGCCGGATGATCGGCAGCCTCAGCTCGTTGGCCAGCTGCTCGGCGTAGACCTGCTTGCCGGCGATCGCGGCGTCGGCGGCTCCGCCCCTGACCGTGAAGTCGTCGCCGCCAACCACCACCTTCCGGCCGTTCAGCAGCCCGGTGCCGGTGACGAAGTTGGCCGGGGTGAAGCTTGCGAGCGCGCCGGCATCGTCGTAAACGGCGGTGCCGGCCAGCACGCCAATCTCGTGAAACGACCCCTCGTCCAGTAGCGCGCCAATCCGCTCGCGGACCGTCTGCCGGCCTGCTTCGCGTTGCCGCCTGATCTTCTCCGGCCCGCCCATCCGCTCGGCGAGTTCCCGGCGGCGGCGTAGTTCATCCAGTTCTGGTTGCCACGTCATGCCGACAAAAGCTAACCCACCGGACCAGCCCCGACCAGATCTTGATCCGTATCTTGGCCTGCTCCGCGTGACGACGGCGCGGGTGCCGGTAAGGCGGCGTTGCCGGGAAGCTTGGCCAGGTCCAGGCCACCCTGCTCGTCGGGTTCGGCCTCTGGGCCGGCCCGCCACTCGGCGTAGGCGAGGGCGAGCAGGTTCGGTACCAGGTCGGTAGACCGACGGACGACCCAGGCTGTCCCCTTCGTAGCCATCCAGGCGAACTGGGCCGCCTTGGTCGGGGGCGGGTTGCCCGGCTCGGCGTCGGGCTCCGCGCCGACAGGGAAGCCTTTCGCGTCGAGCAGCTGGTGGAACCGCCGGGCGATGTGCCGGTGGCCGCGCTCGCTCGGGTGCAGCCGGTCGACGGCCCACATCCGCTTGTCATAGACGACCTCGTCACATGCGGCGTCGAAGTGCACGGTGCCGAAACGCTCGGCCAGTCCGTCCATGACCGCGTTGATCTGCCGTGCCCGCCGTGCCAGCGGTCGCGCGAAGAAGCTGGGCGCGCCGAGCATCCGGCCAGGATCAGGCAGGCGCATGGTGAGGACCTCGGCTCCTGCGGCCCGCAGCGCGCCGATTGTGTGCGCCGCGGCCGTCTCGATCCGGTCAGGGTCGAAGTTCGGCCGCAGCGTGTCGTTGATCCCCACGACGACGCTGGCGACGTCCGGCCGCAGCTGGAGCGCGCGCGGCAACTGGTCGCGCTCAAGGTCGGCCGAGCAGGCCCCGTTGCCGGCCACGATGTGGAGTTCCGGATCGCGCAGCCCCTCGGCCAGCAGGGCGGCCCACCCGCGCCAGGCCCTCCGGCTGTGTCCAGTCTCCGGGTCCGCGACCCGGACCGGATCGCCCACGCCCAGGGTGATCGAATCTCCCAGCGCAACGAAGGTTGTCATGCCGCCACCTCAGCCTTGGGCGTCTCCTCGGCCTCCGCTTGGGCTTCGGCCGTCTTCCGATCCGTTCCCCCCGGCGCGGCGAGCAACTCCCCCGCAGCCGCGAAGACGGAGTCGCTGGCCTGGCGACCCGACGCTAGGACCGCATCATAGTGGCCGAGCAGCTCATCGCACATGACCGGCCAGCTGCGGCCGACCACCATTTCACGCGCGGCGCTGCTTTGGGCCGCTCGCAGCTGCGGGTCGGCTACGAGCCTGCCGACCGCCTCGGCCATCGCGATGGCATCGCCGGGCCGCACCAGGAACCCGGTAGTCCCGTCCCTGACGAGGTCGAGCGGGCCGCCGGCCGCCGGCGCCACGACCGGCAGGCCGCTCGCGGCAGCCTCCTGCAGGGTCTGGCCGAAGGTGTCGTGCGGCCCGCTGTGCACGAACACGTCGAGGCTGGCATAAATAGTGGCGAGGTCTTCCCCGCCACGTTGACCCAGATATATCGCCTTGGGTACCGCTCTGCGGATCGCCGCCTCGGCGGGCCCGCTGCCGACGATGACCAATCGCACGCCCGGCAACTGGGCGACTTCTGAGAGCAGGTCGACGCGCTTTTCCGCGGCGAGACGGCCCACGTATCCGACCAGCAACTCGCCCTCTGGCGCCAGCTTGGCGCGGAGTTCTTCGCTCCGCTTGGCCGGATCGAACCGGACGCTGTCGACGCCCCTGGCCCAGATCCACACCCGCTCTATCCCGTTAGCATCCAGGTCGGCTGCGGTGGCAGTGCAGGGAGCCAGGTTCCGGTCCGCGGCGTTGTGGATCTTCCGCAGCCTGCGCCAGCAGATGGCCTGGCCAATCCGGCCCGTGTGATATGAGCGGGCGTAGGCAGGCAGGTCGGTCGCGTAGACGGTCACGATCGGGATGCCCAGGCTCTTCGCGGCCGCGCAGCCGCCCGCTCCGAGCACGAACGGGCCAGCCAGGTGCACGAGGTCGGCGTGATGGCTGGCGATGGCCTCTCGGACTGCGCGACCGGGCAGCCCGACCCGGAAGCCGGGATAGACGGGAAGACCAACTGACCGCACTCGGACAACCGGGAAGGCGAACGTGCGGTCTGGTCGAGCCAGCCCGCGGGCTGGCTCGGGTGCGATGACCAACGGCTCGTGGCCCCGGTTCACCAGGTGCTCCGCGACGCGCACGGCAGTGTGCGCGACGCCGTTGACATCGGGCGGGAACGACTCGGTCACATACGCAACTCGCACGCTTCCACAGTGCGGCATTTGTCTACCGTAATCACCCGACACGCCGTGACGCCACGGCAAACTGTAAATGACATCTCGGCGAGGCAAAGAGCCTGGTCAGAAGGCTAGTAAGCGGTCCCTTCCCGCCCCTACCGGAAGGGCCTGGTCCAGATCAGTGAGTACCGTCACAGCATTCGCCGGCGCAACTGCGCGCCCGGCAGTTCGCGCAGCCCTGACGATTACATGGCGGCACACGTCTGCGGTGTCCCGCGCAGGGGCGAGGCCCCGCGCGAGACCTGTGTCCCGCGCGGGGCCCTCGCCCTGTCGCCTGGAGGCGGCTGGCGATTCCTGGGTCAGCCGAAGATCCGGAAGTCCGCCGCGAGCTTCCAGAGGGTCGGCGTGCCCAGGCCGGTCGCAGGGTCGTAGAGCGCTCCCTTGGTCCCGGTGTAGTAGAGATTCGTGTTGCTCCCGCCAGTAGTGTCGATCGGCGTGAACGGCGAGTCGTGCATCGTCGCGAACCGGTAGATCGCCGGGTTCCAGAACCCGAGCCGGTGACCAAGCAGGGAGTCGATCACCGCAGCCGATCCGTTCATCTGGGGGGCGACGAAACTGGTGCCGCCCCAGCCCGACTCCAGGGTGCCGTCCGCCTTCGGGAAACCGCTGAAGTACAGCAGGTAGCCGGTGTACGGGTCACCGTCGGCGGCAAGGTCCGTCTCCGCCCGGCCGTTGGCCTCGCCCTTGATCACTGCCGGCGGCGCCGCCGAGTCCGGCGGCGTCTCCCCCGTGTCCCACGCGGAGAGTTCCGTGGGCAGGCTGATGTCCGTGCCCTTCTGGACCTCGGGGTCGGTCGACGTGAAGTACGGCACGGCCGAGTAGTCGCCAATGTTCCTGATCAGCCTCTGGTAGCTGGGCCTGACCTCGACGGAGCTGTATCCGCCGCCAGTGCCGGCGACGTCTTCCTCGGCGAATTGTGCCTCCGACGACGCTTTAAACAGGGCGAAGTGCGGCCACTGCCAGTCCCAGCCCCAGGCCCGCTGAGCGGGGATGCGGACATACGTCAGAGGTCCGGTCGGGTCCTCCGCATTCTCCAGCGGGATGGTCCCGGCCAGGGTGGTCGCGCCCGCGGTCGTCGTGAACGGGCTGTCGCCGGCCTGGTCGACCGACAGGTTCGTCGTCCCGATGTCGCCGGTGGCGTCATAGGCCCCGTCGTCGCCTGCGGTGGAGAACGAACTCTGGCCCTGGGCCGCCAGCTCGAGGAACAGCTGGTCCTGGGCCTGGATCAGCGTTGAGGACTCGGTGCCCGCGGCGGCTGTGACCTCGAGTATGGTCTCCGACTCGCCCCAGCTGCACGATACGGTCTGCGCCCGGTTCTGGCTCGCGACCGCGGCGTACGCGTCCTCGTTGCCGAAGTCGCTGTTCGGCGCCTGGTAGACGACGATGTTCGCGTCCGGCGCGACCGCGCCCGACTGCTCCACGTCCAGCGTGGTCTCGCCCGAGCCTGCATCGAAGCTGACCTTGCCCGAGCCGCCGTCCACGTCGTCAAGCGTGATCCGGTTCGCCTTGGTCTTGATTCTCAGCACCTTCGACCAGAAGTGGGTGGCGTCGGCCGGGCGGACGCTTGCGAACGTGACGATGCCGATGGTCTGGCCCTGGCCCTTCGCCCCCTTCTGGTACAGCGGGTCGAGGCCGTAGTTCTTCGCGAAGTCGCCGGGCGTCCGGTTACCTTGCTGCAGGTCGGCCGACGCCTTGGCGTGGCTCGCGACGTTCGCGTGCACCGCCGTGCTGCTGTAGATCGGGTAGTTGTCCAGCCCCAGGATCGACTCAATGAACGAGGCAAGGTTCCTCGGCAGCAACGGCCTGTCAGTGGTGGCGTGAAACTCGACCGCCGGACGGGCGGCCTGGCCGTCGTGGGCCGGGATCGCTGCAGACTTGTACTCCCCCTGCTTTACAGAAAGCGCGCGGTTGAAGTCTCCGGCCGTGCCGTGAGCCGTGACCACGAGGTGATCGGCGTACGCCGTTGTCCTGATGCCATAGTGGGCGAGGTACTTCTCAAGCGCCTTGATCCGGGACTCGGGCTCGCCGTATCGGGCGGCGAACTGCGCGACCGACAGGAAGTGGCCAGGCTTGATTCCGGCCTCGACCTCTCCCGCAAGCGATCCCTCGCTGCGCATCTTGAGAGCGAACGAGACGATTTCTGGCTTGTTGGCCCGCACCGGGAAGACCGGCTTCGCGTTCAGGCCGGCGAGCGTTACGCCCTGCGGCACGGCAACCAGCGCCGGGCCGGGGCTGGCCGTGTTTTGGGCCAATGCGACTGCCGACAGCAGCGACAGCGAGACGGCTGTCCCAGCGGCGAGGACGGCCAGTGTGGCGGCACGCCGCCTTGGCTTCGGTGCTGAGTTCAAGTGCGATTCCTCCGGTTTGTAGCTAGTGCCCAATGCCCAGGAACTCCCGCCGCTCATGCCAGAGGGCGGTCCCTAAACTTGGCACAGTAGTGACCAACCGGTACTCAGCTCTTAAGTATGAGTGAGCGCTATTAAAACGTTATAAGCGCCAGTTGCCTCTAGCGCCACCATGGAGTACGGCGCAGCTCCGCCAGTCGGCGGGCAGGCTCGATGAGAGCAGCCGAGTGCGATCCCAGCTCAATCAGGTGATCGCGAACCCAGAGAGCTTCCGGGTGGAAATGCGCAGGACCGGCGGTCGACGGGTAGGCCAGGCGCTGGGACGCCACAGCGGGTACCTGGATATCCGCTGGCCATCTGGCGCCGTGACCAGGCCTGTCCACCTGCTCGGCGATCTGGGCATAGAAGTCCGCCACCGTCACCGAGTCGCTTGCCAGCGTGTCACGAACGTCGGCGCCCATCGGGTGCTGGGCCGGAGAGCCACCGGCGGCCTCCAGTCCGGGCAGGCTGGCCACTGAGTGCGCAGTCAGCCGGAGCCGTAGCGTCGACATGGCCAGCATCCACAGGTCCTGCTTGTCGAGGCGTTTCGAGCCTTGCTCGGTGAGGAAGCCCCGCACCGCGTCGTCCAGCCGGATGCCGGTCGCGATCGCCTCGGCGCCCTGGCCGGGATCCGGCACAGGCAGGCCGAGCACCCACCTGGTCGCCTCGACCAGGTAACCAGCGCCGGCCCGCAGCGCGTCGGCCAGGTTGTCGCCGAAGACGGCCGCCGCGCCACGCGGCCAGAACAGAGCGCCCACGACGACGCTGACCGCGGCGCCGAGGGCGACGTCCTCGATCCTGAGCAGGCCGACCTTCCAGCCCGCCGGGGCGAGAATGTTGAAGAGGACGACAACCATGATCGTAAAGGCTGCCTGGCCGATCGTGAACGGCATGGTTCCCGGCGAGTAGCTGGCTACTAGGACCGCGATCGGCAGCGCGATCCACAGGGCGGTCGGGCCCGTTCCGATGGCCACGAGCAGTGCCGCGCCGACGATGAATCCGAGCACAGTTCCGGTAAGCGCTCGCAGCGCCGTCGTGCCGGTGGCACCCGCGCTGGTGCGCAGCACCGAGAGCGTGCCGAGCACGACCCAGAACGCGTGCTGCACTCCGGTTACCTTGGCCACGGCTACGGCCACGGCCAGGGCGGCCGCACCGCGGGCACTGTTGCGGAACCAGACCGACCTCAAGCTCGCGTTCGCGGCGACGGTCCGGCCCAGCCCCAGGGGCAGCGCGCGAAATGGGCGCCGGAACCCGGCCGCGTTCGGATCGGCCCCGGCGAGATCCTCGGGCCGGCCGAGTTCCACGGAAAGCCACCGCTGCCGCTGGGCTTCGACCGCATCCGGGCCAAGCCGGCGGGTGGCTATCAGGGCGTCGGCGGCGGCCGCCGAGGCGCACACGCCGATGGTCTGCGCGAAGAACGCGTTTTCGGCCATCTTGCGCACGGCCGCCGGGTCCCCGGCCAGGCTCCGCAGGTGCGCGGCGCTGACCTGCCTGGCCATCCAGATCCGCTCCATGCTGGGCGACTCATCGCCGCCGGCAAGCAGCCTGGCGATCGAGCGCAGCGCCGCCGCCGACTCGGCCAGCAACTCCTTGTCCTCCGGCGCGTAGTCACTCAGGCTCGCGTGGCCATCCATCGCCTCGACGGCCAGCGATGAGCACCACTCAAGCACGCTGACTAGGCTGGCCAGCCCCTGGTCGGCGGTGGCGAGGCCGATCGGCCGGTATGGCGTCGCGTCGAAAACGGTCAGCAAGTTCCGTTTAGCGGCCACGGTGGCCTCGACGTCCTCCGCCGTGGCGTTGCCATCTATGGCCGCCTGCAATTGCGTTCCGAGCGCGACGGCCAGGGCTGCTGCCGCCGCGCGCAGCCGGTCTCCGGCCGGCCGGGGTGCCAAGGCAAGGACGGCGGCCGTACCGACCACTGAGGCTAGCCACCACCCCGCGAGGCGGGACGGAATCTCGCTGGTGCCGCCGCCCGACGCGATCGGCAGAATAAAGGCGAGCAGCGTAGCGGTGACGGCCGCGGCCGCGTTCGGCCCGGCCGCGCCGGCGAAATAGATCGCGAAGGTCACTGGAATCGTAACGAGAGCGGCTTCCCAGGCCGAGCCGCTGCCCAGCGTGCCGAGTATCAGCGCCACGCTGCCGGCCACCGCGAGGCCGGAATGCGCGATCAGCTTGTCCCAGCGGGATCCGCCGAAGGTGGTCAGCACTAGGGCACCGAAGCCACCGAACACGGCGAAAGTGGCCATCTGCGGGTCGTGGAGACCCTTGAAGGTGACGGCAAACAGGCCAGGAACGACGACGGTCGCCCGCACCGCGCGGAGGGCAGCGGCCACCGACCACTGCGGTTTCCACGGTTCTGGGCCGCTCGGCGCGGGCCGACGATACCCAGGACGCAGCAGCCCGCGCAGGCCCGTGGGCTGCCTTGCCACAGTCTGCTCTGTCATCGTGACTACGGTCTCACGGGCGCCGGCCAGCCGCCGTTGGCCCTTCCGTCTGAGGATGGCGGCCGCAGGCGGGCGAAGGCGGGCCGCCGAGCGCAGGCCCGCAGCCTAGCGCAGGAGCAGCCGGGCGGCGACCTCCAGGTGATTGGCCACGTCGTTGGCCGAAGCACGCCGCGTCACCCAGGCGACCAGGTTCGACATCCAGACATCTCCGATCACCCTGGCAACGGCGCGTTCGTCGGCGGTCGGCTCGCCTTCGTGCATGGCCTTGGTAAGCATCTCCTCCATGATCCGCGCAACTGTGTTGACCTCGCTGGCGGCGCTCGGATCGGCGAACATGAACGCTCGCGTCATCGCCTCAATCAGCAGCGGTTCGCGCTGCATCGACCTGGTGATCTTGCCCAAGACAAACAGCATCCGGGCGTACGCGGTGTCACCGGGGATTGGCGACCGGTCGAGTTTCTCCTCCGTGCGCTCGAACTCCCTGGCCAGCGCCGAGACCAGCAGGTGGATCTTCGATGGAAAGTACCGGTAAAGCGTGCCAAGAGCGACATCGGCATGCTCGGCGACGGCGCGCATCTGAACCGCCTCATAGCCGCCCTTGGAGGCGAGCGAGAGCGTCGCGTCCAGGATGCGCTTGCGCCGGTCTCGCTGGGCCGCCGAGCCAAGGTCGGCCTCGGCCGCGGCGGGCGGAGTCGGCTCGGACCCGTTGGTACGCACTTTCGGCGTTGCCATTGTGGCCCTTTCATCTTCACGCAGGACGTCCCCCGTGACCGGCGGCGCGGCGCTTGCCGCCTGCTCCGGCGAACAATGCCGGCCCGGCCCGATCCTGCCTGGCCAGCCTAGCAACGCGGCAACCCCTGCCCTGGCCGGGACGGCCTGGCTCACTACCGGTATAACGTGTTCATAAGTCGAGTGTACAGATAGGAAATCACGCGGTTGAGGCCTATGACCTGCGATAATCGGCTGACAGACAGCAACCCTAGCACCGTCACATCCCTCGGATAAGAAACCTGTTCTACCGAAGGCCGGAATGGTCGATCGTTAGCCGTACTAACGAGATGGGTACACGCCGGCAACCGGTGAAGACCTGCGGCTCCGCATCATCCGCGAAAGAACTCGGTCAGACGCTGCCGGATTCCTGGCCGCTGTGTAACCTTCAGCCCGGTCGCGAACTGCTGCGCCATTCGGTCGGCCTCTTCCGCCGTTATCTCCCGTGCACCGAGCGTCAGGGCCCGATCACGCTCGCCCAGCGTCACGTCATAGTGACCGGCTACGGGCCCCTCGCGCGGCCCAGGCGGCGCGGCGGGCCGAAACATGATGCGGGTGAGACCGAGGCCCGCGGCAAAGGCGTGCAGCTCGTCCTCCGTGTCGGCCGTCAGGGCGAACCAGGACTCCGGAGCCGCGGTCCTGCCGTACAGAGCCTTGCTCTGACCTGGCAGCTTGTGCACGTATACGGTCATGATTTCCTCGTTCGCCATAGTCTTTCCCGGCACCGCAGCCGCCCCAGCCGCGCGGTCGTCAGCCGCGGGTTCCCCAGCCCGGTAGAAGTCTCGCCGCTCTACTCGCTGATGTCCACGCCACGCTGCGCCTAGCAGCCGGGGCGAGGCGGGCGCGGCGTGTGATGAGACGCGCCTCGGCGACTGAGACGCTGAACAAGGGAGGCTGAGACAGTCGAGGCCGCCGCACCGCAAGTCCACTCGTTTCCGCAGGTCAGAGTCCTTGTCCGCACTCTCTAGAACGTGTTCTAATTTTCAGTGCCGGCCGAGGAGGAGGACAAGTTGCCGATCGCGATCACCGACGAGCAGCTTGCGCCTCCCTCCTCCCTCCGCAGGTGCGCGAAGCGGGCGCCCCAGATCGAGGTCGACTGCGGCTCGACTAACCGGGGCCGAGTCGGGTCCGCCGACCGCGCACACGGTCGCGTTCGCGCACGAGTTCCTGCTCACCGCGAGCCTTTCCAACGCGGGTGGTACTGCGCGGATACTGCTGTCAGCGGCGGTAGCGGAGCGGCTGCTCGGCCTGCCCTGGAGGAGGCGCGCTAAATGGACTTCACCCCCGGCGAGGCCGAGCTTGAGGTTTCCCGTCTCGCCGCACAGGTACTTGGGGCCGCCGGGCGGGACGCGCCTGCCGCGGCTCCGCCGGACGCAGAACCGCGCCTCCAGCAGGCGCCGCCGGATCTGGACTCCGCGACATGGAAGGAACTAGGTCAGGCCGGCCTGCTGGCGCTCGCCGTACCGGCCTCGCTCGGCGGCGACGGCCTCGGGGTCGGCGAGGTCGCTGCCGTGCTCACCCAGATCGGCCGTTACGCAACGAGAGTGCCGGCGCTGGCGACGCTCGCGCTTGGCGTGCTGCCAGTGACTCGCTGTGCCTCGCCGGACGTGCAGCGGCAGTTGCTGGCCGGAGTCGCGACCGGAGAGACGATCCTGACCGCCGCCATTCGCGAGCAGTCGGAGCCGATGCCAAAGACGCCGGCCACCGTCGCGGAGTTGTCCGCCGGCACGGGCATTGTTACCGGGGTCAAGCTCGGCGTGCCGTACGCCGCCGCCGCCCGGTGGATACTGGTGCCCGCACAGGTGGCGGGCGGCGGCACGGCCGTGGTCGTGGTCGAGCCCGATGCCAAGGGCGTGTCGTGCCAGCGCACGCACACCTCGTCCGGCTTGCCTGAGTACACGCTCCGGCTCGAGCAGGCCGAGGTGGCGCACGTCCTGGACGGCGACTCGCCAGCTAGCGGAACTGGAGAGCGCGGCGCCGGGCCTCGCGAAGCCAGGGCGGACGATGCGGTCGCCGAACTCAGCCGACTGGCCGTGGCGGGTGCCTGCTGCGTCTCGGACGGCGCGCTCACCGCGGCGCTGGACCTGACCACCAGCTATATCAGGACCCGCGAGCAGTTCGGCCGGCCGCTGGCGACGTTCCAGGCGGTCGCTCAGCAGATCGCGGACGTCTACGTGACCGCCCGTATCCTGCACCTGGCCACGCTGTCCGCGTGCTGGCGGCTTGACACTGGCCTGGATGCCAGCAATGACGTCGACGTGGCCGGTTACTGGCTGGCCGAGCACGCGCCGATCGCGTTGCGCACCTGCCACCACCTGCACGGCGGAATCGGCATGGACGTGACCTATCCACTGCCGAGGTACAGCGCGCTCATTACCGATCTGGTCAGCCAGGTCGGCGGCGCGAGCTACCGGCTTGACCTGCTTGGCGCACGGGAGGGTTGTTAACTATGTTCCTTGACCTGACCGATTCACAGCGCGCCCTGCAGGCCGAACTGCGCGCGTACTTCGACACGCTGATCTCCCCTCGTGAGCGCGAGCACATGCTGACAGAGCGGCACGGCGCGGTCTACCGGGAGGTCGTGCGGAGAATGGGCAACGACGGCTGGCTCGGGGTGGGCTGGCCACTCGAGTACGGCGGCCGCGGCTTCGGCCAGGTTGAGCAGCAGATCTTCGTCAACGAGGCCACGCGGGCGGACGTGCCGCTGCCGGCCGTGACGCTGCAGACGGTCGGGCCGACGCTGATGGCGCGCGGCAGCCAGCAGCAGAAGGACTTCTTCCTGCCCAAGATCCTGGCTGGCGAGGTTCACTTCGCGATCGGGTATACCGAGCCGGGTGCCGGGACCGATCTCGCCTCGCTGACCACGAAAGCCGTCCGCGACGGCGACATGTACGTCGTGAACGGGCAGAAGATCTTCACCACCGGCGGACATGACGCGGACTATGTATGGCTCGCGTGCCGGACCGATCCGGACGCGCCAAAGCACAAGGGCCTGTCGATCCTGATCGTCGACACGTCCGACCCCGGCTACTCCTGGACGCCCATCATTACCCACGATGGCGCGCACCATGTGAACGCGACCTATTACACGGACGTGCGCGTTCCCGTCTCGATGCGAGTCGGCGAGGAGAACGCCGGCTGGCAGCTGATCACCGCGCAACTGAACCACGAGCGGGTGATGCTCGGTCCGTCCGGCCGGATCGGCGTGCTGCATGCGCAGGTGCACGCGTGGGCGGCGCACCAGCCGGGCCCGGACGGGCGGCCGTTGCTCGAGCAGCCCGACATCCGGCGCGCGCTGGCCAGGGCCAGCGCCGCCGAGCGCGTCAACGAGCTGCTGAACTGGCAGGTCGCGGTCACCGACACGGTCGACGTGGCGGACGCCTCAGCGACCAAGGTCTTCGGCTCCGAGCAGGTTCAGCAGCTTGGCGCCGAGCTGGCGGAGGTCGTGCGGCGGCACGGCGACCTGGCCGACGAGCACACGGCCGAGCTGGCCCGCTGGCTCGACGTCCAGACCAAGCGCAACACGGTGATGACCTTCGGCGGAGGAGTCAACGAAGTCCAGCGCGAACTGATAGCGATGGCTGGGCTTCGGCTGCCGCGAGTGACCCGATGAGCACCGAGGACACGATCAGGGAGGCCGCGCGGCGGGTGGCCGCGGCCGGGGAGAGCAGCCCGCGGTACGCCAGGGACCCGGTGAACATGCCGGCCATCAGGAACTGGACCGATGCCATTGGCGACAGGAACCCGCTCTATACCGACCCGGAGTTCGCGGCCCGCTCGGTGCACGGCCAGCTGGTCGCTCCGCCGGCGATGATCCAGGTCTGGACCATGCCGGGGCTTGCCCCGCCGCCCGCCACCCCTACCGGATCGAACAATTCCGAATCGGAATATTCCATCGCGAATAATCCCGAGCCGAACGGCGGCGGACTGGGCGCGCTCGACCCACTGGGCGAGATGATGACCGTTCTCGACGAGGCCGGGTTCACGTCGGTGGTCGCCACTGACTGCGACCAGACCTACCACCGCTACCTGCGGCACGGCGAGGTGCTCGGGCTGCGCGCCGCGCTAGTCGACGTAACCGGTCCCAAGCAGACCGCGCTCGGGCAGGGCTGGTTCGTGACGACCAGGAACACGTGGTATTCCGGTAACGAGCCGGTGGCCTCGATGGACTGGCGGGTGCTGAAGTTCCGCCCGGAGAGGCCGACACAACAGGACCTCGACCCGCGGCTTGCCGTGAGTCCGGGTCCGGCAATGCGGCCGCCGCACTCCCCGGATACCGAGTTCTTCTGGGGTGGCACCGCCGTCGGCGAGCTTCGCATCCAGCGGTGCGGCCTCTGCGGAAAGCTGCGCCACCCGCCCGGACCCGCCTGCCTGGACTGCGGAGCCACCGAGAAGCAGGACTACCAGGTCGCTGCCGGGACCGGCACCGTCTACAGCTACGTGGTGCACCGCCACCCGCCGGTGCCAGGCAAGCAACTACCGATCGTGATCGCGCTGGTGGAGCTTACAGAGGGCGTCCGGATGCTCGGCGAACTGCACGGCATGACCCCCGAGCAGGTCAGCATCGGGCTGCCGGTCCGGGTGACCTTCACTCGGACCGACGACGAGCTGGTGCTGCCGGGCTGGCGCGAGGACACCCGCGCCCGGCGGGGAGCGCTGCCCGAGCTGGTCCTCGACGTGACGCCGACCCTCATTGTGTCGACCGCGATCGCGACCAGGGACTTCTACCCGGTCCACCACGACCGCGACTTCGCCGTGCGGAGCGGCAACAGGGACATCTTCCTCAACATCCTGACCACGACCGGCCTTGTCCAGCGGTACGTCACCGACTGGGCGGGTCCCGAGGCGATCGTGCGGTCCATCGCCATCCGGCTCGGCGCGCCGTGCTACGCGGGCGACACGCTGACGTTCTCCGGGCAGGTCAATGAGAACGACGAAGACGTCGTCGCGGTCACAGGCGCGTGCGGCCTCGGTAATCACGTGACCGGCACGGTACGGCTGACCACGGGTCGGCCGAGTGCTGCCGAGAGGGCGTCATGATCTCTGGCGTAGCGGCGATTACCGGGATCGGGGCCACCGAGTTCTCCAAGGACTCCGGGCGCAGCGAGCTCAAGCTCGCCGTCGAGTCGGTCCGAGCCGCGCTAGACGACGCCGGGCTGACTCCGGCCGACGTCGACGGCCTCTGCACGTTCACCATGGACTCAAGCGCCGAAGTAGCGGTTGCCCATGAACTCGGCGCCCGCGAGCTGACGTTCTTCAGCCAGATCGGATACGGCGGCGGGGCCGCGTGTGCGACCGTGCACCAGGCGGTCCTGGCAGTTGCCGCCGGCGTTGCGGATGTGGTCGTCTGTTACCGCTCGCTCAACGAACGGTCGGGCCGGCGGTTCGGGCAGGTGTCGGTAGGCGCGGTCCAAGGGGCGACCTCCGCCAGCATCGATGCCGGCTGGCACTACCCGATGGGGCTGGCCACCCCCGCGGCGACGGTCGCGCTGGCCGCCCGCAGGTACATGCACACCTACGGTGCCACGAGCTCTGACTTCGGCGCGGTTGCGGTAGCCGACCGCAAGCACGCCGCGACCAACCCGGCCGCCTGGTTTTACGAGCGCCCGATCACTCTGGCCGAGCACCAGGAGTCGCGATGGATCTGCGAGCCGCTGCGGCTGCTTGACTGCTGCCAGGAGACCGATGGCGCGGTGGCGGTGGTGGTGACCAGCGTAGACCGGGCCCGTTCCCTCGCGAATCCGGTCGTGGCCATACGCGCCGCCGCGCAGGGCAGCGGACCCAACCAGTACACGATGACCAGCTATTACCGCGACGACATGACCGGCCTGCCAGAGATGGGCGTAGTCGCGCGGCAGCTATGGCAACAGTCAGGGCTACGGCCGGCCGACATCCGCACGGCCGTGCTGTACGACCACTTCACCCCGTACGTGCTCATGCAACTGGAGGAGCTGGGCTTCTGCGCGCGCGGCGACGCCCGCCACTTCATCGCCGACGGCGCGCTGGAGATCGGCGGCCGGCTCCCGCTCAACCCGCACGGCGGCCAGCTGGGCGAGGGCTACTTGCATGGCATGAACGGCATCGCCGAGGCCGTCCGGCAGGTGCGGGGAACCGCGGTGAACCAGGTGCCAGGTGACGGCCCGGTCCTGGTCACGGCCGGTACCGGCGTTCCCACCAGCGGCCTCATCCTCGGCCCGGCCAACTGAGCCCGCGCGCCTCAGCCCGGCCAACTGGGCCCGCCAGCATGGGCCCAGCCGACTGAGCCCGCGATGACGTTCCGGATCCGACGTGGAAGCGCCGAGTATTTATGCTGATATACCGGATTACTACGGGCCGCAGGGCGCGGTGAGACCCACATTTCACCGACTCGGTCCCAGTTTTGCACCTATACGTCCTAATCTTAAGGGACCGAGTCGGTGAAATGTCGCGGACGGCCACTATTCGGCGCGCTAACGCCGACTCGCGAGCGCCCGACTTGGTGAGATTAAGGGAGATTGTTCCGCACGTCGCGTCTTGAACCGACTCAGATAGGGCGACCTCGCGCGGCTTTGAGGGTTGATAGCCCAGTATTACGCTCCAAATGTGGGGAACGACGGCGAGGTACGGGCCGCAGGGGGCGACCTGCGCACGTCAGACCCTGAGTCGATACCGTGCCAGCCGACTGAGCCAGACCGGTCAACGGGGGCGCGCACGGATGATGCCGAGGCAGCCCTGGGGACT
>JASHOL010000168.1 GCA_030041135.1 Streptosporangiaceae bacterium | reverse complement strand
GTGCCGCTCGGCATGCCGTCCGTCCGCGCCATGGGCTGAGCATTTCATCCGCGAAGGCTGCCTGGCGGCAGTCGCGGACCGCACGCTAAAGCGGCCGGTCCGCGCAGCGGAGCCGGCCGCTTGAGGCTGGTTGGAGGCCCAGCCTAGACCTTGCCTGGTGAACTATCGTCCAAGCCCTGATAGTCCTCTTCGGCCTCGTCCCAGTCCAGGTCATCCTCCTCTGAGTCGGGGTCGTCCTCCAGGTCGAGCTCTTCGTCTTCGTACTCGTCGTCATCAACGCCGTTAGACGCCGTTATGTCATCGTCATAACTCATGGATTAACCCCCGGATCGCGCGGCGGCGCCGCCGCGTCGCGTGTGCAGGGACTTACCCCGCGCTGCCAGACTGATGCAATGCTACGGCCAGCGATCGCGGTGGTGGGGCCCACTGCGGCCGGAAAGTCGGACCTCTCGCTGGCCTTGGCCAGGGCGCTCGGCGGGGAGGTCGTGAACGCCGACTCGATGCAGCTTTACCGGGGAATGGACGTCGGCACCGCCAAGCTGACCCCCAGGGAACGCTGCGGCGTGCCGCATCACCTCCTCGACATCTGGCCCGTCACCCAGACCGCGAGCGTCTCGGAGTATCAGCTGCTGGCGCGGGCAGCGATCGCTGACATCCAGGACCGGGACCGCACGCCGATACTCGTGGGCGGCTCTGGCCTGTACGTCCGGGCCGCCCTCGACAATCTCCAGTTCCCCGGTACCGATCCGGGCCTCCGGACCCGCCTGGAAGGGGAGCTTGCTGAGGTAGGACCGGCCGAGTTGCATGCCCGGCTGCGGGTCGTTGACCCGGTCGCCGCGGCGGCCATCTTGCCGAGCAACGGCCGCCGTATCGTGCGGGCACTGGAGGTTGTCCAGCTGACGGCCAGGCCCTTCAGCGCGACGCTGCCCAAATACGAGTACGCGGTCCCCGCGATCCAGGTCGGAATCGAGCTGCCCAGGCCCGAGCTCGACCGCCGGGTCACCGAACGTGTTAACCGGATGTGGCAGCTTGGCCTGGTGGACGAGGTCCGCCGGCTGGTACCGGCTGGTCTCCGGGACGGCAGGACCGCGAGCCGGGCCCTCGCCTACGCCCAGGTTCTCAAGTTCCTGGACGGCGAATGGACCGAGGCTGAGGCGGCGGCCCAGACGATCCTGGCGACCAAGCGGTTCGTCCGGCGCCAGGAGTCCTGGTTCCGCCGCGATCCACGGATTACCTGGCTCAGGGGCGAGAGGTCCGATCTCGCCGAGCAGGCCCTGGCTGCCGTGAGGGCCCGCTAGCTCAGGGTGCAGCGAGACGGGGTTGTGAGCGCCGACCACTAGCATCGGAGCCATGCTGCTACACCTGCCCGCGGAGCTGGTCGCCACGGCTAGGTCCTGCCTGCAGTGGTATCGCGGGCTATCTGGCCAGGGATCACGCTGGGCCGTGGACTGACCGGGTAGCGCCACGTGGAACCGACGGCAACGGTGTTTGGCTCACCGGCCCTCGCCCTGAGGCGAGAAACGCTGGAATTGCGAACGCGCCGCCTAGCCGCTGCGCGCCGACGGGCTACCGCTCTCCTCGCGGCGGTGACGGCGCTTTTCGCGGGCGTGACCGCGGCGGGCGCCCACGGAACCCTGCTTGGCTACGTGCAGGCCGGCGCCGAGGCGGCCATGGTCGGAGGCGTCGCCGACTGGTTCGCGGTGACGGCTCTGTTCCGCCGGCCGCTGGGCCTGCCGATACCGCATACCGCGCTGATCGTCGAGCGCAAGGACCAGTTCGCTGCCACGCTCGGCCAGTTCGTGCAGGAGAACTTCCTCAACGCCGAGGTTCTGGCCGATCGGGTCCACGCCACTGGCGTGGTTCCGCGCCTGGGCGACTGGCTGGCCGACACGGCCAACGCCGGCCGCCTGGCCGGTCATGGCGCAGACCTGGTGGTCAGGTTGGCGGAGGCTGTTCGCGACGAGGATGTCCGGCGTGTGTTCACCGCAGAGCTGTCTCGGGTGCTCGACGCCGTCGACGTAGCGCCGCTGGCCGGCCGGGTTCTACGCGTAATCCTCGCCGGAGACCGCAAAGACGAGCTGATCAACGGCATCGTGTCCGTCGCTGACCGCTACCTCGCCGATCACTACGCCGAGCTGCGCGAGCAGTTTGAGGCCGAGTCACCGCGCTGGGTGCCCGCCGCGGTCTACCGGGTGATCTTCGACCGCCTGCACGCCCGGCTGCGTCAGCGGCTGGCGGCGATGGCTTCCGATCCCGACGATGAGACCCGGAGGCAGTTCGGGGAATGGATCGCCGGGCTCCCCGACCGGCTCGAAACGTCCCCGGAGCTGCGCGAGCGCGCCGAGCGCATCAAGCGGGAGGTTCTCGCGAGCGCCGGGCTACCAGACTGGTCCTCCGCGCTATGGCAGCGAGCCAAGGACGCCTTGCGTTCCCAGGCAGCCGATCCAGAGTCGGAGTTGCGCCGCCGACTAGCCGAGGCACTCGTAACGGGCGGCCGGCGGATCGAATCAGACCGCGGACTCCAGGACGGCATCGAGCGAGTAGTCGAATTGGGAGCCAGGGCTCTCGCCGACCAGTTCCGCGACGAACTCGCCGGACTAGTCACCGCGACCATCGAGCACTGGGACGCCGCCGAGACGTCGAGTCAGCTCGAACTGCTCCTGGCGCGAGATCTGCAGTACATCCGCATCAACGGCACCGTGGTGGGAGCGAGCGTCGGTCTGGCGCTGCACGCGATTGCCCTGGCCCTGGCCTGAAGCGGCTCAGCGCTGCCTGTCCTCGGCCCTGAGATAGGCGAGGACGGCGAGCACGCGGCGATTGGTGTCGTCGGCCTGCGGCAGGCGCAGCTTGGCGAAGATATTGCCGACGTGCTTGCCGACCGCTGCCTCGGAGACCACCAGGCTGCTGGCAATCGCGGAGTTGGACTGTCCCTCGGCGATCAGCGCGAGTACCTCACGCTCGCGGCTCGTAAGCGCGGCCAGCGGGTCGCGGCGGCGGCGCATCAGCTGCGTGATGACGTGGGGGTCGACGACCGTTGCGCCGCCCGCGACGCGCCGCAGTGCGGAGGCGAACTCGGCGACGTCAGCGACCCTGTCTTTCAGCAGGTAGCCGAGCCCGCGCCCGTTCCCTGAGTCGAGAAGTTCGGCGGCGTAGCGGTGCTGGACGTACTGGCTGAGCACGACGACCGGCAGGGCGGGGTCGGTGTGCCTCAGCTGGACGGCCGCCTGCAGTCCTTCGTCGCTGAAGCCCGGCGGCATCCGGATATCGGTGATCACCAGGTCAGGGCCGTGGTCGGCGACCGCCCGCTTGAGAGTCTCGGCGTCTTCGGCCACCGCGACGGTCTCGAACCCGAACCGGTCAAGCAGCCGGGCGAGTCCCTCCCGCAGCAGGACCCCGTCCTCGGCTAGGACTACCCGGATAACGGCTGGCTCTGGCCGCATGGCATTTCCACGTGAAGGCGCGTCGGGCCTCCGGCCGGGCTCGAGATCAGCATCCGTCCCGCGGTCACGGCCACGCGGTCGGCCAGGCCGGTCAGGCCCGATCCTCGGATCGGGTCGGCGCCGCCGTGACCGTTGTCGCTGACCTCGACGACGAGCGTGTCGCCGTGCCGGCGTGCCGTTACCGTTGCGCTGGTCGCACCGCTGTGCTTGGCGACGTTGGTGAGTGCCTCGGCGACCGCGAAGTATGCGGTGGCCTCGACCGGTCCGGGCAGCCGGCCGGGAAGCTGCGCGTCCACGGTGACCGGGACCAGGGACTGCTCGGCGAGTTCGCCGAGGGCGGCCGGCAGCCCGAGGTCGGTCAGAACCTGCGGCTGGATCCCGTGGATCAGCTCGCGCAGCTCGGTCATCAGCTGCTTGGCCTGCTGATGCGCTGCGGCCACGGCGGCTGCCGCGGGGGAGGCGGGCGGCAGGTCGAGCCGGGCGAGGCCGAGTTGCATCGTGAGGCTGACCAGCCGCTGCTGAGCCCCGTCGTGCAGGTCGCGCTCGATGCGCCGCCGCTCGGTCTCGAACGCGTCGGCGAGCCGGGCCCGCGACCGTGTCACCTCGGTCAGTTCGGCCCGCAACAGATCGCCCGGACCCGTCAGCAGCAGGGCGCGGGCCACCGCGGCGTCAGCGCCGGCGATCAGTGTCACCAGGTACGGCACCAGCAGGAGCAGGAGAAGGCCGCCGATGAGGAACGGTACTGTCTGCGTGACCGTGGCGGCACTGCCGAAGCCGAGCGCGACCGCGCCACCGTGCGGTCCCTGTGCCAGCACCAGGAACGGGCTAGCGACGAACAGCGCTGCCAGCGGCAGGGCGAACAGCGCGGCGACCGAAAGTGCCGGCACGACGGTGGCCAGCAGGCAGATATAGCCGAGCTCACGCCATGCGGTCGGCTCAAGGTAGCGGGAGCGCAGCCACGCCGCCACCCTGGCGGATAGCCGCGGCGGTTGGCCGAGCGGCAGTTCGTCGGCTGACAGGCGGATCTCCGGCATGTTGGGACGCGTATCGACCAGCGGCAGCCGTCGGCGGGCGAGCGCTGCGAGCGGCGCCGAGAGCAGCGGGCCGAGCGCCGCGACCAGCGCGGCCCCGAGCAGCGTCAGCAGCACGATGGCACCGGCCTGGTAGCCGCCGGCCGCCAGCACCAGCCAGGGCACGGCCGGGACGGCAAGGCAGGCCGCCGTTACCACGGCCACCGGCTGCGTAGCCAGCAGGTAGCCCGCCGACCGCCACGGCCAGCCGCTGACCGGCAGGCGGCGCCAGGTGGCGGCCTCCAGTGCGGTTCGCGGGGCCGGAGTGCGCATGCTCATCACGGTAGCCGCATCGCGGAGCCAGAGCCGATGAGCTCAGCCGTAGCTGGCCGGTGTGCCTAGCCCTACCCATGATCCGGTGCCTTGTCGTAGTGACCCGCCACCCGCCCGCTGGTTGCCTGGAGCACGCCGCCCAGCGCGGGCATCGCCACCGTGGCGCAGGCCGGCAGCGGCGCTCCCGGCAGGAGGTAATGACGATGACGACAGGACTTGCGACGAGCTCCAGCACCAGAGTCTGGTTGCCGGCCGCAACCTTCACCGCGCTGTGCGGGCTAGCGGTGATGGCGGGCCCGGCGCTGAGGTGGCTAAGCGCAGACGGCCCGCGGCCTGCGATGGGCATCGCGCATACCGCCCTGTCGCGGATGCTGGTCTACTCATTCGCCCCGACCAGTTCGTTCTGGACGTCGACAGGCTTCGCCGTAGTCGTCCTGGGGTTGCTGATGGTGATCGGAGCGCTAGCCGGCTTGCGGACGCTAACCGTGGCCGCTGCCCTGCTCGCACTCGGGGCGTCGGGTATGTGGATCGGGCTGGTCGCGCACCACTACAACACTCCGAACCTGCCGAACGTGCACTATGCCAATCCGGCGAACCTGCCGTGGTCGGCCCTGCTGCCAGGCGCCTGGCTGGCCATCACCGGCGGCGCGCTCGGGCTGGTGAGCGCGTTCTGGATGCGGCGCGCTGCCTGATCCAGGCCCGACGTGGAGGAAGGAGTGATCCGAGTCATGCGACTCGAGTTCGTGGACGTCTCCAAGGTGTACGGGAACGGCACGCTCGGCGTGGCCGGCGTGAGCATGAGACTGGAGCCTGGGCTGGTCGGGCTGCTGGGGCCCAACGGCGCCGGCAAGTCCTCGCTGATGCGGATTGCCGCGACCGTCACCCGGCCGACCAGCGGGCGGGTGCTGTTGGACGGGGCAGACGTTATAGCACGGCCCGAGCCGCTGCGCCGCAACCTCGGCTACCTGCCGCAGGACTTCGGGGTCTACCCGCACCTGACCGCCCGCGAGTTCCTGTCCTACCTCGCCGCCGTCAAGGGCCTGCCCGCCACGACCGCCCGGATACGCATCGGCGACCTGCTGGAGCTACTGGACCTTGCGGGCGCGGGGAAGCGACCGCTTGGCAAGTACTCCGGCGGCATGCTGCGGCGGGTGGGTATCGCCCAGGCGCTGCTGGCCGACCCGCGCGTGCTTATCGTCGACGAGCCCACGGCCGGCCTCGACCCCGAGCAGCGGGTGGTGTTCCGGAACATGCTCGCCGATCTGGCCGCTGACCGCATCGTCCTGCTCTCCACGCATATCGTGTCCGACGTCGAATCGGTGGCCGCCGACATCGCGATCATGGCAGGCGGCCGGCTATTGGTGCGCGGCAACCCGGACGAATTGCTGTGGCACGCGCGGGGCCGGGTCTGGGAGGTGATGGTGCCGCCCGGCGAACTCGCGGTGCTCCGCGACCGGCACCCAGTCAGCAAGATGATCCGCACCGGGGCGGGAGTGCGGGTCCGGCTACTGGCGTCTTGCCCGCCGCTTCCGGGCGCGGTCCAGGTGCCACCGGACCTGGAAGACGCCTACCTCACGATCGTCCGCAGCTCTTCGCCGCGTGAGACCGCCGGAGCACGGCGATGAGCGCGACGACTGGCCCCAATCTGCCGTTCCTGGGGATGAGTCGGGCCAGGCTCACGGCCGGGTCCCGGACGCTGGCCGCGCTCGCCGTCGCGGACTTCCGGGAACGAACCCGCCGGCCCGGTTACCTGGTCACGCTGGCCGTCGCGGTGGCGCTCGGCTACCTGGCGCTGCCCCCGTCCTCATCGCTGTACGTGATCATGAACGCGGGCGGCTACCGGGGTGTGTACAACTCCGCCTGGGCCGGGACGGTGACGGCGCTGGCCGGCGCCCTGTGGCTAATGGGTGGCGGGTTCTATGTCGTGCGGGCCGCGATCGCCCGCGACGAGCAGACCGGCGTGGGCCAGGTCCTGGCGGCTACGCCGCTGCGTAACGCCGGGTACCTGGCAGGGAAGTTCGCCAGCAACCTGATGGTCCTGGCCTCGATGGCGGGCGTACTGGCGATGACGGCGCTAGGCCTGCAACTGGTGCGCGGCGAATCTCGAGCCGTCAGCCTCGGGGCCCTGCTGCTGCCATATGCGCTGTTCACGCTCCCGGTGCTGGCGCTGACTGCTGCCGCTGCGGTGCTCGTCGAGACCGTCCCGGTACTGGGCGGCCTGGGCAACGTCGCCTGGTTCTTCGTCTGGATGACTCTCGCGATCGCGGGCGGAAGCGTGCCGCTGGGCTTCGGGGCGGTCAGGACGTCGATGAGCCGGGCGATGGCGGCGCAGCGCCTGCACCCGGCTGCGTTCAGCGTCGGCTTTACCCAGGTCGCGCGCCCGCTGCACGTGTTCACGTGGCATGGCCTGGCGCCACCGGCCGGGTTGGTCAGTGCGCGCCTAGTGCTGATCGTGGTCTGCTGCTGCCTTGCGGTGTTGCCGGCCGCCTGGTTCGGCCGGTTCGACCAGGCGCGCGGCCACCTCCGGGCGCGACCGGTCGGCGACGGCGCGGCCGCCGAC
>JASHOL010000167.1 GCA_030041135.1 Streptosporangiaceae bacterium | reverse complement strand
AACGGCCCGCTGGCCGTGGCCAGCAGCGCCAGTCCGAGCGTGGCCGAGGCGGTCGAGACCAGCAGCACCATGAAGATCACGAACGTTTGCGCCCGGTGCCTGGTCACGCCGCCCGACGCTGCCCGAATAACCGGCCGCGCGCTCATGGCCGGGTCCAGGCGGTCGCGGCGTCGCCTTCGGGCCCGACCCCCGGCGCGCGCCCGGTCCCGGCCAGGTACTCGTCCGCGGCCAGGTGACGTCCGCCAGCGGCCCCCGAGTCGCTGGCGATGCGGCCGTCGATGATCCGGATCGTCCGGCCCGCGTACCGGGCGGCCAGGTCCGGGTTGTGCGTAACCATGATCATGCTCTGGCCGGCCCGGTTCAGCTCCCGCAACAGCGCGCCGATTTCCTCGCCCGTCGTGGTGTCCAGCGCGCCGGTTGGCTCGTCGGCCAGCAGCAACT
Organism: Streptosporangiaceae bacterium; assembly: GCA_030041135.1. Taxonomy (GTDB): domain Bacteria; phylum Actinomycetota; class Actinomycetes; order Streptosporangiales; family Streptosporangiaceae; genus JAJYUU01. The sequence continues at coordinate 8,397 of JASHOL010000167.1, read as the reverse complement.
CGGGCGAATTCACCAGCGCCCGCGCGATCGCCACTCGCTGTCGCTCCCCGCCCGACAGCCGGGCCGGGTAGGCCTGCCGGTGCGCGGTGATCTGGAGGCGCTCGAGCAGCTCGTCCGTCTTGCGCCGGGCCCAGGCCCTGGACAGGCCCGCCAGCTGAGCCGGAAGCAGTACGTTGTCGTCCACGGTGAGGTCGTCGAGCAGGTTGAAGAACTGGAAGATCATTCCGACCCGCTGGCGCCGGAACCGGGCCAAACCGGTTTCGCTCAGCGCATCGATCCGCTGCCCGGCCACGGTCACGGTGCCGCTAGTCGGCCGGTCCAACCCCGCGATCAGGTTCAGGAGCGTGGACTTGCCGCTGCCGGACGGGCCCATGATGGCCACGGCCTCCCCGGCGGCCACCTCCAGGCTTACATCCTCAACGGCAAATGGCCCGCCGTTGTCGTATCGCTTGCTTACATCACTGACCCGAATCAGCGCGTCCATCAGCGCAGTCCCTTCAGTACTGGCGCATCTGTCGGCACTCGCCGGTTCGGCGAGAACCCCGTTGTCTGCGCCAGTCTCTTGGCGCCGGCCGACCGCGGACAATGGGGATAGACCCCCACTTGACCCTGAACGGCGCCGCTCCGGATAAGGGTCACAGCGTGCCGCACGTCGGGTCAGCTGGCGGACGCCTCGTAAGGTGCCCGGTGCATACCACGTCAAAGCGACCGCGAAAATGCGGAGGACGTGCAGGGTGTCGGAGAACGAGGTCGCGCCGCGACGTCAGGCCGGCAGGCCGGTCCTGCGGCGGACCTCGAACAGCAGGATGCCGGCCGCGACGGCCAGGTTCAGGGACTCCGCGGTCCCGGTCATCGGAATGGCCACGGTCAAGTCCGCGGCCGCGAGCAGGTCGGCCGGCAGCCCGGTGCCCTCGCTGCCGAGCAGCAGCGCCAGCGGTGGCCTCAGATCGGCGTCCCAGCACGACACGCTGGCGCGGCCCGACGTCGCGACCGTGGTCAGGTCGCGCGCCGCGGCCCAGTCAAGGAACTCCGCGGCCGACGCGGCCGGCACCACCGGCACCGTGAACAAAGCGCCCATGCTGGCCTTCACCGCCGCCGGGTCGAACGGATCGGCGGAAGGGCCGATCAGGATGATCCCCGATGCACCCGCCGCGCTGGCGGTCCTGACAATGGTGCCGAGGTTGCCGGGGTTGGCCACCTCGTGCAGCGCGGCGAACACGGCGCCGGCGCCGGCTTGCAGGTCGGCGAGGGCCAGCGGCCCAGACCGGACGATCGCCGCCAGCCCCGACGGTGCGTCCCTGTCCGCGATCCGCCCGAACAACTCGGCCGACAGCCTCGCCACCCGGACCCCGGCCGCCTCCCGCCTGGCAACCATGTCGACGGCGCCCGCATGCCGCAGCAGATCGGGTGCGACGATCAGCACCTCCACGTCGGCACCGGCTTCGACCGCCTGCCACACGGGCTGAATGCCCTGCACGACGAACGCGGACTCCTGCCGCCGGTGCCTGCGGTCGGCCAGCAGCCGCACGCGCTTGACAACCGGATTCGCCGCGCTCGTAATCAGCTGAGCCATGAGCCATTCTGGACAGGCAAGGGGAGGACCGCGTACCGGGCCACGCCGGCGCGTTAACCAGGAGCCAGGCCGGCGGCCACACGGCAGCAGGAACCGGCGCGACCTCGTTCCCTTACGATCCTCAGGTGAGGAAACCGCGCGGTAATTCCAGCAGGGCCGGCCACCGGTGAGCGCCGAGAGCGAGCGGGTGGCCGGTTTCGGGCGGCTCGAGGATGGGCTCCGGCAGGCCGGGGACTGGTACCGCTGGGGCCCGTACGTGAGCGAGCGCCAGTGGGGAACGGTCCGCGAGGACTACTCGCCCGACGGCGAGGCCTGGGACTACGTGCCGCACGACCACGCCCGCTCCCGCACGTACCGCTGGGGCGAAGACGGCCTCGCGGGCTTCTGCGACATCGAGCAGCATCTTTGCCTCGGGCTCGCCTTGTGGAACGGGCGCGACCCGATCCTCAAGGAGCGCGCGTACGGCCTCACCAGCACGCAGGGCAATCACGGCGAGGACGTCAAGGAGTACTGGTGGTACCTCGACGCGCTGCCCAGCCACGCGTGGAACCGGTGGCGATACCACTACCCGCAGGCGGCTTTCCCCTACGAAGACCTTATAGAGCGGAACGAGGCGCGTTCCCGGCTAGAGCCCGAATACGAGCTGATCGACACCGGGGTATTCGACGAGAGCCGGTACTGGATCGTCGAGGTCCACTACGCGAAGGCGGGGCCAGACGACATCCTGATGACGATCGAGGTGACCAACGCGGGGCCCGACCAAGCGCAACTGCACGTCCTGCCGAGCGCCTGGTTCCGCAACACGTGGTCGTGGGACGCGGCACTGCCCGCGGGCCCCGAACTCGCCGCGGCCGCCGACGGCCGGGTGACGCTGACCCACCCGATCAGCGGCCCGATGGAGCTGCTGGCCGGCGCGGGGCCGGACGGCGTCTCGCCGACGGCCCTGTTCTGCGAGAACGAGACCAATGTGGCCCGGCTGTTCGGCGCGCCGCCGCAGACCCCGTATCCGAAGGACGGGATCAACGACCACGTGGTCTCCGGGTCGGCGACCGTGAACCCGGCCGGGCGGGGGACGAAATGCGCGTTCTGGTACCTGGTCACGCTGGCCGGCGGTGCGTCAGCCCAGCTGCGCCTGCGGCTGCGGCCAGTCGCGGACAGCGCCGGCCCGGGCGACCCGCTGGGGCCGGAATTCGAGGCCGTCCGCGCGCAGCGGCTGGCCGAGGCCGACGAGTTCTACGCCGAGCTGACCCCGGCCGGGGCGAGCGCGGACGAGGCCATGGTGATGCGGCAGGCGTTCGCCGGCCTGCTGTGGTGCAAGCAGCTTTACAACTACGACGTTGCCGTGTGGCTGGACGGCGACCCGGCGGAGCCGCCACCGCCGGCCTCCCGCCTCACCGGGCGCAACAGCCGCTGGCGCAGCTTCGACGCGTTCGACATCATGTCGATGCCGGACAAGTGGGAGTATCCCTGGTTCGCGGCGTGGGACCTGTCGTTCCACTGCGTGGCGCTGGCGCATGTCGACCCAGGGTTCGCCAAGTACCAGCTGATCCTGCTGTGCCGCGAGTGGTTCCAGAGTCCGGGCGGGGCACTGCCGGCCTACGAGTGGGATTTCGGCGACGTGAACCCGCCGGTGCAGGCCTGGGCCGCGCTCGAGGTGTTCGCCGTGGACGGCGGGCGCGACTTCGACTTCCTCAGCCGGGTCTTCGACAAGCTGCTGGTGAACTTCACCTGGTGGGTGAACCGTGAAGACGCCGAGGGCAACAACCTGTTCGAGGGCGGTTTCCTCGGCCTGGACAACATCGGCCCGATCGACCGCTCGCACCTGCCGGTCGGCGGGATCCTCGAGCAGGCCGACGCGACCGGCTGGATGGCCTTCTACGCGATGGCCATGATGACGATGGCCGAGATCCTGCATCGCTCGGGCCACCGGCCGGGCACCGACCTGGTGCTGAAGTTCCTCGAGCACTTCGCCGCGATCAAGCAGGCCATCGATGACCGCGGGCTGTGGGACGAGACCGACGGGCTGTACTACGACCGCCTGATCACGCCCGGCGGCGACAAGATCCCGCTCAAGGTCAGGTCCATCGTCGGGATCGTGCCGGCGCTGGCCATGAGCGTGGTCGACGCCGAGACAGTCCAGCTCGCCGAGGTCGTCGGCAAGCGGTTCGCCGACCTGCTCGCCGAGCACGACATCGTGGACTCAGGCGGCGACCGGGCATTGATCACGCTGGCGGGGCCCGAGCGGCTGCGCCGGCTGCTCAGCGTGCTGCTCGACCAGGCCGAGTTCTTGTCCCCTTACGGGCTGCGAGCGCTGTCGGCCTGGCACCGGGAGCACCCGTACACGATCGACGTCGAGGGCTACAAGGCCACGATCGACTACGAGCCGGCCGAATCCACCACGCCTTTGTTCGGCGGCAACTCCAACTGGCGCGGCCCGATCTGGTTCCCCGTGAACTACCTGGCGATCAGCGTGCTGAAGCGCTATCAGAGCTTTTTCGGCGGCGAGCTGACGGTCGAGTACCCGACCGGTTCCGGCCGGCAGCTGCCGCTCGGCGAGATCGCCGAGGACCTGGAGGACCGGCTCATCTCGATCTTCGTGCCGGGGCCGGACGGACATCGGCCGCTCGCCGGCGGGGCGACCCTGCTGCGCGACGACCCGGCCTGGCGCGACAACCTGTTCTTCAACGAGTACTTCAACGGCGACAATGGCGCGGGCCTCGGCGCGTCCCATCAGACCGGCTGGACCGGCCTGATCGCCGACATCATCCGCCGTCGGCACCGCGGCGTCCCGTCGATGGGGGATGTGCTCGCGGCGGCTTTCGGGGTCGGCATAGGGTCTGAGCATGAGTCTTGACGGTGAGTACGCGCCGAGCCCGGCGCAGTGGGTGCGCGACCAGGTCGAGCTGTACGAATCGTCGGGTGGCCAGCGGGGAACGACGCTCGGCGACACCGACATGCCGGTCGTGATCGTGACCAACAGAGGCAATAAAACCGGCAAGATCCGCAAAACGCCGCTGATGCGAGTCGAGCACGACGGCCAGTACCTGCTCGTCGCCTCGAAGGGCGGGGCACCAACGAATCCGGTCTGGTACTACAACCTGACCGCGGACCCGGACAACCTCGAGTTGCAGGATGGCCCCGACCGGTTCGCGATCCACGTCCGCGAGCTGCACGGCGACGAGCGGGCGGAGTGGTGGCCGCGGGCCGTGGCGGCGTTCCCGCCGTATGCGGAATACCAGGCGAAGACCGAGCGTACGATCCCGGTCTTCCTCGCGACCCGCTCGGGCTGACGCCAGCCGGCTTGGGAACGCTGCGCCTTATGGTCGCGCGTCCGGTCCCCGACCCTGTCGGCGGATTGCCGCTCGACCCGCCGGCTGTTCGCCCGGTGATCGAGCCGGCCCCGCCCGGTTCATGGGTTCTCAAGATGCGCTCGGTACAGGCGACCGCACAACCCGCCCATGTCCATTGCGCCGACCGGCCCGCCGGCGCGCCGCGCTCGTCAGATGCCAGGGTTGGCCGATACTGACGGGACCGCCGCGGCGCTGGCGCACTCGCTCGCGCCGCGAGTCTCGGGAGGGCAGCGCCGTGCGGAGCAGGCAGTACGACCAGGCCGTACTCTCAGCCCCGTCTCGCAAGCCGGTCCCGCCGCCGCGGGTTGGGGCCGAGCCAGGGCTTGTGGTCGAGGACGGCGCGGGCGAGTTCTGCGGGGCCGTCATCAGCTGCGACAAGGACGCGGTCATGCTGGAAGACCGGTTCGGCAGCCGGCGCATGTTCCCGCTGAGCGGCACGTTCCTGCTGGAAGGCCGGCGGGTCGTGCTGGTCAGGCCGCCGGCCGACGGACCCGGCATGGCGGCAGGCCGGGCGGCCAGGACCGCGTCCGGGTCGATCCCCGCTCCGCCGAGCCGCGCCAAGGTCGCGCGGGCCAGCCGGATCTTCGTCGAGGGCCGGCATGACGCGGAACTGGTGGAGAAGGTCTGGGGCGATGACCTGCGCGACGTCGGCATCGTCGTGGAGCACCTCGGCGGGATTGACGACCTGCCGGCGATCGTGGCCGACTTCGCTCCCGACCACGGCCGCCGGCTTGGCGTGCTCGTCGATCACCTCGTTGCCGGGTCCAAGGAGAGCCGCATCGCTGCCCAGGTGGCGTCGCCGCACGTACTTGTCGTCGGGCACCCGTACATCGATGTCTGGGCCGCGGTCAAGCCGGGCGCGGTCGGGATCCGAGCCTGGCCGCAGGTCCCCCGCGGGGTCGAGTGGAAGGACGGCGTACTGCGAGCGATCGGCTGGCCGTCGGACACCGCCGTCGCCTGGCGGCGCATCCTCGGCTCGGTCAAGTCCTTCACCGACCTGGAGCCTTCCTTTCTCGGCCGGGTCGAGGAGCTGATCGACTTCGTGACGGCACCGGGCAGCAGCTAGCCCTGGGCCGGGTCGCGGCTGCTATGCGGGCGGCGTCCAGCCGACGATCCTGGTGCCTGCCTTGAACGCCGGACCAGCGGGGATGAGCCGGAGCAGGGTGTTACGGACCGGCTGCCGCCAGCCGTCACCGAGCTCGAAGCCGAACCGGGCGATCATGGTCGCCTGGCGAGCGAGCTGCCGGCACCGCGGTCGGCGGGCCTGATCGAACGCCGCCAGCGCGTCAGCCAGGTCCCCGCCGGCGCTGACCGGTGCCGCGATCATGCGGCCCACGCACACACCGTCCTCCAGGGCGGTGGCCGCTCCCTGCCCGATCGTGGGCAGCATGGCGTGCGCCGCGTCGCCGATCATGACAACCCGCCCGTGCACGTAGCGCGGGCACCCGCCAGGAAGCTCGTACACGTCGTGGCGCATCAGCTGGCTGGCGCTAGTGGCCGCCACCATGGCCCGGATCCATGACGCCCACCCGGCGAAGTGGGCCTGGGCTGCGGTGAGCTCGTCGGCGAAGGTCGCACCGCCGGGGTGGACGAACTCGCCGTACCAGTAGACCTCGCTGTCGCTGACCCGGAGCGCGCCGAACTCGGTGCCGGCCCCCCACACCTCGATCAGGCGGCCCTCAAAGGCCGTGTCGGTAATGACCGCACGCCAGCTCGTGCTGCCCGTATACCGCGGGCGGGCATCGGGAAACAACTGGGTCCTGACCGTGCTCCGGACGCCGTCGGCGGCCACCACCAGGTCGGCCTCGCCGGTGTGCTCGCCGGCGCTGGTTTGCCACATGACGGCGGCGGGCTCGCCGCCGGGGTCGCCGGGCCGGACGCTGGTAACCTCGGCGCCGGTGACCAGCTGGGCGCCGGCGGCTGCTGCGGCCTGCCGCAGCGTGGCATGCAGCCGCTGGCGGTGGATGCCGCAGATCGTCGTGATCGACCGCGGACCGGACCCTGCCGCCGGGATCCGCAGCAGCCAGCGGCCACTGCGGTCCTGGTAGCCGGCATGGGGAGCCAGATGCCCGGCCGCGCGGACCTCCTCTTCCACCAGAAGGGCGCGCAGGGCGGCCATCCCGTTGCCGGTGAGTCCCAGGCCCGCGCCCACCTCACCGAAGGCGGGCGCCCGTTCGAGCACCGTGGCCCTCCACCCCGCCTGCGCTAGCGCGATGGCTGCGGCAACACCCGCGATCCCGCCCCCGGCTACCACTGCTGTCTGCTGACGTGTCACCTATCCACCTCACACCGGCTCGATATGACAACGACAATATTACTATTATAGCAGTGGTATCGTAGGGTGTCTCGGTATGGCCCCGCCACGGAACCAGCGCCGCCGGGAGGCCCTCGCGGATGCGGCGATCGCGATTCTCGGCACCTCAGGAATCCACGCCCTGAGCCACCGCGCCGTGGACGAGCGGGCCGAGCTGCCCGCCGGCACCGCCGCCAACTACTTTGCGACCAGGGACGAGCTGCTGGCAGCGGCCGCCCGCCGAGTCTTCGCCCTGCACATCGCCGCGATGGAAACCGCCGATAGTCAGGTGCGAGGGCCGGTGGATCCCGGCGGCCTCGCGGAACTAATCGGCGGCGCGCTGTACTACTCCGCCGCTCACTACCGCACCCGCTACGTGGCCATCTTCGAACTGACGCTGGAGGCGACGCGCCGCCCCGCGCTCGCCGAGGCGCTGTCGGAGATGGCGGCCGCGACCCTGGACGTCACCATCGGCCAGCACCGCGCGCTCGGGCTTGATACGTCCCCGGCGCAGGTGCAGGCACTGATCACGCTCTTCAGCGGGGCGCTGCTGACGCTGGTCGCTGGACCGCCCGAGGCCGTTACGCCGGACGCCGCCGTTGCCCTGGCCCGCTGCATGGTCGCGGGCGTGCTGGCGACGGTGCCCGGTCTGCCCTGGCGCGGCTGACGGCAGCGCCGAACTGGTGGAGCTGCGCGCCAGCCCCAGGCTTGCTGAGCGTTACTTACTCCAGCGCGCTTCGGTACCAGGGAGCGGCTTGCCGATGAGAGCGACGGGGATAAAGAAGCACATCTGGCCGATCGCCACGGTGAGGGTCCATAGCGCCTTCTCGTCGTAGTGCGCCGATGCCCTTGCGCACAGCTCGTCGGGGACGCGCTCCCCTGACGGGTTCGGGGTCAGGACGGCCTCTGTGAGTTCCAGCGCGATCCGTTCGGCGTCGTTGAAGTAGGGGGCGTCCCGCCAGGATGCCACCGCGGTGATGCGCTCTTCCGGTTCCGCCGCCTTGCGCAGGTCGCCGGTCACGCGCACGGTGTGGTAGGTGTTGCCGATGACCTGCCCGGCGCGCAGCTGCACCAGGTTGATGGTGGTCTGCGGGATCGAGCCGTTCACGGTGGCCTTGTACAGGACCCCGGCGATTTCGCCGAACTCCGGGATGAACAGGTTGGGGTCACGCAGACGCGAG
>JASHOL010000166.1 GCA_030041135.1 Streptosporangiaceae bacterium | reverse complement strand
GAGACCGCGCCGACTCCTGCGGTGCCGCAGTGCCGCGCAGGCTGCCTTCCGGCCGCGCCGGATTGTGTTTCGCCGGCGCCGGTTTGTGCCCGGTCGGGCACATGTGCCGCACCGGCGGCGCCGGCCGCGAGTGCGCCCGTGCGGGTGGCGGACGCGCCGGTTAGATGTCTGGCGTCGTGGTTGGATGGGACTGGTTGAGCCCGGCCTCCCGGCAGGCTAGGCGCGGGGGCCGGGCGGACGAGCCGCGGGTACCGCCGACCATGCGAGAGCGCCGAGCAACCGATATCGCCCGCTCATCCTCGGCCTGCTGACCATAGCCGGAGTGTGCCGAACGGCTCGCCCAACTGCAACCGAATTCCTAACGGATGGGCGCCAATGCTGTGCTGGCGCTTCCGGAGAAGCGAGCCCTGAGCCTGCCTCACACCCGGCGCAAAACCGCCACGACCTTGCCGAGGATCTCAGCCTCGTCACCTGGTATAGGGGTGTATGCCGGGTTGTGGGGCATCAGCCAGACGTGGTCAGCGGACCGCTTGAACGTCTTGACGGTCGCCTCGCCTTCCAGCATCGCGGCCACGATGTCACCGTTCTCGGCCACCGGCTGCTGCCTGACCACGACCCAGTCGCCGTCCGCGATCGCCGCGTTGATCATCGAGTCGCCGACGACCTTAAGCAGGAACAGGTTGCCTTCGCCGACGAGCTGCCGCGGCAGCGGAAAGATGTCCTCGATCGCCTCCTCGGCCAAGATAGGGCCGCCAGCCGCGATCCGCCCGACCAGTGGTACGTAGGCCGCTTCCTGGGAGGCGATGTCCATCGGGAGAACATCGTCAGACTCCGGCTCGGGGCGGACAGCCGGATGACCGGGCAGGCGCACCTCAACCGTGCGTGGCCGACCCGCGTCCCGTCGCAGGTAGCCCTTGGCCTGCAGCGTGGATAGCTGGTACGACACGCTGGAGGTGCTGGTGAGGCCGACCGCCTCGCCGATCTCGCGCATGGACGGCGGGTAGCCGCGGCGCTGGACTGACTCCCTGATGACCTGCAGCACCTTGCGCTGGCGCCAGGTGAGCACGTGGTCCGGGTCGGGCTTGTCGGGAAGTTCGGCCACCACGGCGGGCACGCTGCCCTTTGGCCTGCGGCCTGGCTTGCCCCGCGGCCGCTGCACTGTCTCGACGTCCGTATTCATATCCAGACCGATGGTCGGGGCCTCGTGCGCTCCTCCATCGCCGGCTGCATCGCTCATGCTGGCCTCCGCCCTAAGTAAGTGCCCTCGTTGCAGACGCTAATGGTTACGCCGTCAGATCTCAAACATCTGTTCGACACTTTCTGAAAGTGTCGTACCCCGCTGATATGACTCTACCGTATCTTCGTTCGATCGAACGCGCGGGCGATAGAACAGAGATACTATCGAACTGTCATTCGGTAGCGGGAGGCTCGGATGAGCGCACTGAGCACATTTGAGGCAGGTCTCGACCAGGTCAGCGTTGTACCTAAGACGAAGTCGGGTCGGCGGCCAGGCCTTCATTTGGTAACGAGCTCGGGTCCGGCCACCTCGGCGCCGCCATGCGGGTCTCTGACCGGGGTCGGTGCTCCCTTGGCAAGTCCACCGATACGGCCGTCCGGCGGGCAGCGGCCGTCCGGCGGGCAGCGCCTGCCCGACCGCCGAGTAATTCCGGTCGGCCAGCGTGCACAGCGGCGCCGCCCAGAGCCCTCGCCGCTGCGCCTGACCCGGCGCGGGCGCCTGGTCGTCGGTGCCTTCGCGGTCCTGCTGGCGACCATAGCCTTGAGCGTTGTCGCAATGGCACTTGCGGGCCGGGCGCAAGCCTCGAATCACGGTCGGGACGATGCTGGCTATCAGGGCATGCACCAGATCGTGGTCCAGCCGGGGGAGACGCTGTGGACGATCGCTTCGCAGGCGGAGCCGTCGGCCGACCCTCGGCAGGTAATTGCGGAGATCATGACAGTCAACTCGATGACGACCACGGTCGTGCAGGCCGGCGAGCTGCTCTGGGTGCCGAAGTGACAGTCCGGGGGCACGACACGCCGGCGAGTTCGCTGACTTGCCCTGGGTCGGCGCAGCCTCGGGGAGCGTCTACCTGCGGCTTCGTTCAGCGGCCGTGAAAGAGCCCGTGCTCCCTCTCGACAACCACAACATCTAGTAGTTACACTGGTGTAGTTTTCCTATAGCTAGTGCTGAGGCTCTGGTGACCGGGAGGTGATCGCGATGTACTGCCCGTACTGCAGGCATCCCGACAGCCGGGTCATCGACAGCCGTACCGGCGACGACGGCGCCGCGATCAGGCGCCGCCGGGCATGTCCGGCGTGCGGGCGCCGCTTCACCACGCAGGAGACCGTCATCCTGACTGTGGCCAAGCGCAGTGGCGTGACCGAGCCGTTCAACCGGGACAAGATCATCCGAGGCGTTCGGCGTGCCTGCCAGGGCCGGCCGGTCAGCGAGGACCACCTCGCGCTGCTGGCGCAGCAGGTGGAGGACACGATCCGCAGCCGGGGCAGCGGCGAAGTTCCGTCGCACGAGGTGGGACTGGCGATCCTTGGCCCGCTGCGCGACCTCGATGAGGTTGCCTACCTTAGGTTTGCCTCGGTCTACCGGGGATTCGAGTCGCTCAGCGACTTCGAGGAAGAGATAGCAGCGCTACGCGCCGAGCGGCTTGAGAACTGGCGTCCCGAGGACGAGCAGTTCCTGGCCGACGAGGCGGGACTGCGCGGTGAGCGCGGGCCGGGAGCTACCGGCGACGGCTCGGGTGCCCGGAACGGGCAGCACGCTCCGGCCAGCTAGCCGGAGCCCACATCAGTTTCACTGGGAGGGCCTTTGCCAGGCCCACGATGGGTCCAGTCGGATCCGTGGAGGGGGAAGAGGATGACCGAGACGGCTAGCGGGCGAGGGTCGCAGGCTGGCAAGAGTGCCAAGTCCAAGGGCTTGACCGTGCGGCGCATCTACACCCGTGAGGGCGTCCACCCCTATGACGAAATGACTTGGGAGCGCCGCGACGTCGTGATGACGAACTGGCGGGACGGGTCGGTCAACTTCGAGCAGTACGGTGTCGAGTTTCCCGACTTCTGGTCGGTCAATGCGGCGAACATCGTCACCAGTAAGTATTTCCGCGGTGCCGTGGGCACGCCGCAGCGTGAGTGGAGCCTGAAGCAGCTGGTCGACCGGGTGGTCGGCACCTATGGATCGGCGGGCCGGGAGCATGGCTACTTCGCCACTGAGAAGGATGCCGAGATCTTCGAGCACGAGCTCAAATACGCGCTCGTGCATCAGGCCTTCAGCTTCAACTCGCCAGTCTGGTTCAACGTCGGGACTAGCTCGCCGCAGCAGGTGTCGGCCTGCCAGCCCTACGACGCGCCGGTCAGCACCCCGGCCGGCCCGGTTCCGATCGGGAGCCTGGTCGCGGCGAACGCCGTCGGGACCAAGGTCTACGACGCGCAAGGCACGACCCGGATCGTGGCCACCAAGTCCAACGGCACGAAGGAAGTGCTGCGGCTGCATACGACCTCGGGAGAGGTCCTAGAGGCCACCGCTGATCACCTTGTGTGGCGGGCCACGGACCTGGAGCATGGCGAGTTCACCGTGGCAGGCTTCCTTCGGCCCGGTGACCACCTGCTTCAGGTGTCGCCGGACATGGGCGGATCAGACCGGAAGCTGCTGGACGTCAGCAAGGTGGAGAACCTCGGGCCGATGGAGGTCTATGACATCCAGACCGAGAGCGGCGAGTACCTGTCAGGCAACGTCCGGGTGCACAACTGCTTCATCCTCGCGGTCGACGACACCATGGACTCGATCCTGGAGTGGTACCGCGAGGAGGGCCTGATCTTCAAGGGCGGATCCGGTGCTGGCGTGAACCTCTCTCGCATCCGCTCAAGCAAGGAGCTACTGAGCTCGGGCGGCACGGCTAGTGGTCCCGTTTCTTTTATGCGGGGCGCAGACGCATCGGCCGGGACCATCAAGTCCGGCGGGGCTACCCGCCGTGCGGCCAAGATGGTGGTGCTGGATGTCGACCACCCGGACGTCGAGGAGTTCATCGGGACTAAGGCGCGCGAGGAGGAGAAGATCCGCGCCCTGCGCGACGCCGGCTTCGACATGGACCTCGGCGGGCGGGACATTGTCAGCGTCCAGTACCAGAACGCGAACAACTCTGTCCGCGTCTCCGATGAGTTCATGCGCGCGGTGGAGACCGGCGGCGCCTTCGATCTGTGCGCCCGCACGACCGGCGAGCCGCTTGCGCAGGTGAACGCGAGGGAACTCTTCCGCAAGATGGCGAAGGCAGCGTGGGAGTGCGCCGACCCCGGCATCCAGTACGACGGCATGATCAACGACTGGCACACGTGTCCGGAATCGGGAAGGATTACCGCTTCCAACCCGTGCTCGGAGTACGTCCATCTCGACAACTCTTCGTGCAACTTGGCCAGCATTAACCTGATGAAGTTCCTGCGCGATGACGACTCGTTCGACGTAGAGAAGTTCAGTCAGCTCACCGAGCTGATCATCACGGCCATGGACATCTCGATCTGCTTCGCCGACTTCCCGACCAAGAAGATCAGGGACACCACCAGGGCCTACCGGCAGCTGGGCATCGGCTACGCGAACCTCGGCGCACTGCTGATGGCGACCGGGCACGCCTATGACTCCGAGGGCGGGCGCGCGATTGCCGCCGCGATCACCTCGCTGATGACCGGCACGGCCTATAAGCGGTCGGCCGAGCTGGCCGGAGTCGTCGGTCCCTATGACGGGTACGCGCGCAACGCGAGCGCCCACAAGCGCGTGATCGCCAAGCACCTGACCGCGAGCGCGTCGGTGAAGACCCTCGGCGGGATCGACGAGAAGGTTCTCGCCGCAGCCAACAAGGCCTGGCAGCGGTGCGCCGAGCTCGGGGACGCCAGTGGCTACAGAAACGCTCAAGCCTCGCTTCTGGCGCCAACTGGGACAATCGGTCTCATGATGGACTGTGACACGACCGGCATCGAGCCTGACCTGGCCCTGGTCAAGTTCAAGAAGCTGGTCGGCGGCGGATCCATGCAGATCGTCAACCAGACCGTGCCGCGAGCACTGAAGAACATGGGCTACCAGGCCGAGCAGGCGGAGGCGATCACCGAGTACATCGCCGAGCACGGGCACGTCGTCAACGCTCCGGGCCTGAAGCCCGAGCATTACGAGGTGTTTGACTGCGCGATGGGCGAGCGGGCGATCAGCCCGATGGGTCATGTCCGGATGCTCGCGGCGGTCCAGCCGCTGTTGTCTGGTTCGGTCAGCAAGACCGTGAACATGCCAGAGAGCGCGACCGTCGAGGACATCGAGAGGATCTACTTCGAGGGCTGGAAGCTCGGGCTCAAGGCGCTGGCCATCTACCGAGACAACTGCAAGGTGGGCCAGCCCCTTTCGGCGGCCAGGAAGAACACCGCCGAGGCGCCTGAGCCTGCCGCAACGCCGCACGAGGTTCGCCCGGTCCGCCGCAGGCTGCCGAAGAAGCGGCCCGCCGTGGTGACCAGGTTCTCCGTTGCCGGTGCCGACGGGTTCATGACAGCTTCCAGCTATCCCGACGACGGGCTTGGCGAAGTGTTCCTCAAGCTCGGCAAGCAGGGCTCGACCCTGGCTGGCGTGATGGACGCGTTCTCGATAGCGATCTCCATCAGCCTCCAATACGGCGTGCCGCTGGAGAAGTGGGTGGAGAAGTTCACCAACATGCGGTTCGAGCCTGCTGGCCTGACCGATGACCCTGACATCCGGATCGCGAGTTCCGTCATGGACTACGTGTTCCGCCGGCTGGCCCTTGATCACCTGCCGTACGAGACGCGAGTCGAGCTCGGCGTCCTGTCAGCGGCGGAGCGCGCGGCCCAGTTGGACGGCGAGGAGCAGTCCGCGGCCGACCAGCCCGACACCACGGAGATGGCTCAGTCGGCACCGGTCGAGAAGGCACAGCGGCCGGATCCCGCCAGCCGTGAGCAGGAGGCCGCAAGCCAGTCAGCTCAGCCACGTAGCTCCACCGAGCTGATCGAGTCGCAGCAGGGCCGGGTCGCCGACGCGCCGCTGTGCCTGACTTGCGGCACGAAGATGCGCCCGGCAGGCAGCTGCTACGTCTGCGAAGGCTGTGGGTCCACCAGCGGCTGCAGCTGATTCTGGGCAGAGTTGCAGCAGTTGCAACATTCGGCTCGCAGGCGGGAGTTACGTAAGGCCTGATGACGAGGGGTACCCGGAGGCAATCCGGGTACCCCTCGTCGACTTTTGGCGAGGTAGTTGCGGGTCATCGGATTAGATTCAACAATGATTCATCTGATGCAACGCAAGTATCGGAGGCCGCCGTGTCCGATTTAGTCGGTTCTGCCAGCCTGGAGCTAGTCGGCGGGGTAGTTCATCTCGATGCTGAGAGCGCGATGCTCCAGGCCATGCTGCAAGGGTGGGCACGGCAGCAGCGGGCGCGGTTCCTGAACGAGGAGGGGACAATCAGGCCCCGTTTGGCGATGGTGCGGCGGCTGGTCGATTTCACCAACCTCTATCCGTGGCAGTGGCAGCCGGCTGATGCGGAGGCCTCCATCTCGCACATCCGGTCTCCTAACCGGAACCATCCGGTCGCAATGTCGACCTGCCGCGGTTACGAGAACGCCCTCGCCCTGTTCATGGACTTCATCATCGACTCCCGCTACGGCTGGGCCGCGGAGTGTGCGGAGCAGTTCGGGCAGTCTCCTCAGCACATTTTTCACGAGGACAATCGCGTTGCCCATGTTGCAGAGTACGAAGGCCAGCCAAGTCGGCGGCCGCTTACCTATGAC
>JASHOL010000165.1 GCA_030041135.1 Streptosporangiaceae bacterium | reverse complement strand
CAGCGTGCGCCGAGCCCATGCCCCAGCGACACAGCCCTTCGCGCGCCAGCGGCAGCAGCCGGCGCAGCACCAGCTCGGGAACCGGCGCCTCCCCCAAGCCAGGCCAGTACAGCTGCGCGGCCAGGCCGCGCCGCGCCGCCGCGTGCAGGTTCTCGGCCGCGGTCGCGAACGACATCTGCGTCCAGACCGGGCGCTCTGACTCGGCCAGCGCCCGGACCAGGCCGTAGTAGAAGACGGCGTCGGCGATGACATCCACGACCGACGGGCCGGCCGGCAAGACCCGGTTCTCCACCCGCAGGTGCGGCTTCCCGTCAACGACGGCGTAGACCGGTCGGTTCCACCGGTAAATGGTCCCGTTGTGCAGGCTCATCTCGGCCAGCGCCGGGCAGGCCCCGCGGTCCAGGGCCGCGGCCGGATCCTCGTCCTCGCAGACCGGCAGAAGCGCCGGAAAGTACTGAATATTCTCCTCGAACAGGTCGAATACTGACGTTATCCACCCCTCGCCGAACCAGACCCGCGGCCGGACGCCCTGCCGCTTGAGCTCGTCCGGGCGGGTGTCGGTCGCCTGCTCGAACAGCGTGATGCGCGTCTCGTGCCACAGCTGCTTCCCGAACAGGTACGGAGAGTTCGCCGCGAGCGCCACCTGCACGCCGGCGATGGCCTGGGCGGCGTTCCAGTGGCTCGCGAACTGCTCAGGGCTGACCTGCATGTGCAACTGGATACTCGTGCACGCCGCCTCCGGCGTGATGCTGTCGGCGTGGGTGAGCAACTGCTCGGTCCCGTCGATCTCGATCCGCATGTCCTCGCCACGGGCAGCGAAGATCTGCTCGTTCAGCGCCCGGAACCGCTCGCTGGCCGACAGGGTGCCCTCGTGCACGTCGGACTTGCGCAGCGTCGGCAGGATACCGATCATGACCAGCCGGGCACCGATGCTGCGCGCGGTCGCGTCGCCGGCGTTCAGACTCGCGCGGATTTCCTGCTCTAGGTCGGCAACCGCGTCGCCGCCCAGCTCCCTGGGCGGCACGTTGATTTCCAGGTTGAACTGCCCAACTTCGACGGCCCAGGACGGATCGGCGATAGCCGCCAGCACGTCGGCGTTGCGCATGGACGGCGCCCCGGCGGCATCGACCAGGTCCAGCTCGATCTCCTGGCCGACCATGCGCGGCTCGTTCTCGAACAGGTGCTCGTGCAGCATGCGGGCGAACACGTCCAGCGATCGCGCCAGCTTGGCCCGGTAGATCCGCCTGTCCTCACCAGTGATCTTGATTGCCTGTATTTCACGCCCCATATGGCCTCGCTTTGCCGCCTAGCAGACCATCTACCACCATGGACCCTAGATACACGGTCGCACGAGTTTTCTGCGTGCGCCAGAACCGGCGTATGCCGCCCGAAAGGCGGCACCGTGAGGCGCCCTGGCATTCCGCGCTGTGGCCGCAAACCCGCCTGACCGTCCTCATGCCCGGGCCGTGCGAATGCTTGCCGGTGTGGCGCCGCCGATCCCGCGCCTCCATTCCTAACCCACGCGACATCGTCTAAGTTCTCGTGACTCTGGCGGGGGTTTTTGTCCGGGTACCTGCGGTATGCGACAAGAGAACTTGCACGATGTGGCTGGCGATCTTGGCCGCACCCGGCGGCGCCTTGCGGCGCCCCGCCGGCTGAGCGGGAAGCACGCGATGCCGGCGGGGCGCGGCGCCGCCTGGACTGAGGAGCGGGGTTTGCGACAAAGGAAGGCGGCGCCTTGCGGCGCCCCGGCGGCTGAGCGGGAAGCACGGCATCCAGGGCTAGGCGAGGCTATGGTGATTCGGATGCGGTGGAACCATCTGGTTGACGCAGGACTGCGCTTAACCAGTCACTCGAGGAGATGCGCCATGCGGCCAGCCCGACGCCTGAGGTCGGCTCGCACCGCGCTGGCCGCGGCGGCCACGTGCCTGTCGCTCGCCGCCGCGACGTTCGGGGCGATCAGCGTCGCCCGCGCCACTCCCGCTACGACGGCCGCGCCCGCTGCGACGGCGGCGCCCGCGTTCTTCGGCACGCTGCCGCCCGGCGCCAAGCTCCCGTCGGGAGCACAGTGCGCCCGCTGGGTGCGAGCCCGGCCGATCAAGGAGAGCAAGGGCATGAACGTGCCCTTCAACCGCCGGACCGGGGAGCACGTAGCGGCCGATTTTCTGGCCGCTGATAAGCCGCAGGCCGACCGCACCCTGGTACCCAGGATCGACGGCGATTTCACCGGGACCACCGCCGAGATCCTGCGCTGGGCGGCCTGCAAGTGGGGCATCAACCAGAACATCGTGTTCGCCCAGGCCGCGGAGGAGAGCTGGTGGCGGCAGACCACCAAGGGCGACTGGGAGACGAGCGGCTGCGCTCCTGGCCATGGGCCCGGCGTCGACGGCAAGCCTGGCCTGTGCCCGCAGAGCTGGGGGATCCTGCAGGACCGCTACCCGTACTACAAGTCGAGCTGGCCAGGGATCGAGCGCTCGACGGCAATGAGCGCCGACGTCGCCTACGCGATCTGGCGGTCCTGCTACAACGGCTATGAGACCTGGCTCAACACCGTGACCCACGTCGGCACCTATCGCGCCGGCGACGTCTGGGGCTGCATCGGGCGTTGGTATGCGGGCCGCTGGCACACCGCGCCGGCCCAGAAGTACATCGCCGCGGTCAAGCGCTACCTGCGCGAGCACATCTGGACCACGCGCGACTTTCAGCAGCCTTAGCCCGCGACCGTGAGGCCGCGGGCCGGGCCGTCACGCAGGCCGCTGTCTCTCAGTCGATCTGCGACAGCGCGCTGGCGATTCCCTCGAGCGCCGTGACCGTGTGCGGCGGCTGCATGGTCACGATGGCCAGTTGCACGCCGACGGCCCCAAGAGCGGCCGCACTCGCAGCCGTCTCGGCCGGGTCTCCGGCGTAGACGACATGGCTGGAGAGCAGGATCTCCGCCGGGTTGCGGCCGATGTCGGCGCAGTGCTGGTACAGCACGTCGCGCTTGTGGCTGAACTGCTCGGGCGTGCCGCCAACGAAGTTCCAGTGCTGCGCGAAGCGCGCAGTGGTGCGCAGCGTCCGCTTCTCGCCGCTGCCGCCGATGCAGATTGGCGGGTGTGGCTGCTGGATCGGCTTGGGGTCACAGCGAGCGTCGGTCAGCTCGTAGTAACGCCCCTTGAACGTCGTCGTCTCCTGCGGAGACAGCAGCCCGGTGAGGACCTCGCACGCCTCCTCGAACCGGTCGCTGCGCTCGCGCGGCGTTCCCAGCTCGATGCCGTATGCGCCGGACTCCTCCTCGTTCCAGCCGGCCCCGATGCCAAGCTCCAGGCGACCGCCGGACACGATGTCCAGCGACGCCGCCATGTTGGCGAGCACCGCCGGGTGCCGGTAGTGAATGCCGGTAACCAGCGTGCCCATCCGCAGCCGGCGTGTTGCCTGGGCCAGGGCGGTCAGCGTGATCCACCCTTCCAGGCATGGTCCGGTGTGATCACCGCGGATCGGATAGAAGTGGTCGAAGGTCCAGCCGGACTCGAACAGGTCGATGTCGTCGGCCGCGCGCCATACCTCGAGCATGGCGTCCCAGGTCGTGTGCTGCGGTGCAGTCTTGAAGGCGAAGCGCATGCCTCCAACGGTAACCGCCGGGGACTGCCGGCCTGAAGCACCGGTCGCAGCTACGGCGGGTGAGATCTACAGCCAGCTCGGACCATCGCGATGGCGGCTCAGCGTCCTGCAGGCCAGCCAGCACCAGATCATGAGGTGAGCCATCACCACCGACAAGCCAAGCCGCTGGGCGTGCGCGGCGTCGTCGCCGAACCCGAAACCGTTCAGCAGGGCCGCAACCAGCTGCCAGCCCAGGACAATCATGCTGACCCAGTACCCGGCGATCAGCACGCGCCTGGCCGGTCGCGGCAGGGCGGCAATCGTGTCCTGCAGCCCAGGCAAGCGCAGCGACCGCCGCAGCAAGCCCCTCGCGCCTGATCGCTGGCCGACGGCTGTGGCGCGCTGCGCCGCCCGGCGCTCGAGCCGCCCAGCCCACTCAGATTGCAGTGGCTGCCGTGCGAAGGCCGACAGGCCGATCCCCAAGTCGGCCACCGCGAGCACGAACTCGCCCACATGCTCGGCGCCAGCCGACCAGAGGACGGCGTGGCCGGACGCGAGGGTCCAGGAAAACGCTGCCGCGGCTGCGGCCCAGCCGGCCACAGACGCAACCGCCACCACCCAGGCGAGCGGTATGGCCGCCTTTCTCGCCAGCCACCTGCCGACCAGCCGCCGCCGCGGTATGGGCTCGGGCTCAGGCTCAGGCCACACAATCCTGGCGCCCGTCGCCGTCGAGGCCGGATACCTGAGCAGCCCGAGCTGGTACGGATCCTCGGCGGTCCAGGGCCCTTCCGGTGAGCGCGACACCGCAATCCCGTGAGGTCGGCCGGGCTGGGTTCCGCTCACGACCGGGAACGCTAGCACGAAACCAGCACTAAAGCATCGCGCCCTTACGTTGCCTGCGGCCAGGTTGTCGTACTGCTGCTGAGGTGCCGTGCGGGTACGGGACACGACACGGATAGTGGCAGGAAGGCTGATGACACTTGCCCGTGTCCCCCGCGGCGAGCCCCGAGTTGAGCCTTCCGCGCGCCGCACTGGCCGAGTTTCAATTGGCGGTGTAGCGGGCGATGGCTTCCCAGAAGTGGCGAGCCTGTCCGCTGCTGCAGCCCGCGGAGGCGTGAGGTGACTCAGTTAACGGCTGACCAGCTGGTTTATGAGACGACGGCCAGTGCTGTGCAGGAGAAGAGGAAGCTGCGGCGGCACTTCCGGCGCTTCGACATCTTCTTCTACCTGATCTGCACGGTGGTGACGCTCGACACCGTCGGCGCCATCGCCAGCAACGGAGCGCAAGGATTCACCTGGCTCGTGTTCCTTGGCGTCTTCTTCCTGCTGCCTTATGCGTTGTCCATCGCTGAGCTGGGTTCGGCCTTCCCGCAGGAGGGCGGCCCCTATGTGTGGACCCGGCTAGCGTTCGGCCGGCCGCTGGCGGCCGTCAACTCGGTCATCTACTGGATCTCCAACCCGATATGGGTCGGGGGCTCACTGACGATCGTCTCGTTCGCCGCGATCGAGGAGTTCTTCGGGACGGTGAGCGGCCCGTGGAAATACGTGTATGCGGTGGCGTTCATCTGGTTCACCATCGGGGCGGCCATCGTGTCGCTCCAGTACGGAAAGTGGGTGCCCACGGCGGGTGGCTGGGCGCGCGGAGTGCTGGTGACGTTTTTCGCGGCCACGGTCATCGCGTACGCGGCGAAACACGGGGTGCACGGCTTCGGCGCTCACGCCTTCTCGCCCAGCTATGCGCTTTTCATCGCCGTGGTGCCGGTGCTGATCTTCAATTACGCGGGCATGGAAGTGCCGTCGGCCGCGGGCGAGGAGATGACCAATCCCCAGCGTGACGTCCCGTTTTCGGTGCTCTGGTCGGGCGGGGCAACCATGCTCTCCTATGGGATCCCGATCCTGCTGATCCTGATAGTGCTCCCGGCCAGCCAAGTATCAGGGCTGACCGGGTTCCTGGACGCCATCAAAGCCGTCTTCACCATCTACGGCGGCCACGTTGCCGCCAACGGGACCGCGACACTGACCGGGGCCGGGCTGATCTTGGGCCGGGCAGTGGCGGTCGTGTTTATCTTCGCCCTGGCCAGCGCCGGAACGACATGGATCATGGGCGCAGACCGCGCCGAGGCGATAGCGTCCGTCGACGGCGGCGGCCCCAGGATCCTGGGCAGGTTCTCCGCGCGATTCGGAACGCCGGCCGGGATGAACGTCTGCTCGGGCGTGGTGGCGACGATACTGATGATCGCCGCCTTCCAGATCACCGGGGCCAATTCGAGCCGGTACTTCGAAGCCGTACTGGGGCTGACGATCTCTACCACCACGATCTCGTACCTGTTCATCTTCCCGGCGCTGATCAAGCTGCGGTATTCGCGCCCCGACGTTAAGCGTCCCTACCGGGTGCCGGGAGGCATGGCTGGTGCCTGGATCTGCACGGTCTTTCCGACGCTCTGGGCGTTAGTGGCCACGGTGTTCCTGCTCTGGCCGGGCCTCGGCGTCAACTGGTTCGGCGCCGGAGGAAACCCGAACTCCAGCCTCGCCGCGCTGAGCTTCTCCAACCAGCGCCTGCAGTACGAGCTCACCCAGTTCGTGCCGCTGGCCATCATCGTGCTGCTCGGTGTCATCTTCTACGTCCTGGGCGGAAGGGCACGCCAGCAGGAGGTTGAGGAACCACTAGCGGCCGCCCTGATCCCGGCCGGGGAAGGCAGTTCTGCGGCTGAGGCCCAGGCCCCCGAGCCGTCGCCACCTGAAACCGCGGGCGGTGGCAGTCCTTAGCTACCTGCCGTTGCTCGCGCTGGCTTAGCAAGATCGGTATGCGCCAACCCGCACGTGAAGGCGTTCTACGGAGCCGCGGGCTTCGCGGACCGCGGCGTGACAGAGCGGTGTGGCTTTTCGTAGCCAGGCAAGGCACGTGAGCGGGGCTCCGCCGTTGTAGGCGACCCTGTCACCAAGCGCGGCTGTGACGTCGACAGGGGGCCCCGCGGGGATCCGCTAAGCTCGGCGCAGGCGCGGTGGAGGTTGCCGACGATCCGCTCAGAGTCAGGCCAGCTCGCGAAGTAGCCCAGGTCAGCGTCGCGGGCGGCTTCCAGCGGAGACAGTCCAGCCTCGAGGGCGCGGCTGGCCAGGTCCTGCACGAACTTGAGGTAATCCAGCGTCGCGTCCAGGGGCCCGGCATCCTTGAAGACCGGTCCATGACCGGGCACGATGGCCCAGGCGCCGAGCGGCCGCACGATCCGTTCAAGGACCTCGATAGCGCCGGCTACCGAGCCCACTCATCCAGCACTCTTACTAGCAGCCCGCACCATCGCGCAAGCCAATGACGGTCTCCTGGCTTCTGAGACCGGCCGTGGTGGCCGAGCTTCTTACGCACGTGCCTAACCAGGCACCCAACGCAGCCAGGTCTGGTGGCGCCAGCGGAGGCAGGTGACACACTACAGTGGGCTCGTTGCAATGCGATCGCCCTCGATCACGCCGCCTTTTTTGATGGGCAGGTGAACCGCCGTGTTTCGCCGGATATCCAGATTGCCAGGGCTTCCTTTTGGCGGAGGCCTAAACCTGCTGCTCGTCGCCGGCGCGGTGTACTTCGCGTGGGAGCACGAGCAAGGCCGGCACGGACAGCCGCACGTGCTGTGCCCCATCTGCTGGCTGAACAAGATAGCGCCGGCCCCCGACGCGTCGAGTGACTCCAGCGTGGCCGAGCCCCCTGAACAGGCCTGACCTGCACGGTCGGCTGCAGGACATTGCGGGCGCGAGACCAAATCGCGCCAGCTTTCACTCGCGCCATTGGAGCCGCGCCCGACGCGACTGCTCATCCAGCCTCCGACTGGCAACCCTGACGCGCGCTAAACCCCGAGCCGGATAAGGTGCGGCTGTGCTCGATTGGGATCACAACGCCTATTACCACCGCCTGCTGCTCCGCCAGTTGCCGCAGCCCTGCCGGCTGGTCCTGGATGTCGGCTGTGGCGCCGGGGTGTTCGCAGCCCGGCTCGCCCAGCGGAGTGAGCAGGTCGACGCCCTCGACCGCTCAGCAGAGATGATCGAGGAGGCGAAGCGTCGCACCCCCGGCAACGTGAACTGCGTTCTCGCTGACGTGCTGGCCGACTCGCTGCCGGGTAAGGACTACGACGCGATCTTCTCGATCAGCGCCCTGCACCACATGCCGTTGCAGGATGCACTTCCGGTGCTCGCGGCTGGCCTCCGGCCCGGAGGGGTCCTTGCTGCCGTTGCCCTGCCCCGGCGCGACGTGCGCCGGGAACTGCTCGCCGAGATCGTCGCGGCCGTCGGCCATCGCCTGCTTGGCGCGATGTTTCTGGCGAAAAGGCTGCTGGGAAGCGATCGCGGGTTCGCGAAGGACCCAGGGCGCGCGGCCATGCCCGTGATCATGGATCCGCCGCTGACCACCCACGAGGCCGCACTCCAGGCCGCCACGGTCCTGCCCGGCGTGCGGGTGCGACGACTTCTCTTCTGGCGTTATCTTCTGATCTGGCAAAAGCCGATCACCCAAGCCAGCTGACAGGCGGGCACCTTCGTCCGCCAGGTGCCCGGCACGTCGGCGCGGCGGTCAGGGCACGACGACGGTTCCGGTCGCGGAGACGGCTACGACCGGCTCGTCCAGCACCACGGCGGCGGACGGCCCGCGCTCAGGCTGGGCCCGGCAGACCACCTTTGCCTCGAACTCGAGGTCACGGCTGCGCCTGCCCACGCGCGTGATCGTGCACGTGACCTCCAGGACGTCACCGGCGATCACCGGCGCCCGGAACTGCACGTCCGAGTAGGAGGCGAACAGCCCCTCGTCACCGTCGGTGCGGATACACGCCTCGGTCGCGACGTCACCGAATAGTCCGAGCATGTACGCGCCGTCGACCAGGTTACCGCCGTAGTGAGCGTGGCTATAAGGGACGTACCGCCGGTGCGTAACCGTCAGCCCGAGCCGCGGCTCGCTCATGCCGTGTTACCCGCTCGCCGCCGGGACCCCCCAAGGCGGCGCCTTCCCTCGTCGCTCGTACCTCGCTCCTCAGTCCAGGCACCACCGCGCCCCGCCGGCTCGCTCATGCGGCTTCCGGCGTTTCACTGTCAGGCGCGAGCGCATACGCCAGGTAGCTGGCCACCTCTCCGGGGGTGGTGCCCTTGCCGAAGATCTTGTCGACGCCGATCTCGGCCGCCATCGCCGGGTCGAATCGCGGGCCGCCGACGACCAGGAGCGGCCGCGCTGGAGCTTCGGGCTCCGACGCGGCCGCGTCGAACGCGGCTGACATCTCCTTCGCGTTGGTGATGTGCGCGTCCCGCTGCGTCACCACCTGGCTGACCAGCACCGCGTCCGCGCCCTCGGCGCCGGCCCTGGCGACTAGGTCAGGTACGGCAACCTGGGACCCGAGGTTGACCACCCGGATCTCCCGGTAGTACTCAAGGCCCTTCTCGCCCGAGTGACCCTTCACGTTGAGGATCGCGTCGATGCCCACGGTGTGCGCGTCGGTGCCGATGCACGCGCCGACCACGATCAGCTTTCGTCCGAGGTGGCTGCGGATCCGCAGGTTCACCTCGGCCGACGACAGCAGCGGGAACTCCCGCTCGGTCACCTGGACCTGCGACAGGTCAACCAGGTGTGAGACCCGGCCGTACACGATGAAGAAGGTGTAGTCAGGGCCCATCCCCTTGGCGTGCACCACCATGGCCGGCTCCAGGCCCATCTTGGCAGCAAGCTGCATGGCCGCGCCCTCGGCCCGCGCCTGCTGAGTCGGCGTGCCGAACGGGACCGGCAGCGTGAACGACACCTGGATCCGGCCGTCGCCGGTAGTGTCGCCGTAGGGCCGGACGATCTGCGCTGGCCCTGGGCCTTCCCGATATTCGCTCACTGCACCGCTCCGATCTCGCTCCCGGCGACGGACCCGAAGTCGCCGGACTCAGCCCGTTCCGGTCCTTCAAGAATTTTCGACGCGGGGTTGAAATATCCGTCCGCGCGGCGGATGACCCCATCCAGGCCCCGCCCTCCGTCCGCGGGCCGCCTGGTGATCCCGAACGTCCCGTCTGCGATCGCGTTCAGCAGGCCGTCGTCATTGATCCGCCGCAGGAGCCCGATCGACTCGTTAAGCACGTGCTTTGCCCGCTGCTCGATGAAGCCGCCAGGCGCGGGAACGAAGCTCTCGCCCAGCCTCCCGGCCGCGTCGCGCACGTACCGCACGTTTTCCAGGGCAAGGTCGCGATCGGACAGGAACGGGGTGTGTATGCCCTCGGTCATCATCCCGATGAGCAAGATGGACTGGTCGGTCATGACACCGCACAGGTTGAAGAACGCGTCCAGCAGGTAACCGGCAAACACGTTGCCGGTCATGTGCTTGGTCGGCGGCATGTACTTCAAGGGCGCGTCGGGGAACAGTTCGCGGACGAGCTGCGCGTGCGCGAGCTCAAGCAGGAACGAGTCCGGCACCGCCGGATTGATCTCGAACGCGTGCCCGAGTCCGAGCTGGCCGTCGGCCAGGCCCGCCTCCTTTCCGAAGAACTCGTTCATGAGCTGGCTGACCACGACCGTGTGGGCGGCGTCGACCGCGTCGGCGGTGGTCAGGTAGTTGTCCTCCCCGGTGTTGATGATGATCCCCGCCCTGGCGTGGATCTGCCGGGAGAAGCGCTGGTCGATGAACGTCCGGCGCGGGTTGATGTCACGGAAGATGATGCCGTACATGCAGTCGTTCAGCATCATGTCGAGCCGTTCCAGGCCCGCCAGCGAGGCGATCTCAGGCATGCACAGGCCCGAGGCATAGTTGGTCAGCCTGACGTACCGGCCGAGCTCCCTGCTGGTGTCGTCCAGCGCCGCGCGCATCAGCCGGAAGTTCTCCTGGGTGGCGTAGGTGCCGGCGAAGCCCTCGCGAGTGGCGCCCTCTGGCACGTAGTCGAGCAGCGACTGGCCGGTCGAGCGGATCACCGCGATGACGTCGGCGCCCTCGCGGGCCGCCGCCTGCGCCTGCGGGATGTCCTCGTAGATGTCGCCGGTCGCGACGATCAGGTAGATCCACGGCTTGCGCGGCTCGGAGGTCTGCTCGATCATCCGCTGCCGGTCGGCCCGGTTGGCGTCGATCCGGCCAAAGCCCACCGCCAGCGCCGCGTCGGCCGCCGCCGTGGCCGCCCGCGCGTCATCGCCCGCGGGGATCCGGAACTTAACCTTGCCGAGCGCGGCGGCTTCGGCCAGAGTGACCAGGTCAGGATAGCCGCCGGCCAGCAGCGCGTCCCACGCGGGCAAGGCGACGCCGTGCTCGAGGCCCGCCGTTTCGCGGACGGCGTCGACCAGCTGGTTGACCCACGGCATGCCGTCAGCGTCGGCGCCCTGAAGTCCCGCCAGCCGCAGCACGGCACGCTCCACCGACACGGTCGTGTGCGTCCTGGCCATCTCCACGATCGGCTGGCCGGCTTGCGCCGCCAGTTCGCGCGCCTCGCGGACGAGCGCGGGGTCGAGGTTGAGTCGGGTCTGCATGGCTCGGCTCCTACTCCGAATGGTCTTCAATGCGGCGCTGGAAGATGCCCCTGACACCAGGCTCGCTCCGGATTAGGTCGATGGCCAGCTGTGCGTGACCGGGAACGTAACCGTTTCCCACGAGCATGGTGACGTCAGCAGCCACGCCCTCCGCGCCAAGAGCCGCTGCGGTGAAGGACGTGGCCATGGAGAAGAAGATGACGGTGCCGCCCTGGGCGGTGGCCAGGATCGCCCCGCCCTCGCAGCCCGGCACGTCCACGCACACGACCGTGACGTCGGCCGGGCCGCCGGCCGCCTCCTGGATCGCCTCCGACACGCCCACCGGATCACGGGCGTCGGCGATGACGATCTCGTCGACCAGGCCACTGCGGCCGCCGGGCCCGCTGGCCTGACTCAGGATCAGCGCCTCGGCCTCGTGCGGCACTACCCCGACAATCCGTGCGGCGCCCGCCTTCCTGGCGGCGGCCGCGGACAGCGACCCGCTCTTACCGGCCGCGCCGATGACTGCCACAACCGGCTCGCTCGCCGGGCTCGCGCTCACCACCCGGTGAGTCAGCGCCGGAGCGCCGCACACGTCCATCACCGCCAGCGCCAGCTCGGCGGGCATGTCGTCGGGCAGCTTCGCCGCAATCGACCGGCCGAAGAGGATCGCATGCCCATCGCACGGCACCTGCTCGGACGTGCCGTCCCAGCGGACCAGCGCATCGGTGACTACCAGCGGGGTCAGGCTGAGCGAGACCAGCGTGGCGATCTTGTCACCGGCCTGCAAGCCGAGTGGAGAGTCCGGCCCGACCTCCTCGACCGTTCCGGTGAGCATGCCGCCCGAGCCGGTCACGGGGTTCTGCATCTTTCCGCGGGTGGCGATGATGTCCGCCACGGCTGACCTGATTTTGCTCGGGTCGCGGTTGCTGGCCTCGGAAAGCTGCCGGAACGACGCGGCATCCAGGTTGAGCCGGTGCACTCGGACCCGGACCTCGTCTGGCCAGATGTCGGGCCTCGCGTCGAGGCGCCAGGCCGCTTGCGGCAGCACGCCGGCGGGCTCAAGCACGCGATGCAGCCCGAGCGGCGAACCCGCCGCCACGTCCTGGTAGTGCGAGGACGCCCGGCCGGTTTCTGGCCGCAGCTGGGTCACGGGAGAAGGTCCTTCCGGCTCGGGCGACTCCGAGAGGTCCGCGTTGGTGGGGATCGTGAACAATACACGGTTCGCGAGGTACGCGAGGTAGTGCAAGGGTAGCGTAAGTATTCGATAGAATTTATTGTCTATCACTATACAGACAGCATGTTCTTGCGTAGCGTTCCGCGAGCTGCGGGCTATCGACCGGTAGCGCGCTGTTAGACAGGCAGGTGCACCATGATCGACCAGCCGTACGCGTATCGGCACACCGAGCTGATCGAGCCAGACTGGCAACGCCTGCCTGGATGGGCCAGCGTGACTGCGCAGGAGTGGGCATCCGCGCAGTGGCAGCGAGCGCACTGCGTCAAGAACATCCGCCAGCTGCGCCAGGTCATCGGCCACGGCCTGGACGAGACGTTCTACGCCGACCTGGAGCGTGACCAGGCCGAGCGGGCCACCATGTCGATGCTGGTGCCACCGCAGATGGTCAACACAATGGCCCCAACGCTGGCGCCGTCGGATCCTGGCTTCACGGACGCGTTCTACACCGACCCGGTCCGGCGGTACATGATCCCGGTGTTCAGCGACCGGCGCAGCGACTGGCCCTCCCACCCGGAGGCGTCGCGCGACTCGCTGCACGAGGCCGAGATGTGGGCAGTCGAGGGGCTGACCCACCGCTACCCGACCAAGGTGCTAGCCGAGCTGCTGCCGACGTGCCCGCAGTATTGCGGCCACTGCACCCGGATGGACCTGGTGGGCAATCCGACCCCGATCATCGACAAGCACAAGTTCGAGCTGGCCCGCGATGATCGTCTCGGCGCGATGCTCGAGTACCTGCGGGCCAACCCGGACGTGCGGGACGTGGTCGTCTCCGGCGGCGACGTCGCCAACCTCCCGTGGTCCCGGCTAGAGTCCTTCGTCGCCCAGCTGCTGGACATCGAGAACCTCCGCGATATCCGGCTGGCCACCAAGGCGCTCATGGGGCTGCCGCAGTACTGGCTGACCGATGAGGTCCGGGCCGGCATGGAGCGGCTGGCGACCACCGCGCGCCAGCGCGACATCAGCATCGCCATCCACACGCACGTGAACTCCGCCCAGTCGGTGACTCCGCTGGTTGCCGCCGCCGCCAAGGCGATGCTGGCCACGGGCATAAGGGATGT
>JASHOL010000164.1 GCA_030041135.1 Streptosporangiaceae bacterium | reverse complement strand
CGGCGCCTCCTCGGCCCTGGCGGCGGCGATCGCGGCCAAGGCTCGGTTCCACGCGTCGGTGGACGGCCCCGGGGTCTCGTCCCTGAAGCTCCGCAGGCCGTCCATCTCATCAGGCATGGTCCAGCCCTCCTCGTGCCGGGTCGGGTTCTGGCCGACCGAACATCCACAGGTCGAAGTCGAAGTCACCAAGCTGCTCGCGCAGGGCGGCGCGGGCGCGCGACAGCCGCGAGCGGGCGGTGCCGACCGCGATCTCCAGCGCGGTGGCGATCTCCTCGTGGCTCAGCTCGGCCCAGGCGAAGAGCAGCAGCACCTCGCGCTGATCGCGGGTCAGCCGGCCGAGCGCCGCGGCCAGCCGGGGGGCCAGCAGCGCCGCGGTGACCCGCTCGTCGATCACGTCGGACTCGTCGAACAGGTCGACCTCGGGGAGCAGCCGCGCATCGAGCATGAGCAGGTGCTGCTCGGCGCGCCAGTGGTTGCGGACGACGTTGTTCGCGATCCCGTACAGCCAGGAACGCAGCGAGCCCTTGGCCGCATCGAACAGCCTGCGGCGGCGGTAGGCGGTGGCGAACGTCTCGGCCGCGAGGTCTTCGGCCAGGGCCGCGCCCACCCGCCGGGCGATGAACCGGTACACCGGCGGGAAGTGCTCGCGGAAGGCAGCCTCGAAGTCACGGGGATCGACGATGCGTTCCCCCGCCGCCGCTGGCTGCCCGCCGCTCATGTCTATGTATTGTCTGGCCGGCCCCGGACGTTCCCCAGGCTCGGCGCGGCGCCAGCCCCATGCCCGAGCCCGTTCCGCTAAAAGATCGCTAAAACCCGCGCATGGAGTCCGTTAGGAACTAATGCGGCGCCGCATGGGTCCCGTTTGCAAGCTCTGATTTGCCTGTTCAGCGGGATCTACTAGAGCGTCTGACCCTGCCCCCGGGCGTCCCTGGAGGACACGCATGAACATCAACACGGACTGGTTCTACATCGTGATGACCATTGTCGCCTTCGGCGTGCTCTGGCTCATCGTTAAGGGGATCGAGAACTTTGAGCGCTGAGAACTGGATCGGCATCATCGGCGGCTTCCTGCTGACCGTGTACCTATTCGTGGCACTCGTTCTCCCTGAGAGGTTCTAAATGAGTAGCGCACTCGCGGGCTGGCTTCAGGCTGGCCTGCTGGTCGCCGCGCTGGCTGCGTGCTACGTACCGCTCGGCAACTACATGGCGCACATCTTCACGACCGACAAGGACTGGAAGATCGAGCGCTTCATCTACAAGCTCACCGGCATCAACAAGAATGCCGACCAGAAGTGGAGCATCTACATCCGCTCCATCCTGGCCTTCTCCTTCGTGAGCGTGCTCTTCCTCTACCTCATGCAGCGCGTCCAGGACCACCTGCTGCTGAGCGAGGGCATGACCGCGGTGCCGCCGGACACGGCCTGGAACACCGCGGCCTCGTTTGTCACGAACACCAACTGGCAGAACTACGCCGGCGAGTCCACCATGGGCTACGTCGTCCAGATGACCGGGCTGACCGTGCAGCAGTTCATGTCAGCAGCGGTCGGCCTGGTGGTCGCGATCGCGATGATCCGCGGCTTCGTCCGGTCAAGGACCGACAAGCTCGGCAACTTCTACGTGGACGTCACCAGGGCCGCGATCCGGCTGCTGATCCCGCTGTCGATCGTCGGCGCGCTGCTCCTCATCGCCAACGGCTCAATCGAGAACCTTCACGCGTACACCACCTACACCACGCTGTCGGGCGCGCACCAGACGATCCCCGGTGGCCCGGTGGGCTCGATGGAAGTCATCAAGGACATGGGGAACAACGGGGGCGGTTTCTTCAACACCAACTCCGCGCACCCGTTTGAGAACCCGAACCCGTTCACGAACTGGTTCGAGATCTTCATCCTGCTGCTGATCCCGTTCGCCACCCCCCGGGCCTTCGGCAAGATGGTCAAGGACAACAAGCAGGGCTACGCGCTGGTCGCGGTCATGGCGATCATCTGGATCCTCGCGGTCATCGGCATCAGCTTCTTCGAGTCCCACTACGGCATCGGCGGCGCGACCGCCGCGAAGCTCGCACATGGCGCCACAGAAGGCGTGGAAACGAGGTTCGGCACGTCCGGATGCTCGTTGTTCGCGGCCTCGACAACGGTGACATCGACCGGGGCGGTGAACTGTTTCCATGATTCGCTGACACCCTTCGGCGGCGGCATCGCCCTGTTCGACATCGCGCTGGGCGAGATCGCGCCTGGCGGCATCGGGGCCGGGATGTACGGCATCCTGATCCTGGCCGTGGTGACGGTCTTCGTGGCCGGCCTGATGGTGGGCCGGACGCCGGAGTACATCGGCAAGAAGATCCGCCCGGTCGAGATGAAGTACGCGGCCCTGTACTTCCTGACCTTGCCTGTGGTCATCCTGACCGCAGCCGGATTGTCTATCGGCACCCATGCCGGGCAGGCGGCGATCTTCAATCCGGGCCCGCATGGCCTGACCGAGATCGTGTACGCGTTCGCGTCGATGGCCAATAACAACGGCTCGGCGTTCGCCGGTCTCGGCAGTGCGGCGATCTGGTACCAGACAGTCGGCGGGTTCGTGATGCTGTTCGGCCGGTTCGGGCCGGAGATCTTCGCGCTCGGCCTCGCCGGATCGCTGGCCAGGCAGGGCAAGACTCCCGAGAGCGCAGGCACGCTGTCCACCAAGACGCCGCTGTTTGTCGGCATGGTCATCGCCGTGGTCCTCGTCCTCGTCGGCCTGACCTACTTCCCCGCGCTGGCCCTGGGCCCGTTCGCAGAAGGACTTCACTGAGATGGCAATTTCCACCAAGCCGGACGCCACGGCTAGCGGGCGCCGCAACGCAGACGCGCAGCACCGCATCGGCGGAGGTCTGCTCGACCCGAGGATGATCTGGCAGTCGCTGCCAGACGCGTTCAAGAAGCTGGATCCGCGGGTCCAGATCAAGAACCCGGTCATGTTCGTGGTCGAGGTCGGCGCGCTGCTCACGACGATTACCGCGATCTTCTTCGAGACGCCCGGCTATGCGATCTTCAACTGGACGATCACAGTCTGGCTGTGGCTGACCGTGGTGTTCGCCAACCTGGCCGAGGCCGTGGCCGAAGGCCGGGGCAAGGCCCAGGCCGAGACGCTGCGCAAGACCAAGCGGGAGACCGTCGCCCGCCGGCTGATCGACTGGCAGCCAGGCCAGACCGACACCCGCGAGGAGGCCGTGCCCGGCACCCAGCTGAGGCTCGGCGACCACGTAGTAGTCGAGGCAGACGAGATCATCCCCGGTGACGGCGACGTCGTCGAAGGCATCGCGTCGGTAGACGAGTCGGCGATCACCGGCGAGTCCGCCCCGGTCATCCGCGAGTCCGGCGGCGACCGGTCCGCGGTCACCGGCGGCACCAAGGTGCTGTCCGACCGGATCGTCGTGAAGATCACGTCCAAGCCGGGCGAGACCTTCATCGACCGCATGATCGCCCTCGTCGAGGGGGCCAAGCGGCAGAAGACGCCGAACGAGATTGCGCTGAACATCCTGCTGGCGTCGCTGACGATCATCTTCATGCTGGCCGTCATCACGCTCCAGCCGATGGCGTACTACTCCAGGGCGCCGCAGAGCCTGGTCATCCTGGTCGCGCTGCTCGTCGCGCTGATCCCGACCACGATCGGCGCGCTGCTGTCGGCCATCGGCATCGCCGGCATGGACCGGCTGGTCCAGCGCAACGTGCTGGCCATGTCCGGCCGCGCGGTCGAGGCCGCGGGCGACGTGAACACGCTGCTGCTTGACAAGACCGGCACGATCACCATCGGCAACCGGCAGGCAACCGAATTCCTGCCGGTCCACGGCGTGACGGAGGAGCAGCTGGCCGATGCCGCTCAGCTCTCCTCAATGGCCGACTACACCCCAGAAGGCCGGTCGATCGCGGTGCTCGCCAAGGAGCGGTACGGCCTGCGCGAACGGCCCGAGGGTGAGCTGCAAGGCGCGGAGTTCGTCGAGTTCACCGCGCAGACCAGGATGAGCGGCATCGACCTGCCAGCTCGGGCCGGTACAGCCAGCAGGCAGGTCCGCAAGGGTGCAGCGGCCTCGGTCGCGCAGTGGGTCAGGGACAACGGCGGCACCCCGCCGCCTGAGCTGGCCGGCATGGTCGACGGCATCTCCGGCGTCGGCGGCACCCCGCTGGTGGTGGCCGAGGTCAAGGATGGAAAGGCCAGTGCGCTCGGCGTCATCTACCTGAAAGACATCGTCAAGCCGGGGATCTCCGAGCGGTTCGCCAAGATGCGCAAGATGGGCATCCGGACCGTCATGATCACTGGCGACAACCCGCTCACCGCCAAGGCCATCGCGGACGAGTCAGGCGTGGACGACTTCCTCGCCGAGGCGACGCCCGAGGACAAGATGGCGCTGATCAAGAAGGAGCAGGCAGGCGGCAAGCTGGTCGCGATGACCGGGGACGGCACCAACGACGCCCCCGCCCTGGCCCAGGCCGACGTCGGCGTGGCCATGAACACCGGAACCTCGGCCGCCAAGGAGGCCGGGAACATGGTGGACCTGGACTCCAACCCGACGAAGCTCATCGAGATCGTGGAGATCGGCAAGCAGCTGCTCATCACCCGCGGTGCGCTGACCACATTCTCGATCGCCAACGACGTGGCGAAGTACTTCGCGATCATTCCCGCGATGTTCGAGAGCGTGTTCCCCGGCCTGCACTACCTCAACATCATGGCGCTGCACACCCCGAGGTCGGCGATCACCTCGGCGATCATCTTCAACGCGCTGATCATCGTCGCGCTGATCCCGCTGGCGCTGCGCGGCGTCCGGTACCGGCCCTCGTCGGCCACGGCGATGCTCCGCAGGAACCTGTGGATCTACGGCGTGGGCGGGCTGATCATCCCGTTCCTCGGGATCAAGGCCATCGACCTCATCATCATGAACATTCCTGGATTCCGGTGATCTGGCAATGAATCGTCTTCCGTCAATCGTCAGGCAGCACATCGCCGGCCTGCGCCTGCTCCTGGTCTTCACGGTCATCTGCGGGATTATCTACCCGCTGCTGATGGTGGGGGTCGCCCAGGTGATCTTCCCGCACCAGGCCAACGGGTCGCTGGTCAGCTACAAGGGCCGGACCGTCGGCTCGAGCCTGCTGTGCCAGGAGTTCGTGAACGCCAAGGGCCAGCCGCTGGCGCAGTACTTCCAGCCTCGGCCGTCGTTCGCGATCGTGGACTGGGAGCTGGAAACGGCCAAGAACGGCCAGTACTACGTCGCTGGCACGGGGCCGAACAACTACGGCTGCAACCCGCTGTACTCAAGCGCGTCGAACCTGGGTCCCACCAACCCGGCCCAGATCCAGTTCGTCAAGCAGCGGCAGGCGCAGATCTCCAAGTTCGACCATGTGCCGGTCTCCGAGATCCCGGCCGACGCGGTCACCGCGTCAGGCTCCGGGCTTGACCCGGATATCTCGCCCGCCAACGCCGCCATCCAGGTGGACCGGGTGGCCGCCGCGAGGCACATTACTCCGGCGCAGGTCGAGGCACTGGTGAAGCAGTACACGACCGGCCGTACCATCGGCTTCCTGGGCCAGCCGGTGGTCAACGTCCTGCAGCTGAATATCGCCCTCGATGAGAAGTACCCGGTCTGATGGCGGGCGCGTCCTCGTCGTAGAGGATGAGCCGGCCTTGCTGCGAGCGTTGCAGATCAACCTGCGCGCCCGTGGCTATGAGGTGAGTACCTCGCGCGCCGGCCAGGAAGCCCTGGTCGAGGCGGCACGGCGTCCCCCGGACGCCGTGCTGCTCGACCTGGGCCTGCCGGACCTGGACGGCACCGACGTGATCAGGGAGCTCAGGACCTGGACCGCGGTGCCCGTGATCGTCCTGTCCGGCCGGGCCGAGTCTGGCGACAAGATCGGCGCGCTGGACGCCGGGGCGGACGACTACGTCACCAAGCCGTTCTCGATGGAGGAGCTGGTAGCCAGGCTGCGAGCGCTGCTGAGGCGCGACGCCCAGCCCTCCACCCGCCAGCTGGTGCGGATCGGCCAGTGCACGGTCGACCTGGCGGCCCGCACGGTGGTGAGGCAGGACGCCGACGGCAGCGACCCCGAGCCCGTCCGGCTCACCAGGACCGAGTGGCGCCTGCTCGAGGCGCTGCTGCGCTCGCCCGGCCAGCTCGTGCTCTCCTCCCGGCTGCTGGCCGAGCTCTGGGGTCCCGGCGCCGAGAACAGCACCCACTACCTGCGGTTTCACATGGCCCGCCTGCGGCGCAAACTGGAAGACGACCCTCCGAGGCCGCGCCACCTGCTGACCGAGCCCGGCATGGGTTACCGCTTCCAGCCGTGAGGAGGGTGGTCTCTCTACCCTGGCGTGGCCCTAGGCTTGGCAGGCGGCTTAGCCTGGGGCACGACGGGGCGTTTGTCCCAGGTGAGCAGCTTGCTGCCCCCACAGCACCACTTGAGCAGGGAATTGTCATGGGTAACGAGGGTCTCGCTGACTACCTCTCACCTCGCGTGCCCGGCAGCCGCGGCCAGCTGCGAATCTACCTCGGCTGCGCCGCTGGCGTAGGCAAGACGTTCGCGATGCTGAACGAGGGTCACCGCCGCCGTGAGCGCGGCACCGACGTGGTCGTCGCGTTCGTCGAGACCCACGGCCGGCCGCACACGGCCGAGCAGATCGGCGACCTCGAGATCGTCCCGCGGACCGAGTTGGCCTACCGGAGCACGTCCTTCGAGGAGATGGACCTCGATGCCGTGCTTGACCGCCACCCCGACGTCGCCCTGGTGGACGAGTTCGCCCACACGAACGTGCCTGGTTCGCGGAACGAGAAGCGCTGGCAAGACGTCAACGAGCTACTCGACGCCGGGATCGACGTGATCTCCAACGTCAATATCCAGCACCTCGAGTCGCTCAACGACGTCGTCGAGAAGATCACGGGCGTGCCCCAGCGGGAGACCGTGCCCGACGCCGTGGTCCGCGCCGCCGACCAGGTCGAGCTCGTCGACATGACGCCGGAGGCGCTGCGCCGCCGGATGGCCCACGGCAACATCTACAAGGCCGAGAAGATCGACGCGGCGCTCACCAACTACTTCCGCATCGGCAACCTGTCAGCGCTCCGCGAACTCGCCCTGCTCTGGCTGGCCGACAAGGTCGACGAGGGTCTGCAGCGATACCGCGAAGCTCACGATATCCGGACAACGTGGGAGGCAAGGGAACGAGTGGTTGTCGCGCTGACTGGTGGTCCGGAAGGCGACACGCTGATCCGGCGAGCCGCCAGGATCGCGGCCCGTTCGGCCGGCGGTGACCTGCTCGCGGTGCACGTCAGCACCTCAGACGGCCTGACCGCGGCTAGCCCTGGCACGCTCGCTAACCAGCGCCGGCTGACCGAGTCGCTCGGAGGTACCTACCACCAGGTCGTCGGCGACAACGTGCCGGAGGCCCTGCTCACGTTCGCCAGGGCCGAGAATGCCACTCAGCTGGTGCTGGGTGTCAGCCGGCGGAGCTGGCTTTCCTCGCTGCTGACCGGGCCCGGCGTCAGCGCCCGCACCATGCGCGCGTCCGGCGATATCGACGTGCACATGGTCACGCACTCGTACGTGGGCCGCGGCCGCGGCCTGCCCTCGGCTCAGCGCGGCGGCCTCCCGCGAGGGCGCAAGCTGGCCGGGTACGTGCTCGCGGTCGGGCTCACGCCGCTGATGACCCTGATACTCGCGAACCTGCGCGGCCACCTGAACCTGACCAGCAACGTGCTGGTATTCCTGGTCGGGGTCGTCGCCGTGGCCCTGGTCGGCGGGTTCCTGCCCGCCCTGATTGCGGCCGTGGCCGGCTCGGTCCTGCTGAACTACTACTTCACGCCGCCGGTGCACAAGTTCACGATCAACGACCCGAACAACGCCCTCGCGCTAATCATCTTCGTTGCCGTCGGCCTGTCGGTCAGCAAGGTGGTCGACACGGCGGCGCGCCGGAACCGGCAGGCCGCGCGGGCCGGAGCCGAGTCCGAGTTGCTGGCCACGACAGCGGGCAGCGTGCTGCGCGGCGAGCGGGCACTGTCGGCCGTACTTGACCGGGTCCGCGAGGCATTCGGGATGGACTCGGTCACGCTCCTAGAGCAGCGCGAGCCCGATCAACCGGTGACGGGCAACGGGGCGGCGCACGTCGTGGCAGGCGACGGCCAGGCCGGCGGACGTCTTCCCAGGACCGGACCCGGCGGGCGGTGGACCGCGGTCGGCGTGTCAGGTGACCTGCCGTGCCTGCGACCTGACCAGGCGGACGTGGAGATCCCCATCAGCGACACGCTTGTGCTCGCGCTGCGCGGCCGCACTCTGCCCGCCACCGACCGGCGCGTCCTTGGCGCATTCGCGGCCTACGCGGCCGCCGCCCTGGAGCAGGGCCGGCTGACCGCTGCGGCCGAGGCGGCACGGCCGATAGCCGAAGCCGACCGCATGCGCACCGCGCTGCTCGCCGCCGTGAGCCATGACCTGCGCACGCCGCTTGCCTCGGCCAAGGCCGCTGTTACCAGCCTGCGCAGCAACGACATCGAGTGGGATGCCGAAGATCACGACGAGTTGCTGGCCACGGCGGATGAGTCGCTCGACAAGCTGTCCCGCCTGGTCGACAACCTGCTGGACATGAGCAGGCTGCAGGCCGGCGCGCTGGCCCTGTTCCCCCGGCCCGCCGACCTGTCCGAGATCGTCGCCAGGTCACTGGATGACCTCGGTCCGGCCGCCCGAGCCGTCAAGGTCGACATTCCCGACGATCTGCCCGAGGTGGCGGTTGACCCCGGCATCCTGGAGCGGGTCATCGCCAACCTGACCGCTAACGCGCTCAGGTACTCGCCGGCCGGCTCGCCACCCACACTGACCGGGAGCAGCCTGCACGACCGGGTAGAGTTGCGGATCATCGACCGCGGCCCCGGCATCCCAACCGAGCACCGCCACCAGATGTTCGTGCCGTTCCAGCGGCTCGGCGACACCGACAACACCACCGGCGTGGGGCTGGGCCTGGCCCTGTCCCGCGGGTTGACCGAGGCGATGGGCGGCTCGCTAGAACCTGACGAGACGCCGGG
This sequence comes from Streptosporangiaceae bacterium, assembly GCA_030041135.1. GTDB lineage: Bacteria > Actinomycetota > Actinomycetes > Streptosporangiales > Streptosporangiaceae > JAJYUU01. Next base: position 15,626 of record JASHOL010000164.1, on the reverse strand, counting down.
CGGCGGCCTGACGATGACGCTGTCGCTGCCGGCCGCGCCAGGCCCGGCGGGCGCCCCGGCCGATGGGCACGAGAGCGAGTCGTACCTCGGCACCGGAGACATGAGTTGATCTGGCAAACGCGACATAAGTCCCCGACGGTGCTGGCTGCGGGGGACGACCCCCGCAAACCCCCGCGGGTGCTGGCTGCGGGGGACGACCCCCGCAAACCCCCGCGGGTGTCCGCGCTGCCGGGAGTTGGTGTGGCACAGCCGACACCGACTCCCCGTAGGGCGTCGGCGCCCCATGCCAGCGTGGCGCCGTGACCGACATCCTGGTCATCGATGACGAGCCCCAGATCGTGCGGGCGTTGCGGATCAACCTGCGTGTCCGCCAGTACGACGTGCACACGGCCGGATCGGCCGGTGAGGCGCTGGAACTGGCCGCCAAGCATCCGCCGGACCTCGTCATCCTCGACCTGGGCTTGCCTGACATGGATGGCGTTGAGGTCATCCACGGCCTGCGCGGCTGGACCGATGCGCCCATCATCGTGCTGTCCGGGCGAGCCGACAGCACCGACAAGGTCGAGGCGCTTGATGCCGGCGCCGACGACTACGTGACCAAGCCGTTCGGCATGGACGAGCTCCTGGCCCGGATGCGCGCCGTCAGCAGGCGGGCCAGCGTCGATGGTGACACCCCGCAAGTCAGGCTCGGTGACCTGGTCGTCGACCTGGCGGCCAAGCGCGTCATCCACGCCGACGACGCCGGCTCGGCCGACATCAGGCTGACGCCGACCGAGTGGCACCTGCTTGAGGTCCTGCTGCGCAACCCAGGCAAGCTCCTGAGCCAGCAGCAATTGCTGTCCGATGTGTGGGGACCCGGGTATGCCGACGCAACCGGCAATCTCCGGCTGTACATGGCCCAGCTGCGGCGCAAGCTGGAGCCGGACCCGGCCCGGCCGCGGTGGCTGCTGACCGAGCCGGGAATGGGATATCGTTACCAGCCCGACCCAGATCACGCGTAGCGGAGCTGCCTGCATTCGGACGACAGCAGGCGCCGGGTTCTAGCCGACCTGGCCGGCCAGCACGAGACGCCGCCCACGGCGTCAGCCGGGGCCGATGGCGCCCTCATCCTCCGGGAGCGTGGTCATCGTCGCGAGCTGGTACCGCAGCCGGCAAATGACCACGTTCCTGGTGCCGTGCTGGATGGCCTGCTCAAGCACGAATCCCCGCTGGTTATGCAGGACCCGCTGCCACGGATGGGCCGGCTGCACCTCGGGAATGAGCACGACGAGCTGGTCGTAAGAGGCTGCCTGCTCAAGCTCGCGCAGGAAGTTGACCACCGGCGGCCCGAGCGCACGCCGGCTGCTGTGCAACGTGATCAGCGGGACGTTCGGGTGCCATGCCTCCCACTGCTCGCGGAGATGCGCATCCGCCGTGGTGTCCTCTGGCTCGGCATAGCAGACCGTAACCGCGACGACCTCATCGCCGAGCGACAGCGCCGCCGAGATCGCCTCCGCGGTCAGCCGGGACACGCTGCCGACCGGGACGACCACGAGCGAACTTCGGGGTCGCGGCGGCGGTGGCTGACGGCCGATTTGCAGCGCGGTGCCGATACGCGCGTAGGCGACATGGACGCGGCTGAACATCAGCACGAGCAGCGGCACGACGATGACGATCAGCCAGGCTCCCTCGGTGAACTTACTGATCAGCTCGACCGCGAGCGCGGCCAGGGTGAAGAGGGCCCCGACGCCGTTGATCACGGCCCGGCCCTCCCAGCCGGGCTGGCGATTGGCTCGCCAGTGGCGCACCATCCCGGCTTGCGAAAGGGTGAACCCGACAAAGACCCCGATCGCGAACACCGGTATCAATGCCTGGGTGTTGCCCTTCGACACCACGAGCAGGACTGCGGCCACCACCGCGAGCACCACGACGCCATACCTGTGCACCTGACGCTGCGCCCGCAGGAAGAACAGGTGCGGCAGGAAGTTGTCGGTAGCCAGCAGCGACGCCAGCACCGGCAGTCCCCCGAATGAGGTGTTGGCGGCCAGTGCGAGCAGCACGGTCGTGACCAGCTGGATCGCATAGAAGAAGAAGTTGTGCCCGAGCGAAGCCTGAGTGAGCTGGGCGAGCGAGGTAGTAGTCGACGACGGATAGGTATGGTACTTCTGCGCCAGAACGGCGATGCCGATCAGCATCAGGCCAAGGATCACGCCGAGGCCTACCTCGGTGTGCTGGGCGCGCCGCGCCCGCGGCTGCCTGAACTCAGGCACTGCGTTCGCGATCGCCTCAACTCCGGTCAGCGCCGAGCAGCCGGACGCGAAGGCCCTGAGCAGCAGCAAGATACCCACGGTCACCGGCACGGATGAGACCGACCCCTGCGGAAACGGGAGCGGGTGCGATCGCAGCAGGCCGCCGACGATCACCGCGAAGATACCGGCGATGAAAATAAGCGTCGGGGCGATGAACAGCCGCGCTGACTCCGCGACACCCCACAAGTTGGCCGCAGTGATAAAGCCGAGCACCGCCAGGCACAGGTACACCCGATCTGGGTAAAGCGCTGGGTACGCAGACGTCAGCGCCTCCACACCGGCCGACACCCCGACTGCCGCGTTGAGGATGTAATCGACGACGAGAGACGCTGCCGCGACCAGGCTCGGCCGGACCCCTAGGTGCGCTTTGGATACAGCGTAGGCACCGCCGCCAGTGGGGAACGCCTCGATGACCTGGCGGTAGGAAGTCACTAGCACGGCCAGCAGCAGCACTATCGCCAGCGTGACCGGCAGGGTGTAGTGGAGCGCCATCGCGCCGGCTGTCGCCAGCACGATGAGGATGGCCTGCGGCCCGTAGGCGACCGACGACAGCGCATCCAGCGAGAGCGCCGCGAGGCCCTCAAGGGCGGTCAGCCGGTGTCGTTCCTCCTCCGGCAACTTGCCGCTCTTAGCCTCAGCGGCCATCGGAGTACCAGGCCCGGCAGCTCATGACTGCCAATACAAGCATGCGGAATGGCGGCGCGCCGGGCTGGCCCTTCCGTCACCCCGGCAGGTCATGGGTCGTGCCCGGCAGATCCCAGCTCAGGCGAGTACCGCGAGTGCGACGGCTGCCAGCACCACGGCGACGATCACGACGATGATGGCCATCTTGGCCACGCTCCGGCCCGAGGCGCCCATGTCCCAGGGCTTACCGGGCTCAGCCTCACGCTCGGCGAACGCCCGGAACTGCGCCGTGCTGGCCGAGACGTCCGGCGTCGCCCGGAACTCGCCCGTGTTCATCGGCCGACCTGGGCGGGTCGCAGGATTTTCGTAACGCTCGGTCATGGCGGTCACTTTAGCCGAAGCTCAAGGCAGGCAACCCCTAGTTCCCCGCAAACCCCAAAAAAGACACTCCATCCGACATCCACGCACGGGGGGTAAAACGCCCGCTGCCCGTCGCCGCGCCTGGCGAGTCAGTTGCCAGCGTCGGGGGCGAGCAGATTATGCCGGTTAACCAGCCGCGAGAGCACGATGACGCTCCGGGTACGAACGACGAACGGCTCCGCCCCGATGCGCTCCACCACCTGCTCGAAGTGGCGGACGTCCGACGCCCGGATGTGCAGCAGGGCATCCGCATCGCCGGTGACCGTGCACGCGTCGGTGACCTCCGGATACTTCGCCACCGCCGAGGCGATGTCGGCGGGCGAGGTGCGGCCACGGCAGAACAACTCGACGTACGCCTCGGTCGTCCAGCCCAGCGCCAGCGGGTCCACCTGCGCCGAGAAGCCGGTGATAGCGCCAGCGGCGAGCAGCCGGTCCACCCGCCGTTTGACTGCCGGAGCCGACAGCCCAACCCGCGCGCCCACCTCAGCGTAGGTGGCCCTAGCGTCCTCGACGAGGGCCGCGACTATCCGCTTGTCCAGCTCATCGACCGGCATCGTGGGACCCATCATGTGGCTATCCGGCCAGTGCCGCGCGCAGCGCGCCCAGGTCGGCCTCGCACAGGCCATGAGCGAGCAGGTAGCCATCTACCGACCCGTCGACCGTCCTGGCCGACGCCAGCACATCCATGATCAGCTGAGGCGGGCTGAGGATCAGCTCCTCGGTCAGGTTGTCGCCGAGCCCGGTGTTCGCCCGGAGTTGCCCGATCGCCGCAGTCCGCTGCGGGTCCAGGTAGCTGGCGCTCAGGGCGTAGTCGGCGGCGATGAACTCGTCGGGCACGCCAAGCACGGCCAGGACCATGGCGACCACGATCCCGGTCCGGTCCTTCCCCGCGCTGCAATGCACGAGGGCCGGAAACGCCCCGGCTGTGCACAGCGGCCTGATCGCATCGGCGACCGCGACCCCGCACTTGTGGACAATGTGCGCGTAGACGGCATCAAGCTGCAGCGGCAGCCGCTCCAGGTCGCCGCCAAGGATGGAAACGTGCGCGTGCCTCGCGTCAAGACGATCGAGAGGGCTCGGGGCCATCTCGGCCTCGATATCGGTGCGGAGGTCGACGATCGTCCGCAGGCGGAGCTGGCTCAGGGCGCCAACGCCCTGGGCGTCTAGCTGGTGCGGCGCGTCGGAGCGGTACAGCCTGCGCCAGGGAACCTCGCCGCGCGCCATCGGGTATCCGCCCAGATCGCGGAGGTTGAACAGGCCAGGCACGGCAATTCGACGCCCTTGCGCCAGCGCCAGCTCCCGTGCGCGCCGCTCGGCGTTCCCGGCAATCTGCGTCAACCTGTCACTCCCATCCCGATGGCTCGTTCTCCCTCGCACGATCTCATACCGGCGCAGCCGTCCTGGTCGCTGCCCTGACGCCCTGCGCGCGTCGCCCGAAGACTTCCCCGGCTGGCCACCTCTCGTTCGCTCAGTGCTCGGCCGGCTGGCTTCACCCTGGCCCGCGCCGCACGGCGCATAAGAAGGCACAGCGCCGCACGGCGCGCAAGAGGCACCGCGCCGGCCCGCGCAGTAGAGTCGCATACCTGGTAGCCCGGCTTGGAGCCGATCGGGAGGACACCTGATGACCAGACTCGGGGGGATGTACGGCCCGGATGCGACTTTCCTGGGCGTGGAGCGGGCCGACCTGGCCGATCCCGCGTCGTGGGCCGGCACGGACATCATGATCATCGGGGCGCCGTTCGACGGAGGCACGTCGCACCGGCCTGGTGCCAGATTCGGCCCGCAGGCCATCAGGTTCACCGACTACCTGCCACATGACGGCTCCCGACCGCACCTGGCCCTGGGCGTGGACCCGCTGCTGGAACTGAAGGTCGCTGACGCCGGCGACGTCGAGATGTTGTCCGGAGACACAGAGCAGTCCCTGCGCAGGCTCGAGGAGGCCGTGCACCGCGCCTGCCACGGCGGTGCCCTGCCGGTGATCCTGGGCGGCGACCATACCATCGCGCTCCCTGACGCGAGCGGGGTCGCGAGGCACGTCGGCTGGGGCCGGATCTCGATGATCCATTTCGACGCGCACGCCGACACCGGCGACACCCAGTTCGGCTCACTGTACGGGCACGGCACCCCGATGCGCAGGCTGATCGAGTCAGGGGCCGTGCGTGGCGACCGGTTCCTTCAGGTCGGGCTGCGCGGCTACTGGCCTGAGCCGAAGACGCTGGCCTGGATGGCGCAGCAGCGCATGCGCAGTTTCGAGATGACAGAGATCGTCGCCAGAGGGCTGGACGACTGCCTGACCGAAGCGTTCGAGGTCGCCACCGACGAATGCGATGGCGTGTTCCTCTCAGTCGACGTCGACGTGGTCGATCCTGGCATGGCGCCTGGCACAGGGACCCCGGAACCCGGCGGCTTCACCGGCCGGCAGCTACTGGACGCCGTGCGCCGGATCGCGATGGAACTGCCCCTGGTCGGCATGGATGTCGTGGAGGTCGCGCCGCCCTTTGACCACGCCGAGGTTACTGCCTTCCTCGCCAATCGGGTGATTCTCGAGGTGCTCTCGGGAATTGCCTGGCGTCGCCGGCGGACCGCCGCGGATCCGGCCAGGCCCGCCAGGGAACCGGCTTCCCCGCTGCTTGAGGGCCGCGGCCCGGCCGCTCCGTAGCGCCGGGCTAGTGATGTCCGGCCAGCAGGATCGCGATCGTGAAGGTCGACGCGTCGAAGAGGAAATGGGCCAGGATCGGCCGGGCAAGCTTTCGGTGCTTCTGGAACGACCGGGTGACGAGCCAGCCGAACGGCACGGTGAATATCACCGCGATGCCGTAGTAGACGTGGTAGCTGGTGCGCAGGGCCAGGCTGAGCCAGAACGCCTTAGCGGGAGACCAGCCGAGCTGGTCGAGGCGGGTAATGAGGTAGCCGTTGACGATCACCTCCTCTGCCACGGCGGTAAACAGCGACTGGCTTATCCCGAAGATCAGGTAGTAGGTCGGCACGTGCAGCGTGCCTGCCGTGTTCACCAGCCGCGAGTGATCGATCGGGGCCAGCACGATCGCCAGCACCAGCTCACAGCCGAATGCGGCCGCCGCGATCCCGATAGCGACCGGGAGATCGAGCGGGCCCACCTTGGTGAGGCCGAGATCGGCGGGGCGCTGGCCGGTGCGGGCCAGCAGCAGCAGGGCCAGCGGCACGACGGCCGCCACCGGCATGTAGCTGAGCAGGCCGAGGATGGTGTTGAGCACGGGCTGGCCGGGCGTGTACGTAGGTAGCTGGCTTAGCTGCTTGCCCGTGGCAACGTGCGCGCCGATGATGACGACCGCGCTCACGATCCACGGGAACAGGCCGGCGATCATGACCAACCTGGTCTCGGTCACCAGGCCGCTTCTGGTCAGCTCGGCGGGCCTGACCGGGGCAGCAGGTTCAGGCGGCGCCCAGAAGACCCAGTCCGCGGGGGCCGGCGGCCAGTCAGGGGGCGGTACCCAGCCGGGCGGGGGTGTCCACCCTGGCGGGGCTTGCGGCCAGCCGGGGGCCGGGCGCCAGGTCAGGCGTTGCGGGCTCACGTGGCCATAATGTAGTAGTTCGCAGCGCACCTGGCGCCGCCAGGCCGGGGGCAGCGCAACCGGGGGTCGTATGCTCGCTCGGACGACCCCGGTCCTGAATCCGGCAGTCTGCGCGTACCCCCCTCGTTCCCAGCGAATTTCTCGGTCGTCCCGTGCCTGTCGATGGATCGCGGGCAGTAGTTCGAGCGGATCTATAGTTGGTAGATGCTGGACGTGACCAGGCTTCGCGTGCTGGTCGCGGTCGCGCGGCACGGTTCGGTGACCGCTGCGGCGCGCGCGCTGAACTATGCCCAGCCGTCGATCAGTCATCACATCGCCCGGCTCGAGGCCGAGACCGGGGCCCGGCTGCTGGAGCGAGTCGGGCGGGGAGTACGGCTGACCGAGGCGGGCCAGTTGCTGGCCGAGCGGGCGGAGGAGATCATCGGCCGGCTGGATGCCGCCGAGTCCGAACTCGCCGCGCACGTCGGCCTGCGCGAGGGAAGGGTCAGGCTCGCGGCCTTCCCTTCCGCCCTCGGCACCCTGGTGCCCGCCGCGGCCGCGTGGCTGGAATCGGAGCAGCCAGGCATCGACCTCATGCTGACCGAGGCCGAGCCGCCTGAGGCGCTGCGGATGCTGCGGGCCGGCTACGTGGACGTGGCCCTGGTATTCCGCCATTACCAGCAGGAACTCGACCCGGCTCCCCCGGTTCCGGCCGACGAGGGAACCAGGGGCCGGCTGCTGCTGGATGAGCCGATCCACCTGGTGACCAGGGCCAACGGGCACGAGCCTGACCTGGCCGCGTACGCCGACAGCCGGTGGATCGCCGGCTGTGAGCGGTGCCGCAGCTACCTGATCAGGCAGTGCGAACTGGCCGGGTTCACGCCGAAGATCGCGTTCACCACCGACGACTACGTCGCGGTGCAGGCACTGGTCGCCGCCGGGCTCGGCGTTACCACCCTGCCCGGCCTCTGCCTGCGGGCCGCCAAGCACCCCGGAATTGCCGCCGCGGAACTGCCTGGTGCCCGCCGGCACGTGTTCGCGATGACCTACGGCCAGCCGCCGGATCCGGCCACGACCACCAGGCTCATCGACGTCCTGGCCAAGGTCGCCGTGCCCGAGGGCACTGCCTAGACCAAACGGACTGGCGATCGTTACGACCGCGCCGCGGTCACCGGGCCAGTGCCTGCGCTCGGCTCGGTCCGGCCGGCGCCTGCCGCCGCCCGCTCGCGGGCCGGCTTCCTGTGCTTTCCGCCCGCCCGGCGCACAGGGGCGCGAGCTAGCCGGCCAATCGCAAGTGCTACCGCGCCCCAGGCCAGGTCGGAGGCCGTTGTCGCGACCCTGGCCACGAGCGTGATGGCGACCGCTGCGCCATGCGGCATTACGGCACCGAGCGTCGCCAGCAGAATGAGGTCGCGCGGGCCGATCCCGCTGGGGAAAACGACCAGCAGCAGCCCGGCCGAGTAGGCAAGCGCGTACGCACCGACCGCGAGCAGGAACGGATGCGGGGCGCCCGGGCTAACGTCCGCGATCACGACCCATATCTGCAGCCCGAGGAATAGCCAGCCCAGAGCCGTCCAGCCGACCGCCGCGACCAGGCCGCGCGCGCTTGGCCTGCGCTCAAGTGGCTGCATCCTTGCCAGCGTGAGGGCACGGTCCACGAGCCTGCCGAGGATGGGCGGGTACAGGCAGAGCGCGATCACGGGTATGAATATCAGCACCCAGCGGTAGTGGCGGGCCGCCGCCGACGAAGCCAGCGGGAGCGCCAGCGCCGCGATGGCAAGGCCCACCGCGACGCTGACGGCCAGCCCGATGACTATCGAGGCCCCGCCGCGTCGGCGTGGCACGGCGTTGTCGTGCCCGAGCTCGACCATCGCCGCGACCGACCACACCGCCCCGGGCACGTATTTCGCCAGCTGACCCAGGAAATTCACCCTCATCGCGGCCGGCAGCGGAAGCCTGGAACCAAGATCGGCCAAGATCGTCCGCCAGGCGAGCATCATGCAGAAGCCGCCGGCCATCGCCGCCAGAGCGGACGCCGCCACCGAGTACCAGTGGAGGCGGCCCAGGGCGACCTGCATCTGCGGCCACTCCGCGTAGAGGCCGTAACCGCAGAACCCGAGGACGAGCAGGAGCAGGCCCGCCCGGACCCGCGGGCTTGCCACCAGACGGGTGAGTCTGGTCCAGCTGTTCCTATCTGTCATGGTTCACAGTTCAAGCAGCTATTGCCCGAGCCGCGCCCAGGCTGCCGGAAGTTCCCCGCCGCCGTCCGGCACCCGGCCGATGACCTCATCCCGGCGCCGGGACTGCTGGGATCGGGATGTCGGATTTGTTCTGGAACAGGCCTCCCACGGCGATATTGCCGACGCACAAGGCTCCCGGGCCGGTGCTCGTCACGATGACTTGGCTACCGCTTCCCTCGACTGGCAGGTACGCGGTATTTTCGCCGCCCCTGAGGTAAAGCTGGGCCGAGCGCCCGCCGAAAAACACCGAGACGCCCTGGCCCGCAGATGCGATGTACGACATTCGCAGCGTCCATGGCCCGTTGGTGACGGTAGCCGTGCTGTCGAGCGGCACCGTGATGGTGCCGCCTACGGACGGCCAGCAGACAGCCTTGCGTGGCAGCGGCTTGCTGTAGACGCCGACCACCGCGGCCGGCCACAGCCTTCCGTCCGTCGTGAACACCTTGAGGTTCGGGATAACGCCGTCGGGCTCGCGAACCCAGTGGATCTTCCCGACCGCCATGCTCCCGATGACCTGGCTCTCGTAGCCACCCTGCCCGAGCAACAGCGAGGCCATCACGCTCGGCGGGGCAAGCTGATCGAGGACGGTCGTGCCGGCAGGCACGCTGGCGACCGCCTCCTCCGCGGTGGCGATGAATGACCGGCCCGGCGCGCTCGTGGTCGAGCCGACGTACGTCTGGACCGAATAAATAGAGCCGAACACGAACGCGGCGAGCACGAAGCCCGTCATCATCGGGGCAACCTGCCCGCGCACTGGTCGCTGGTGTCTTACGTAGTAATCAGGCCGCCCGGCGACGGGCCAGATGGCCAGGCCCAGGCAGATGACGAAGATCGGCACCGCATCCGCGACATAGTGGGTGTCCAGGCCGAGAAATGCCGTCAGGGCGGGATCCAGCAGGTCCGTGCGGCCGATGATGATGGGCGCCATGTCGGCGCCGAGCAGCCACAGCGCCAGCAACACCCAGGCCCGCCACGCATACCTGCGGTACCAGATGGTGACGAGGACGACCGCGGCGGCCGCCAGCAGCGCCAGCCGCATGAGCGCCGCTGGAGGAGTGGCGAACGCGTCGATGCCGTTGCCGAACCACCGCCAGGGACCGCCGAAGGCGCCGGGCACAAAGCTGTCTGCGAACAGGTCGTACATGAACGTGCCGACGCCGTGCGGGGTGCCGACCTTGGTCGGCAGCGCACCGCGAGACGACAGCCGTATCGCGAACAGCACGGCGTAGGCGGCCAGCAGCCCGCCGTACACGACCCACGCCTTCCAGTACCTGGCGACCGACCGGAGCGCCGCCTTGAGCCATGATCCCTCGACGAAATAGGCCGCGGTCACCCCGAAGACGAACAAGGGCAGCAACAGCCCTTTGTCGGAGAACAGCATGCTGACCAGGAGCCACGCGGCCGTCGCGACCATCTGCCTGAGGTTTCCGGTCCGCAGATAGCGGACGTGAGCGTCGAGGGCCATGAAGGCCGCAAGCATAAAGGTGACGCCCTCGATGCCATTGGACCACCAAACCAGGTCGGGAATGGTGAGCGGGCACAGCAGGTAGATGAGCAGCGGTATGAGGATCGCCGGGCGATTCCCGAACAGCGTGCGCAGCAACCTGAGCAGGGCCAGGCAACTAGCCAGCAAGATCGCCAGCAGCACCACGGAGACGAGGGTCCAGTTGTACTCAGAGACCCTGGCCATCACCCAGGCCAGCGCGAACGGGCCCGGATCAAGGTGCCCGCTCTGCACGAACATCAGGTAATTCCAGGTGAAACCCATGTGGGCTGCGCGGTCAAAGTAGGTGAAGTCGTCCTGCCAGAAGTAGAAGTGGCGCAGCACGCACGCCTTCCACACGAGCTGCGCCGCTATCAGGACGTAGGCAGCCAGGGAGATGCCGTTCCCGCGCAGCACCCTGGCCGAGAACTCGGGCCACGTCATCGGCTCATCGGCATGGGGGTGCCTGGTGGCCGGCAGGGTGTCGCGATGCGGCTCTATCGTCACTGCAGGCAGGCCTTGTCACGTAGCGTCAACGCGCCCACCAGCCAATCTGCCGCTCGTACTGGACTGTTCGCACCGAGCGCACAGACGAGCCTACTGACAGTACTCAGGCGAATCAAGATTTATGCCTCGTTCCGGAGCAATCACCGGCATCTTGGTCCAGGCTTTGTTACCGCCGTGCGAGCTGGCCCAGTCGCGACTCATCGATCACGCTCCAGCCTCGCGCGGCGTCGCGTCGCGTTGCTTCGCGTGGCGTCGCGTGGCGAGGTCCCAGTAAGGTACTGACCGGTAATTTATACCGGACAATGGCCCATGATTCTAATGATTCCTGCGAAGTAGCGGTGGCCGTCCGGCCTCTTGCCCGGCTCACACCACCGTCGGCCAGCCCGCCCGACGGGTCAGATCTTGGCGCCCTGATCGGCCCAGTACGGGTCGCGCAGCCGACGCTTCAGCAGCTTCCCGCTCGGGTCGCGCGGCAACTCGGCGGTGAAGTCGATTGACTTGGGCCACTTCATCTTCGCCAGCCGCCCTTCGAGCCCGGTCAGGATCTCCGTCGCCAGCTCGTCGCCAGGCTCCACCCCCGCCGCAGGCTGCACGACGGCCTTGATCTGCTCACCCCAGTCCTCGTCAGGAATGCCGAAGACGGCCACGTCCGCGACCTTCGGGTTCATGATGATCTCCGCCTCGATCTCGGCCGGGTAGATGTTCGCCCCGCCGGAGATGATCATGTCCGACTTGCGGTCGCAGAGGAAGAGGAAGCCTTCCTCGTCCAGGTACCCGATGTCCCCGACGGTGAAGAATCCGCGCATCCGGTTCGCCTTCGTCTTCTCCTCGTCCCCGTAATACTCGAACTCCGCGAGGCCCATCTTCATGTAGATCGTGCCGTGCCGGCCGGCTGGCTGAGGGTTACCGTCCTCGTCGGCGATGAGCAGCTCGCTGATCGGCCAGGCGTTACCGACCGTGCCGGGGTGCGCCCGCCAGGCCTCGGGGGATGCGATCGTCCCGCCTCCCTCGGTGGCCGCGTAGTACTCCCAGACGCAATCGCCCCACCACTCGAGCATCTGCTCCTTGATCCCGATCGGGCACGGGGCGGCCGCGTGGATGAGCCAGCGCATCGAGGACAGGTCATACTTGGCCTTGACCTCGTCCGGCAAGGACAGCATCCGCTTGAACTGAGTCGGGACCATGTGCGAGTTGGTGCACCGGTGCCGCTGGACGAGCTCGAGCGCAGTCTCGGAGCTCCAGCCGTCCATGCACACGAGCGTGTGACCCATGTGCAGCGCGCCACCGCCGAACACCGTCACCGCGGTGTGGTAGTTCGGCGAAGTGAGCAGGTGCGCATTCGGCTGGCCCGCGGTGACGCCGAAGAACTGCAGCAGGAACGAGGCCAGCTCCATGGCCTCGTCCGGATCCATGCCGGACAGCGCCCGGCGGACTCCCTTGGGCCGGCCGGTCGTGCCCGAGGTGTAGTGCATGGTGGCGCCCGCGGTGCGATCTTCTGGCAGCGTGCCCGGCTGGCCCGCCCGCAGCTGCTCGACCGGGGTGAAGCCAGGCACCTCGCCGTAGCTGAACCGCGCGTCGGCCGGAATGCCGGCCTGGTCGGCTGCGGTCACGCCGAGGCCGGTGAACCGCTCGTGCACGAAGAAGGCCTTGGCCCCGCAGTCGGCCAGGATGTAGGCCGCCTCCGGAGCGGTGAAGTGCCAGTTGATCGGCGTCAGGTACCAGCCGGCCTGAAGCGCGGCCAGGTACAGCTCGACCGGCGCGACCCCGTTGGGCAGCAGCGAAGCTATGCCGTCTCCTGGCTTGAGGCCGCGAGCCCGCAGCGCATGGGTCAGCTGATTGACGCGGCCAAGCAGGTCGCCCGCGGAGTGCTCGGTACCGTCGGGCTCCACGACCGCCGTCCACCCCGGGTCGTCCTGCGCCCGACGCCAGAAACCCCTCGAACTCACCGCCACCTCCGGTCGTATCCACTGGGAGCCGCCACCCCGGCCAGATCCCACGGCATTGCCACGGGGCCGCCGCTATTCAAAATTAGAACGTGTTTCATGCTGTCGGCAACCGCCGCCGGGGAACCTTGCGCCGGCTGGGCGGACGGACGCCGGCTGGGCGAACGGACGCCGGCTGGCCGAATGGACGAGGCCGGGTCGGGACCCCGATGCACTCCAGGTCCCGCCCGGCCTACGTGAGTGGTCAGCGCCGCGCTTGCTCAGGCCTCTGCGCCCACCTCCGCGTCGTCGTCCTCGTACTCGTAGTCATCCCGGCCCTCGCTGCTGACCAGCAGCAGGACGCCCACGACCAGCAAGACGATCGCGACCAGCCCTCCGACGAGAGGTCCGATCGACTGCACGATCGAGATCTCGGTGTCGTAGGAACTCGCGGTGTTGACGGCCGACCGCACGGACGCCGGCGTGGTGGTGAGCGTGCCGCTGAACAACGTCAGCACGTCCGCCCCGGTGCTCGGGTTCTCCAGCGTCTCCGAGGAGGTCTGGATCTGCTTCACCGGACCGCCGCTGCTGGGGTCGACGTAGTAGGTGTACGTCGCGGTCAGGTACTCGGGCAGGGTGACCTCGGCCTGGCTCATGTTGACCAGCGATCCCGGCAGCGACTGCGTGCCGAACTTCCGGCTGCTGATGTGCTGAACGAAGACGTAGGTGTTCATGCCATCGACCGTGGCGGTGCCGGTGTAGTTGGCCGGCGTCGCCGCCATCACCGTGGTGTTGAACACGTCGTAGGTCTTTTTCTGCGTGCCGATCGGCCAGACGTCCCCCTGACCGGAGAAGCGCGGATGGCTGGTGCCGACCTCCGCGCCGCAGCAGTTCTCCAGCACGCCGGTCCTCCGGTTGAACGCCAGCGTCTGCGTGGGGTAGCTGATCGGCGCACCAGGGGTGCCGTGCGTGATGTCGAAGATGCCGGTCTGCGTGGTCCAGATCGCGGTCGATCCGGTCCCGGAGCTGACGTTGCCCTGCGTTGTCGCGACCGCCCGCACCGTCGCTCCGTCGACCTCGGAAATCGACGCCGTGCTGAAGTACGTCACGTTGGTCCCGGTCAGCGTGGTCACGCTGTACTCATTGAGCGGGAACAAGACGACCTGGCCAGGGAGGAAGAAGTAGCTCATCAGGGCGAGCACCAGCAAGAACGCTCCCAGCCCCGTGAGGGTAACCCCGACTGTACGGCGCATCGAACCTCTCCAAGGGATGGCTGCGGTATGTCAGATAGAGGACACTTCAATCAAGATTGGCATATCATACTGACTAGTCGGTAGGCCGTCACGCGAAACTCGGACACAGATCGGTAACGGACGGCGCATTTCGCGTGCGGCCGGAGCGATCCGTTCGTTTACTTCGGCCTGCAGGCGCACGGCGGAAATTAGAACAGGTTCTAGCTAGAACCTCAGCCGGCCGTCGCGGGCGCGCGGAGCAGCGGGACACGCCGTCATCTCGGCGTAGGCGGGCACCGCGAACAGCACCCGCCTTCACGACGATCCGCTCGACCTGCCGGGCCGGCCGCCGCGTCAACGCACTAGCCGCCGTAGTTGTAAGACGACTGGTTCGTCGGGGTGACACCACTACTGACCAGAGCGGAAGTAGCGAACGCGGCCCCCACAGCGAGGACCGCCCCGACCACCACCGCGGTAATGAGGAGCGTGAGGCGCGACATCGGGATAGATCCTCCTTCGCGGCCGCAATCGGGCCGGATTCCGCAACGCCAGGTAGAAGTGTGCCACTCTAACCGGCGAAGATCCAGATAGACCCATTTTCTAGTGCAACAGTGTGTCGTCGGCGGCCCCCGCCGCGTCAAGCCCTGAGGCGCCACCGCCATCAGAATGTTACCGCCGAGTACCGATCTAAATCATGAAAAGGACACTTTTAGAGGGCGAGTGCCTGGCCCGCGCAGTGCCTCCTGCGGGGAACGAGGGGAGTTCGCGGTCGCAGTCGCCTGCCAGCTCAGCCGGGTCCAGGCAACTCGAAGACGACAAGGTCCTGGCTGTCCAGGATGACCCGCGCACCCGGCAGCCTGGCCTGGCCGGCGAGAGCCGGGCGCGGTGCGTGCAGCAGCGGGCCGGCGTCGACCACGACGTATACGACCCCCGCGGCCCGCAGCTGGGAGGTCAACGGCCCGGCACTGGTGACAATCCGGTTCAGCCGGATCGACGCGGGGCTCTCCTGGCTCAGCGTCTGCGTACCGACCTGCAAGCCGTCATTGGAGATCACCTCGCGGGACAGCAGCTTGTTCCACGGGTCGTAGACCGCCTCCCCGTGGTTCCACGGGTACCGGCGGTAGGCGGCCCACGGGAGGATCAGCACGCTGCCCGGCCGCCGATCACTGTCCATGATCGCCCTGGCCGTCATCCAGTCGGCCGGGTACTGCACCGGGCGGATCCGGCCCGCCAGGCCCCAGGCCATGCCGGGCAGGAGCAGCACAGGCGCGACCACGGCCAGCACCCCGAGAATGGCCATCGCGGGCTCGGTCCGATGTCGCCCAGCAGTTCCGCCACCGCGGGCGGTCTCGGCGGGTCCTCCCAGGCCAGCACCGCGGG
>JASHOL010000016.1 GCA_030041135.1 Streptosporangiaceae bacterium | reverse complement strand
AGGCGGACTGGACGCAGTGGCGGAACGGAACGCCAGGAACGCCTTACATCGGGATGCAAAACCTGGCGGCGTACGTCCGTGGCCGCGGCGCCAGGAACCTGTTCTGGGTGGAGGGTCCCAACGTCGCGGTTTCGTTCGCGGGAATGATCAGCTCCGGCGGCGAGCTGGCGCAGAGTGTGGAGCCGTTCGTGTACGCGATCCACCATCCGGCCGGGCCGCACAACCGGGCATCCTGGTTCTATGACTTCGGCTACCTGATCAACCTTCACATCGCGCCCGTGGTCGAGGGCGAGTTCGCGAACTACGAGCCCGGGCCGACCGCCAATTTCGAGCCGATCCCCGGCTCCTGCTGGCTGCGCGCGTGGGTGACGGTCCCGAATTACCTCAGTTACCTGTACGCACACGGCGTCGGCATGAGCGCGTACCAGCTCTCCGGCGGCCTCCTGCTGAAGATGCCCCCCAAGGGCAAGCAGCCAAACTACTCCGATCCGAACACGATCAGCCCCCGCACATGGAGCTGCCTGTCGAACTCCGAGCGCGTGCCCTACCAGGGCGCGGGGAGCCTGATCTTGAGCTGGTTTAGGGAACACAACGGCTGACCGGGCGGCCGTGCGCCTTGAGGCGCCAAGGAACCGCGCGGCGGCCGGGTCTCGGCCGCCGCGCCCGCTTCAGCCCTCGAATAGGTCGGTGAGCTCGTCCGCGTGGTCTTCTTCCTCTTTGAGGATGTGCTCGATCAGCCGGCGCGAGGTGATGTCGGAGTCGCCGAGCCAGCGGATGATTTCGGTGTAGGCCTCGATGACGATGCGTTCGGCGACAAGGTTCTCGCGGATCATGCCCTGCAGGTCGCTATCGTCGGCGGGAGCGAAGTATTCAGTGTGGGCGCGTTCCATCATCGTGGCGGGGTTCATATCGGGCGATCCGCCGAGCTGGTTGATGCGGTCAGACACACGCTGGAAGTGCCCGAGTTCTTCGGCTGCGTGATTTTCGAACAGGCTCGCGACTTGTTCCCGGTCAATGCCGTGCGCGATGATCGCGTTTTGCGTATAGCGCAGATAGCACACCATCTCGCTGGCCAGTACCTGGTTGAGCACCGTGATCACGCGTTCGAGGTCAGTGGTGTTGGACGGCGTGACCGGCCCCTGCATGAGGTGCTCGCGGGCTTCTTGCCGGATGTGGCTGATGTCGATAGCGAAGGCGTTGCGCATTAATCCCCCCGAGAGTAGCCGCATAGTCCCGCTCGTACTCGCGGGCGGCAGGCTAACGCACCCGTGCAGCGCAAAAGCGGCGACCGTACCGGAACGAAACCGGTGTTCCCTCCAGGCCGGGAGGCAAACGTCCGCCGTATCCATGCCGGTCCCGATTTCCCACGGCGGCCAGACCCAGCGACCAGGGCCAGGTACGCCGATCATCGTCGGGGAGTGCCAGGCGCCGCAGAAGCCTGCGTCACGAACGTGCCTTGAATCAACGTAGCCCCCGCTCAGGGCGAAGTTGTGCCCTCCCGCCAGTCCTCGGCACACCCTTTCAATGCCTCGGGACAGTGCCCGATTCGTCGCATGCGGGTGACAACGCGATCAGGCCCGGCCGACCAATGAGCGCGCCTCTGCGGGGCCGACTACAAGATCGTGAAGGTCGCCGCCCACTTCGAGGCGGCCCGACTGTTCGATCCCGCCGACCTTCACCGGCTCGAAGCCGGCCGTCCGAATGAGCCGCGCGACTTCTTCGCCGGCCCGGTCGTTGCCGGTTGCGTAGAACAGGACGGCCGGCTCCGGTGACCGGTTGCTGGCGGATTCGAGGAGATCGGCCGACATGGTCCCGAACGCCATGGCCAACCGCGCGCCGGCTGGCAGCCAGCCGGCCACCACCTCACCAGAGGATTGCCCTTCCGGCAGGACCCGTGACACGTTACCCTGCGCGTCGGTCGTGAGAGGGTTGCTCGGAACGACCACGACCGTGCCGGCGAGCGAGTCGGCGATCTGCTCTATGACGCCCTTCAGGACGGTAAACCGCAGCGCGAGGATGACGGCATCGGCGCCCCTCACCGCGTCGTGGTTGTCTGTGGCGACGACCGCGGCCGGAGCGATCCGCGCAGCCAGCTTTTGTGCCGACTCATGGTCGGTACTCGAGAGCCGCAGGGTCTCGCCGCCTGAGGCGAGCTGGCGGGCGATGGCCGACCCGATCCCGCCGGTACCGATGATCGCGGTGGTCATGACTGAAGCCTCCTCAGCATTACGCGGATCGAGGTTTCGTGTCCGGGGGACTAGCTACCGTCGATGTGAGGGAGTCGCCGGTGAACTCGGCATTCAACCGGACTCCTCCTCGGCGTACGTGCTCGATGGCCAGTGCGCTGGCGCCCAGTCTCCCGACGTGTCCGTGGTTTGTCCCACTTCGATGATGTAACCGTCGGGGTCGCGGATGTAGCAGCGGATCTCGTACTGGTGCTGTTTCGGCGGGGTCAGGAACTGAGCACCGCGGCCGCTCCATTCGGCGTAAACCGCCGCGATGTCTCTGACCCGGATATTGAGGAAGCTGCTGACCCGGTCGGGATCGCGTGGCGTCTCCAGGGTGACCGTTGGCTTGTCATCGGTCGGGCCTCCGCCCACATTGATGATGATCCAGCTGTTGGCCAAGGCGACATAGGTCAGCCCTCCGGGGCCGGAGT
Organism: Streptosporangiaceae bacterium; assembly: GCA_030041135.1. GTDB lineage: Bacteria > Actinomycetota > Actinomycetes > Streptosporangiales > Streptosporangiaceae > JAJYUU01. The sequence continues at coordinate 930 of JASHOL010000016.1, read as the reverse complement.
AGACCAGCCTGCCGCCGAGTACCTCGGTGTAGAAGCGCCGAGACCGCTCGACATCGTCGGAGACGATGAAGTGGGTTAGCACAATTCCTTCTGGGCGCGGTGGCAGCTCAGCCATCTGGTACCTCCACTGGTTAGGTTCAACGCCCCGCCTAGGACGGGCCTGCAAGCCTGGCGCGATTTCTCCCGGTGAGGACGAGGTCGGCAGCCTCAGCCAGGGCGGGCCGGGCGGCCTCCAGCGGGCTGCTCATCGGGAGTGGCCCGCCGTCTGTGCGGCCATCGGCCGGGCCGGCGGCGGCATGTTCGCGATCTGCATGCGGAGCGCCGTGACCGCCCCGTTGTAGATCCCCGAGAAGCTGGGGAAGGGCTGGATCGTGTCGTCCAGGACCTCAATCGGGACGTGCGCGCGGATGGCAAGCGTCGCCTGCTGCAGCCACTCACCGGCTTCGGGCCCGACCGCATACGCGCCGGTCAGCCGGTGGCCGTCGCTGAGCAGTGTCAGGAAGCCGGTGGATTTGGCGTAGGCGTGCGTGTAGGTGGCGGTCTTCGGCTCTTCTGAAACCGGCGCCGTTGCCGTGTACGTCCCTTCGACGGCACCCACCGCCGCTGCCTGCGGATCGGTATAGGTGACACGCGGAACGGCTTCGTAGTTCGCCTGGCGCGCCTCGCCGGCGATGTTTGCCGCGACAACGTCGCCCTCGTATTCGCCGACGTGGGTAAGCGGCCAGATGCCGTTGACGTCGCCGATGGCCCAGAGGCGCTCGCCCGCGCGCAGGTATTCGTCAACCCGGATACCGTGCGGGCCTGGCTCGACGCCCACCGTGTCGAGGCCGATATCCTCGACGCGCGGGCGCCGGCCGGTCGCCACCAGCACCCGGTCACCCCGTACCTCCGTGCCGTCATCCAGATGCAGGACATAGTCGTCACCGTCGA
>JASHOL010000163.1 GCA_030041135.1 Streptosporangiaceae bacterium | reverse complement strand
AGGGCTGGCGCGAGGCGGCTGGCCACTTCGGCGAGGAGGGCTCGCATTACTCGGTCGCCGACATCGTCGACGACGCATCGCTGGCCGCCGTTCGGTCCTACAAGAAAGACGTGAAGGCCGCCGCGAAGGCCGCGGGCTGAGCCATGGCGGCAACCGGGATACCGCTCACGGGTACCGCCAGCGTGCACGTCCTGGCCTCGGGATATGCCCGCGAGGACCCGGACGGGGAGCATGTCGGCAGCACCGTCACGCTGATCAGGGACGGCGCGGCGGCGATCATAGTCGACCCCGGCATGGTCGCGTCCAGGGCCGAGCTGCTGGCCGCCCTGGCCGGCCACGGCGTCACCCCGGAGTCCGTTACCGATGTCGTATTCAGCCACCATCACCCTGACCACACGGTCAACGCGGCCCTGTTCCCTGCGGCAAGGATCCATGACCACTGGGCGACCTACGACGGGGACCTGTGGATCAGCCGCGATGCCGAGGGCGCACAGCTGAGCCCGTCAGTCCGGCTGATTGCCACCCCCGGCCACACCCCGCAGGACATTACGACGCTCGCTGCGACGCCCGACGGCGTGCATGCGTGCACGCATGCCTGGTGGGGTGCCGACGGTCCGGCACAGGACCCGTTCGCGCCCGACCCGGCGGTGCTGGCCGCCAGCCGCGCCCGCATCCTGGCTGTCGCCAAAGTGATCATCCCCGGTCATGGCCCGGCTTTCGTGCCAGATGGCAGCACGCCCCGCTAGCCGGCTCGCTCGGGCTCTGTTGCCCGCTCGCCTCGCTCGGGCTCTTTTCCCCGCTCGCCTCGCTCAGGCTCTGTTGCCCGCTCGCCTCTCGTACGCCTAAGGGCCGCGCCTTCCCTCGTCCCTCGTCCCTCGCTCCTCGGTCCAGGCACCGCCGCGCCCGATCGGCTCGCTCAGGCTCTGTTGCCCGCTCGCCTCTCGTACGCCTAAGGGCGGCGCCTTCCCTCCTCGCTCGTCCCTCGCTCCTCGGTCCAGGCACCGCCGCGCCCGATCGGCTCGCTCAGGCTATGTCGCCTTTGATGGAGAACGCCGACAGCCGGTTGACGGCCAGGACCAGGGCCGCGATCGAGACCACCACGCCCATGCCGATGCCGGTGCTGGCGGTCAGGTTCGCGTGCAGCGCGCTGTCATGGCCGATCGAGTTCGCGATCGCCAGGCTGTAGTGCTGGGCCGACAGCAATGCCACGCCGCTCACGAGGCTGGCCAGCAGGCCCTCCCACAGCAGCACGTACAGCAGCCCGAAGGCCAGGGCACGGCCGGGGCTGAAGACGGCGGTCAGCATCACGAACAGGGCGTTGTAGAAGAACGAGCCGGCCACCGCGCCCGCGAACAGCCCGATGGCGAGCTTGCTGCCGCCGCCGGTGGCGATCGCGGCCGCGAGGTATTCGGGCACCGCCGCGAACGCGATAGTGAGCCCGACCGCGACCACGTACTTGCTCAGCACGACCGACCGCCTGCTCACCGGCGTGGCCAGCAGGTGCACGATACTGCCGTCCTCAACCTCGGCACCGATCACGCTGCCCCCGATGATCAGCGCGGTCAGCGCGAGGACCAGGTAGCCGATCTGGCCGAGGAGAACCGGCGGCCAGGCCGTGCCGTGCGCCGTGGCCTTGAACGCCGCCGAGAATCCGATCAGCAGGATGGCCGGGGCGGCGAACAGCAGTGCTCGCTTGCGGCTCAGCGTCGCGCGCAGTGTCAGCCTCATGATCACGCTATTGAAAAGGCCGGACATCGGGTGCACCGCTTTCTCGCTCGGGCCGTGCGGCCGGACGGCTGCAGACTTGGTACGCATGGTCAGGACGCCAGCAGGTAGGTGAAGACGCTCTCCAGCGACTCGTCGGCCGGCAGCACCTGGCGGAGCCGGATGCCGTGATCGCGGCTGAGTCCGGCGACCTCCCTGGTGAAAGTCCCGTAATCGGAAGCTCGCACCTGCAGGCCCTGCGGAGTCAACTCGACCGCGCCGACCGAGTTCCTGGTCATAAGTGCGGCCGCGAGCGCTCGGTCATCCGACGAGATGACCATGAAGACATGCGGCCGGTTCGTCATGAGCCGCCGGATCGCCCGGAAGTCGCCCGACGCGGCCAGCCGCCCGCCGACAATCACCTGGATGGTCCCTGACAGCCGCTCGACCTCTTCGAGGATGTGCGAGCTGAACACGATGACCCGGCCCTCTTCACCCTCCGCATGCAGCAGGTCCATCATGTGCAGCCGCTGGCGCGGGTCCATCCCGTTGAAGGGCTCGTCCAGCAGCACGATTTCCGGGTCGTGCACCAGCGCGGCGGCCACCTTGATCCGCTGCCGCATGCCCTTGGAGTAGGTGGAGATCTTCCGGTGCTGCGCCTCGGTCATCTCCAGCAGCTCGATCGCGCGCCGCGCCGCAGCGTCAGGATCGGCCAGCCCGTGCAGCCGCGCCGTCGCGGCGACGAACTCCGATCCGGTCAGGAACGCGTAGACCGAGTCCCGCTCGGGCACAAGCGCGACGCGGCGGAACATTTCCGGATTGCGCCAGCTAGCGCGGCCACCGACCAGGACCTCGCCCCGCGACGGCGCGAGAAAGCCGGCGATCATGTGCATCATCGTGGTCTTGCCCGCGCCGTTCGGCCCGAGCAGGCCGGTGACGCCGGGGCCGACCGTCATCGTGATGTCGTTGACGGCCACCACGTTGCCGTACCAGCGCGAGACGCCGCGCAACTCGATGGCGCTCATGCCACTCCCACCCGTCGGTACCTGACGATCAGCCCGCCGATCGCCGCCGCCAGCGCCAGCACGAACACCACTCCGTAGACCTGGCCGTACTGCCCGATCGTCGTCTGCAGGACAGTGACCTGCGCGCCCGGCGTGGGCGCCGCCCGCAGCCAGTGCAGAACGCCGCCGAGCAGCGTGAACGGGCTGATCAGGCCGATCAGGCTCGCAAACGCCGGCGGCTGGCCGACGCCAGCGGGCCCGAACGCCTGGTTGCCGGCATGCATCAGCGCGTTGGCCACGACCCAGCTAAAGAACAGCGGGATGGCCACCGCGCAGATCGCGAACACCCGCTTGCCGGTTGTCGAGGCCAGTAGCAGGCCGACGCTGGCCAGCAGTGCCGCCCAGGCCGCCCCGTACAGCAATCCGGGCCCGAGCTGCAGCGTCTGCAGCCAGACCTGGTGTGGGGAGTGCACCTGGGCCGCGTTGCCGATGTACAGGAGCACCAGCGGGATCTCGACCATTGCCAGGCAGGCGAGAAAGAACGCGGCCAGCTTGGCGACTGGGTAGTCGATCCGGTGGATGGGCCGGGCGAAGTACAGCGGCAGCACGTGATTGCGCATGTCGCTGGAGACCAGGTTGGGGGCCGCTACCGCCACGAAGATCAGCATGGCCACGGTCCGCAGCGACGGCACGTAGTCGTCGTAGGTGACGATCGGGCCGCCCGCCGGGCTGGTGGCCATCTTCACCGCGTTGACCGCGGCGGGCAGGCACAGCAGCAAGAACATCAGCACGGGGAAGACCTTGGCCTTCGCGCCGCGGCCGATGCCAAACGCCGAGCGGAAGCTGTGCCAGGTCAGCGCCCGGACGATCTGGGCGCGCCCGAGACGCGGCGCGTCGTACCGGCGGTAGCCGATGTTGTGGATGACGCCGCCACCTTCGGCCTGCGGCCCGGGCAGCGCGGCGGCTTGCGCATCAGCTGACATGCCCCGCTCCTATCGTGTCGTCGGCCACGCCGTGCTCGTCGGCGAACAATTCCTCGAGCCGGTGCCTGCGCTGCTCCATCCGGCTCAGCGGCAGACCGAGGTCGGCGACCGCGTCGCGGATCGCGTCGTAGGTCTCGTCGCCCGCGAGCTGGACGAGCAGGCCGCGCTGGTAGGCGACCGGGCTCAGGCCGCGCCGCGTTAGTTCCGCAAGCAGCAGCTCGCCGCCCTCGTCTACCTCCACCAGCAAGACCTCGCTCGCGCGGGTGACCGAGCTGATCGTGTCGGCCCGAAGCAGTCGCCCGCCGTCGATCGCGACCAGGTGGTCGCAGATCTGCTCGATCTCGCCGAGCAGGTGCGAGGCAACCATGATCGAGATCCCGAACTCGGTGCCGATCCGCGAGATCAGCTCGAGCATCGTCGTGCGGCCGGCCGGGTCCAGGCCGTTCGTGGGCTCGTCGAGCAGCAGCAGCCGCGGGTCTCCGACCAGCGCCTGCGCGAGCTTGACCCGCTGCTTCATGCCGGTCGAGTAGGTGCCGATCTGCCGGTAGCGCTCCTCGTACAGGCCGACGTGGCGGAGGGAGTCCGCGGCTCGCTCTCTCGCCGCGGTGGCAGGCAGGCCCGACATCCGGCCCAGGTGAGTCACGAGCTCGGTGGCGGACACGTCCGGCGGCAGGCAGTCATGCTCGGGCATGTAGCCGGTCAGCGTCCTGATCTCAACGCCGCCGGTAACGCAGTCGTGGCCAAGGACGGCGGCGTGTCCGCTCGTCGGCTTGAGCAGGCCGAGCAGGATCTTGATCAAGGTTGACTTGCCCGCGCCGTTGGCGCCCACCAGACCGGTAACACCAGGCTGGATGGCGACGGTGAGCTGATCCAGTGCGGTCACGGTAGTGCCGTAGCGCACGGTCAGCGCGGCGGCCTCGATAACGGCGCCAGGCGCGGGGCGCCATTGCTGTTCCGCCGGCGGCCGGGTTAGGGATACGGTCACGTTTCCTCCGGCGTGCCTGCGCTGGGCACGATGGTGCGATGGCTGGGTGCGCTCGACTGGCACATGCTGAGCCCCCGGATGGCAGGTGCGCAACCCACGATCGCAGTCGGCGCTCGCCTTCGCATCAGCCTGCAGGCTGATTCGCGATGCATCTTCTTTACGAGGCGACTAGCCTGCTGGGCTACCGGCGGTCTCCCGCAGCGCGCGGACCTACCGCTGACTTCCGCCAGAGATGTAGGGTTTGCGAGAGATGCCGGAAGTGGGCCAAAGCCGACGACGACCGAGGGAACCTGCGAGCGAGCGTGGACACCGGGGTGAACGTGGACGCCGGGGTGAAGGAGCGTACCGCGCAGTCGCTAGGAGAGGGGTCGGGTCCCGCCATCGACCGTTCCCGGCTCATCCTCACCGGACTGCTGCTCGTGATCGTGATCGTCGGCGTGCGATCCGGGTTCGCCCTGACCTGGCAGAGCGGCTGGCATGGCCCGTGGCACGACCGGCAGGCCGGCATCGCGACGGCGGTGGCCCTTGAACTGGTGTGCGCGGTGCTGCTCGGCGCACTGCTGGTGCGTGCAGCCCGCTCGCGGGACTCCGGTAGCGTGGCGCGCGCACTGCGCAGGCTATTGACATGGTTGGTCATCACGGTGATGGTCGCGCTCGGGGGCGCGCTCATCAGCCTGTTTCACTTCAGGCTCACGCCCCGCAAGCCGCTTAGCCCCGCCGTGCGGTCGGCAGTGCCGCGCCGACGCCAGCTGGTGCCCCACGGGTCGAGTGAAACCATCAACCTCGACATTGCCAGGGACGTCGCCGTAGGCATCGTCGTGCTCGCGGTTGTCGCGCTGGTGGTGATCTTGCTGCAGCGGCGCAGGCGGTACTGGCGCGTACCGCTGGTGGTGGCCGACGTCGACGAGGGGACAGCGCTGCGCGAGGCGGTCGTCGCTGCCCGGATGGCGCTGGGCGAGCTGAGCGAGCCCCGGATGGCGATCATCAATTGCTACCTGGCCATGGAGCGCAGTCTGGCCGATGCCGGGGCCGTCAGGGTCGCCGCCGAGACGCCGGATGAGCTACTGGCTCGGTCCAGTGCCGCGGGCCTGCTGCGCGGCGACGCTCCGGTTGAGCTAACCGCCCTCTTCTACGAAGCCAGGTTCTCAACTCACCCGGTCCCTGAGTCATCGCGGGAAAGGGCGCTACGCGCGATCGATGCCATCCTTGCCGATCTGGACGGAGATCGCGCCGGCACCGGCACAGCCCCGGCGGGGTCGGTGACGGCGCCATGAGCGCTCTCCCCGTCCGCACGACCGGCGACCATAGCGGCCGGCCGGCCGACGGCTGGCGCGCCAGTATGCCCGAAGTGATCATCGCCGCCGTGCTCATGACCGCGATCACCATCGCGGCCTACGGCTGGGCCGGGTCCACCGGTGCCGTGATGGTGCTCGCGTGCGGCGCCATCCTGGCACTGGCCTTCCTGCGCTGGCTGCCGGGTCCGCAGTGGCGGCCCGACGTACAGCCATATGAGCGGGACGAGCACACCCAGACCACGATTGCCGGCTTCTGGCGGCGACGGGGTGTGGTCAGGAACGCGACCTTGAGCATGGCCGCCTTCGAGAACGAGCTCCGGCCAACCTTGCAACACCTGCTGGCCGCTCGGCTGGCCGAGCGACACGGCACCAGCCTGTATACCGAGACCGAGGCGGCCCGCAGCCTGCTGCGATCCGCCGGCTGGGACGAGAGGCTGTGGTACTGGCTCGATCCGGGGCGGCCAGCCAAGCCGGACGCCGGGTCCGGAGTCCCGCTGCGGACGCTCACTGCGATCATTCGACGACTGGAGCAACTGTGACCGACCTGACGTTCACGCCCGGCCAGGCAGCCGACCGCTGCTCAGCCATACTCGCGGAGGTCGAGCGGGCGGTGGTCGGGCACCGCCGCAGCCTGGAACTCGTGCTGATCGGCATCCTGGGCGGCGGGCACGTGCTGCTTGAGGATCTTCCCGGCCTAGGCAAGACCTTGATCGCGCGCTCGTTCGCCACCGTGCTCGGCCTTGACTTCGCCCGCATCCAGTTCACGCCCGACCTGCTGCCCTCAGACGTCGTCGGCGCGCCGCTCTATGACCAGCGCACCAGCCAAATGGTGTTCCGGCCGGGGCCGGTCTTCACCCAGCTACTACTCGCCGATGAGATCAACCGGACCCCGCCCAAGACCCAGGCGGCACTGCTCGAGGCCATGGGCGAGGGGCAGGTCAGCATGGACGGCGTCACCCGCCGCCTGCCACAGCCGTTCGTGGTGCTGGCTACCGACAACCCGATCGAGTACGAGGGCACCTACGAGCTGCCCGAGGCCCAGCTCGACCGATTCCTGATGCGGCTCAGCCTCGGGTACCTGGGCCAGGCGGACGAGATCGCGATGCTCCAGCGCCGACTGGACCGCAGGCAAGAGCAGGCCAGCCTGAGCCCGGTGACGACCGCGGACGAGTTGCTCGCGATGCGCGCCGCCCTTGAACAGGTGGAGGTATCCCCCGACCTGCTCGACTACGTGGTCGCCATCGTCGCGGCGACCAGATCGCACGCGCAGATCCAGGTGGGCGCCAGCCCACGCGGCGGGCTCGCGCTGGTCCACCTCGCGCGCGGCCAGGCCATCCTGCAGGGCCGTGACTATGTGACGCCAGATGACATCAAGAAGGTCGCGGTGCCCGCCCTCGCGCACCGGATCACGCTGAGGCCCGAGCTTTGGGTCAGGCAAGTCAAGGCGGACGCGGTGGTCGGCCGGCTGCTGGATACCGTGCCAGTGCCCCAGACCAACCCGGCGGCGTCCATTGCCTGATCCGCGCGCGCAGTTCGAGGCTGGGCGGCTGCAGGTCCGCTGGACGCTGTCCGCGCATGCGCGCAGGCTAATGACGCTGGGCATCGGAGGCCTGGTGGTGGCGGTCGCGACCGGGCGGCCGGAGTTCGCCGGGCTCGCCGCGCCCGCGCTGCTGCTGCTGGCGACCTGGCCGGCGCACCGTCCCGAGTCCGTGAGCCTGCGACTGCTGAGCGAAGGCCAGGAGGTGATCGAGGGTGACAGCGTGCCCTTCCGCGTGGCGCTGAGCGGCCAGGAGGGCTACGACGCGGAACTGCGGCTGGCGCCCGCGCCGCAGATCACGCCGAGTTCTGCCGCCGCCGTGCCGGCCGGCGCGGATGCCGCCGCCCAGCCGGTGCAGATGGAGTTCCGGCCCGAGCGCTGGGGCCGACGCCGGATCGGAACCGTCGAGGTCGTGCTCAGGGACGCTGCCCGGCTCACCGAGGGCAGCCTGCAGCGCGAGCTGCAGAAGATCGACTGCTTCCCGCTCCCGGCCCGGCTCGACCGCACGATCCTGCTCAGCCGGCTGCCAAGTCGGCTCGGCGAGCACGCGGCCAGGGCGCCCGGCGACGGCATCGAGTTCGCCGGCGTGCGCGAGTTCGTGCCGGGCGACCGCCAGCGCCGGATCAACTGGGCCGCGACCACCCGGCGCGGGACGCTGCACCTGACCACCTTCGCCGCCGAGCGCACGATGAACGTGGTCGTCGTCGCCGACACCTCCGCCGATGTCGGCGAGCCCGGCCACAGCAGTCTCGACCTCGTGCAACGGGGCGCCGCGGGAACGATCGCGACGTATCTGGCCAGCCGGGATCGCGTCGGCCTGGTCCGCTTCGGCGGCCAGCTCGGCTGGATCGGCCCTGGCCAGGGTCGACGTCAGCACCGCCGGCTCATGGAACTGCTGGTCGCGGGCACCCAGTCCGGCGAATACTCGGGCGCGCTGGCCCGCCTCCCGCGTGCCGCCCTGCCGCCCGGCGCGCTCATCATCGTCTTCAGCCCGCTGCTCTACCCTCGCGTGATCGAGGCCGTGCGCGACCTGCGCGAGCGTGGATTCAGCGTGCTGGTCGTCGATGTGCTCAACAGCACGCCGCGGCATGACAACAGCGCGATATCGAACGTGGCCCGCCGGCTCTGGGAGCTGGAACAGCAGGCCATCAGGTTCTCCCTGACCGAGGTCGGCGTTCCCGTCGTGCACTGGAACGGGGTTGCCAGCCTGGATGAGGCGCTCGCGCCCTACACCAGGCGGTCGATCGTGGTTGGCCGACGATGAAGGCCTCCACCCGCAAGATCGACAGCGACACCTCGGCGGAGAGGAGGCAGCAGCCGGGCGCGGTACGGCCAGGAGCGTGGCGCACGGTCGCGGCGACGGCGCTGCTGGCCGTGATCATGATTAGCTGGGCTGCGTATCCGCTGGACACTGGCAGGCCTGGCACCAGGATCACCCTGGTGGTCGCCATCGCCGCCGGAGTGGTGGCGGTCGCCCAGGTCGTCCTGGTGACCGTGCCGCCCAGGGACTCCAACGCGTACGACCCGTTCTACCTTCGGCACGCCGACGGGCTGCTCGCCTTTATCCGCGGGATCCCCTGGCCCGAGGTCCTCGTGGTCGCGCTGCTAGTGCTCGAGGCGCTGCACCGGTCCAAGCCCTGGCACACGGGCATCCTCGGCGTCGCGCTGCTCGCCTACCTCTTCGCGGTCCACCTGGCGGAAACCGGCGCGCGGCCCTCCGTACTGCGAGCCCAACTGCCGGTCATCGCCGCCGGGATCGGGCTGCTGGCCGTCGCTGTCGGCGTTGCCTCGGTCCACGAGGCGACGACCGGCCCGGCATTCACGGCGATGCGGGTCGTGGCCGTCGTGGCCGCGGTCGTCGCCGCCGCCCTCGTGGTCCCGGTCGGCAGCTGGCGCAGGTCTTAGCGGCCGGCCGCGTAACCCTGCATGCCGCGCGGGTTCGCGCCGGCGTACATCAGGCCACCCGACCTGGCCACGGCGCTGATCCGGCCCAGCGACCAGGGCCCACGGACATCCACCTCGTGACCGCGGCCGCGCAGCTGCGCGATCACCTGCGCACCGACCCGGTCCTCGACCGCCAGTGATCGCGGCATGCTGGCCCGCGGGTAGAAAGAGGACGGGAAGTGGTCGTTGTGGAATATAGGGGCGTCTATCGCCTCCTGCAGGTTCATCCCGAACAGGACGTGGTTGAGGAAGAACGCCAGCGACCACTGGTCCTGCTGGTCACCGCCGGGCGTGCCGAACGCGAGATAGGGCTCGCCGTCGCGCAGCGCCAGCCCAGGCGACAGTGTGGTGCGCGGCCGGCGGCCGGGCGCCAGGCTGCTGGCCAGGCCCGGCGTCAGGGCGAACATCTGCGCCCGCGTGCCCAGGCAGAAGCCCAGGCCGGGAATGACCGGCGAGCTCTGCAGCCAGCCGCCGCTTGGCGTCGCCGACACCATGTTCCCGAACTGGTCGGTGATGTCGAGATGACAGGTATCTCCGGGCCCGAGCTCCGGCGCAGCCACGCCCAGCACGGGCGAGCCGACCGTCGGCTCGCCCGTGCCCGCGCCGCCGGTGGCCGCCGCCCGGCCCTCCCGGCTCGAGACAAAGCCGTCGCCGCCGAACACCGCGAGCGCGAAGGCGGGCAGGCGCGGCTCGACGCCGGCCGGCTGGCCGGGAATCAGCGCCGCGGAAGACTGGTCACCGACGAGGGCGCGGCGGCCCGCCGCATAATCCGCGGACAGCAACTCGGCCATCGGGACCGCAGTCTGCCGGGGGTCGCCGTACCAGGCCTCGCGATCGGCGAACGCCAGCTTGCTCGCCTCGGTGACGGTATGGATGAACTCGGCGCTGCCCGGCTGCATGCCCTCCAGGCCGAGGCCGTCGAGCAGCGCAAGCTGCTGCAGAAATACGGGGCCTTGGCCCCAGGCCCCGGTCTTGCAGACGGTGAGCCCGTGGAAGTCCAGCGTCACCGGCTGCTCGACCGACGCGCGCCAGCCCGCCAGGTCCTGGCCGCTGAGCAGGCCGCGATGGGGCCGTCCGGACACGTCCATTACCTCGGCCGTTTCCAGGTAGCCGGCCATCGCTTCGGCGACGAAGCCCTCGTAGAAGGCGTGCCTGGCCGCTTCGATCTGGATCGCCCGGTCGCCGCCGGCCTGCTCCGCCTCGCCCAGGATCCGCCGGTAGACCGCGGCGAGCGCCGGGTTCGCGAAGCGGGCTCCGGGCGCGGGCACGCCGTCGGCCAGGTAGACCTCGGCCGAGCCAGGCCAGTGCGCGCGGAAGGTGTCTTCTACCGCGGCGATGGCCGCGCTCACGGTCGGCAGGAGCGGGTATCCGGCCTCGGCGTACCCGATCGCGTACTCCATGACATCACGCAGCTTCATCGTGCCGTACCGCTGCAGCAGCAACATCCAGGTGCCGAACGCCGCAGGAACGCAGGCGGCCAGCAGCCCGGTGCCAGGCACGAGGTCAAGGCCCAGGCGAGCGAACTCATCGATGGTGGCTGCGGCCGGCGCCGTTCCCTGACCATCCAGGACGAACGTCTGCCCGGATGCCGCGTCGTAGCCGATCACGGGCGCCTCGCCACCCGGGCCGTTGAGGTGCGGCTCGACGATCTGCAGGACCAGGCCGGTGGCGACCGCGGCATCGAACGCGTTGCCGCCCTTCTCCAGTACGGCCATGCCCGCGGCGGAGGCGAGCCAGTGCGTCGACCCGACCATGCCGAACGTCCCGGCCAGCTGCGGCCTCGTGGTGAACTGTCCGCTGCCGCGCATGTGTGCCTCCGCCGGGATCGACTGCCTTTGCCCTAAACGTTACCGGCGTCTGGTTAAACCGGGGCGCCCTGGGCAGGGCAGCACTCATAGGTGGCCGTGGGCTGGGCGTGCCTATTTCGCCGCAACCGGTCCCTCCCCTGCCGCGTCTTATCAGGCACGTATCCAGCGCGACTTGCGCATTTGCTAAGGACGGAATGATGAACTCACATGTGACTCCGACGAGGCGAGTCGGCCTGGTGGCCGGAGCGGCGGGGCTGGCCGGGCTGGCCGGACTGGTGGCTGCCTGCGGGAGCAGCCCCGCCAGCGGACCGCCGGCAGCCTCCAGCACGACGACGCCGGCCTCTGGCCACAGCACGCCACCAGCCTCCCCGGCGCCGAGTGCCTCCAGTTCCCCTACGTCCTCATCACCGGCTCAGACTGCGGCGGCTGCCTGCGTGTCGTCGGACCTGCAGGCGAAGCTTGGCCAGTCGCAGGGCGCGGCCGGGACGTTTTACCAGGTCGTCGTGTTCACCAACACCTCGAATGCCGCCTGTACGCTGTACGGCTATCCGGGTGTCTCCTTTGTGACCAGCATGGGCGGGCACGTGATCGGGGCTCCGGCGACGCGCAATACGGCCATCGGTGATGTTCTCGTCACATTGCAGCCGGGCGCCGATGCGAGCACGCTCGTCGGTGTCGAAGACGTCGGAGCGCTGCCGCCCTCAAAGTGCGACGTCGGCAAGGCAGACTGGCTGCAGATCTACCCGCCGGGCGACACCGGGGCGCTGTACGTGCAGTACAGCGCGCAAGTTTGCACTAACGCCTCGCAGACGTTCATGAGGGACGGCGCGGTTCACGCCGGCACCAACGGCGGGGCGTAGCCGCGCCGGGCCTAGCCGCGCGGGTCACAACCTCGCGGCTGACAGCCCTAGGCGAAGTCGTAAACGCAGCGGCGGCCAGCGCGGAAAGTTGCCCGGCTGGCCGCCGGTTCAGGCGAGGGGCAGCGCCGGACCGGCTGCCCGGCATCGGCCGATACATGCCACCTTGAACGGCCCCGCGCCCGACCCGATAGCGTGCTCGGATGGATGAGTTGAGCCCGCGGCTGCGCGCCGTCTGCGATCTTCAGGTAGCCGAGGTCCGCGAGTACAGCGGCCGGCACGAATACGACGGCAAAGTGCAGGACCTGTCCCCGGCCGGCGTGCGGGCCGGCCTCGCCCGGCTGGCTGGCGCGATTGCCGCCGACAAGCCACTCGAAGACGGCCACGATGAGGCTCATCTGGGCGCGTTCATCCGGCGCACCGAGGTGGAGTACGGCGAGCTTCAGTTGCACCGCAGCAACCCCATCTACCACCTCGGCAACCTGGACCTGGCCTGCTACGACCGGGACTACGCCCCGCAGGCCGAGCGGGACGAGGCCAAGCGGGCTCACCTGGCCGCCTGGCCCGATGCCATCGACGGCGCCACGCAGGCCCTGGACCAGGTGTCCGCGCCGGTCGCGCAGGCGCTGGCCGACGCGATCCGCGGCCTGGCCGCCGGGCTGCCGGCCGATGCGGACGGGAAGATCGCGGGCGCCGCCCTGGCCGCGCATGCCCGGCTGGTCGACCGGCTTTCCCAGGCGGCCGAGACCGGAAGCCCGGATGCGGCGATGGGTGAATCCGCGCTCAGCGCGCTGATGAGCAGCGCCGAGGGAATGCCCGTTGACCTCGGCAGACTTGCCGAACGGGCCGACGCCGAGCGGGACCGCCTGATGGACCGGCTGACGGACAGTTGCGCCACCATCGACCCGAGCAAGCCGCCCCTTGTCCTCGCGCGGGAACTGGTCCGTCAGCACCCCGACGCCGGTGGCGTGATCGACGCGGCGCGCCGGTGGACCAAGCTCGTCATTGACTTCACCCGCGACCATGACCTGGTGCCCTACACCGATGGCGAGTGCCTGGTCGGACTCGCCCCCGAGAGCCGCCGGTGGGCGATGGCGATGATGTCCCCCGCGACTGCCGGCGAGCCCGATGGCCCCTCCTGGTATCACATCACTCCGCCCGAGCCCACCTGGCCGCCGGAGGCCGCCGAGGAGTGGCTGCAGGTTTTCAGCGACACGACGCTGCCCGGCATTACCGCGCATGAGGTCGCGCCCGGCCACTTCTCGCACGGCCGGGCAATCCGGCGGGCGCCGACCGACGTCAGGCGCATCCTGCATTCGACGGCCTTCGTGGAGGGCTGGGCTCATTACGCCGAGGAACTGTGCGTCGAGGAGGGCTTCCGCGGCGACGACGCTCGCTTTGCGATCGGAGTCTGGCTTGAGGCACTCATCCGGGTGACGCGGCTGGCGTGCGCCATCGGCGTGCACACCGCCGGCATGACCGTGGCCGAGGCAACCAGGCGGTTCGAGTCCGACACCCACATCATCGGCTCGGCCGCGGCCGCGGAGGCCAGGCGGGCTACCTTCGACCCGACCTACGGCCGCTACACCTGGGGCAAGCTCGAGATTATGGCCCTGCGGGAGCGCGCGAGGCACGAGTGGGGCCCGGGCTTCACGCTCAAGCGCTTCCACAGCGCACTGCTCGACCTCGGGTCTCCGCCGCTCGGCCTGCTCGGCACCGTCCTGCAGCGCGGCTAGCTGCCCGACGCCGGCCGCGTTGCCGCAGCCGGCTGCCGGCGCAGGTCCAGGGCGTGAGAGTATGTTCTGGCCGTACCACCTAGTGAGGTCCCCGATCATGCCCGCATCGCGCTGGCGCGCATCTGCCCGCCCTGCCGCCGTCGGCGCCGGGCTTGCCCTCTCGGCAGCGCTCCTGGCGGGCTGCGGCGCGGCCCAGGCATCCTCGGGCCCGCCGGTTACCCTGCTCTCGGGCCAGGTGCTTGAACCCAACACCGACGGCGTGACCGACGCCTACGTGATCGTCCAGAACAACGGGCCGGCCGTCACGCTGGTCGGAGCGCGATCGAGCGCCGGCGGATCGGTCGTGCTCCGGTCGCCCGGTAGTAGCCAGCCCATCGTGATGCGGACGGTGCACACCATCACGATTCCGGCGCACAGCCTGTTTCACCTGCAGCCGAGCGGAGCACACCTGCTCATCACCGGCTCGGGCCCGATGAAGGCAGGAACGGAGATCACCATCACACTGGTGTTCGCGCACCTGGGCGCCATTTCGGTGCCTGCCATGGTCACCAACCCGCAGACCGGCGGAGCCAGCTATTTCCTGAACTAGCTAGCGCGCCGTAGGCCGGCCGCGTTGTTGCCGGCTCGGTATACGCGACATATCGTTTCAGTATCAGCGATTACGAGGCGGGAGGCTCTGATGGCGCCGAGCAGCGACAGCCTGCGCGTGGGCGATGCCGAGCGCGAGGCGGTGGCTGCGGAACTGCGCGAGCATTATGCGCAGGGCCGCTTGTCGATGGAGGACTTCAATCAGCGCCTCGACGCGGCCTACGCGGCCCGCACCCGCAGGGATCTAGACCAGTTGATCAGGGACCTGCCGCACGCCAAGCCCGCCGGGACCCCGTTGCCAGCGCCGCCGCCGGGCAGCTTGCGCCACCATGGCCATGGCCTGCATTTCGCCCCTCCGGGCGCGGGATTCGGCCGCGAGGGGCGGCACCGGGCGTGGTTCGGCCGGTTCGCCACGCTGCTCGCCGCGCTGGCCAGCCTGCTGATAGTTCTGATGGTTCACCTGAGTTTCCCCTGGCCAGGCCGGCTCGGCTTGCTGGTCGCCATCTTTGCGCTGCTTCGCGGGCTGCTGCGGCGTATCTTCGGCGGAGCCCGACGGCGTTAAAAGCCCACATTCACGGAACGAGGCGGGTCCAGGGCGCGTCTTGACCTCCCTTCTGGGCGCGTCCGGCCTGGCAGAAGACAGCCGGACAGGCAGCCGCTAGTTCCGATATGAAGCTGGTCAGGCCGGTGCGGGTGCCCGCAGCGGGACGACCAGATAGCGGAAGGCCCGGCTGGGCCGATCATCATCGGCCCAGGTGATCAGGGCCGGCTTGGCCGGGCTGGTGAACTCGAGCCTGATGCGCCCGGCGTCCTGATCGCCCGCGTCGTCGTCCTCAGCCCGCCGGTGCGCGCCCAGGGCCGCAGCCGCGAGGCCGTCCAGCAGGTAGTGCGGGTTGAACGAGATCGTCTGCTCGGCGCCCGTCAGCAGGCACGAGACCGACTCGACGGCACGGGCCCGGCCGTCTGAGCGCGCCTCGATCACGACCGTGTCCGGGCGGAACGCAAGCTGCACCGGGCTGACCCGGTCTGCTACCAGCGAGACTCGCCGGACAGCCTCGGTGAACGGCCCCGCGGGCAGGTCCGCGCTGCAACCGTACTCGGCCGGGAACCTGGACTCGTACTTGAGGAACTCGCCCCCGATCAGCCGGGCCGTCAGGCGCCTGCCGCCGCCGGCGAAGCTGATCATCCCGTCGGCCGAGCGGGCGTCGCCCGTGGCGGGCTGGCTGAACGCGATCGTCACGGGCGAGCCGGATCCGGCGCTCTTGGCGATGTCGGCGAGCGTCCTGGCCGGCACGAGCGCGGTGGACCTGATGCCGTCCTCGGCCGGCTCCCAGCTGATCTTCGCGACCGCCATCCGGTACCGGTCGGTGGCGGCCAGGGTCATCATGTCCCCGTCGAAGTCCAGGCAGACGCCGGTCAGCATCGGCAAGGTGTCGTCACGGCTCGCCGACGGCACGACCTGGGCTGCCGCTACCGCGAGCGAACCGCCGTCCGCCGTACCGACCGCGCCAGGCAACTCGGGCAGCCGTGGGTACTCCTCCAGTGCCAGCGAGACGAGCGCGAACTCCGCGCTGCCGCACATCAGCATGATCGTGTCGGCGGCCGAGGCCACCTCGACGTGAGCGGGCGGCAGGTTCCTGACGATCTCCGCCAGGAGCCGGCCAGGCACCAGCGCCACGCCCGGCTCGCCTACCTCAGCCGGGACCTCGACCCTCGCCGATACCTCGTAGTCGAAGCACGACAGCGTCAGGCCGCCGGCATCGGCCTCCACGAGCATGCCGGACAGCACCGGCACGACCGGCCTGGTCGGCAGCGACCTTGCCACCCAGGAAACGGCCTCGCCCAGCACATCACGCTCGACCCTGAACTTCACTGCAACCTCCGCCCGACCCGCGGTACTACTCCGATCGTGGCACGGGGTGCCGACATCGTGCACCGAGCCGAAACGAGAGTGATCACCGGAGCGCAAGCCAGCCCTGCCGGCCCGCACTCCAAGCCGGCCCTGCCGGCCCGCACTCCAAGCCGGCCCTGCCGGCCCGCACTCCAAGCCAGCCCTGCCGGCCCGCACTCCAAGCCGGCCCTGCCGGCCCGCGCTCGCAGCCAGGCGGCGACGGGTTCGGTCCTAGCCGGCCAGCGACTCAGGAACCGACGCCAGCGACGCCTCGATCGCGCGAGCGAGTTCCCTGGCTGACTCGGCCGTCAACTCCACTGCCACCCTCGCCGACGGGCCGCGGTCCGGGTTGATGAAGTCGATGTTCAGCGTGTGCTCGGCCATGGCGTGAACCGGATGATCAAAGTACACAGTGGCGTTGGTGAGCCTGAACCAGCCAGCGGCACCCTTGCCGCTGCCGGTGACGCTGATCTGCTCAGTCTGGTACGTGCACATGTGCGGCTCCTCACCCAGCCAGGTACTGGCCGTAGAACTCCCATATCTTTTGCCACCCGTCAACGGCAGCCTCGGGCCGGTAGGCCGGCCTGTTGACGTCGAAGAACGCGTGCCCGGCCCCGTCGTAGGTGTGGAACTCGTGCGGCTTGCCGACTTCGTCGAGCGCCTTGGACAGTTCCGCCGTCTCCGACGGCGCCGGGTACTTGTCGTCCGCGCCGAACAGGCCAAGCAGCGGGCAGGACAGGTCCTTCGCCATGCCGACGATCGGCTTGACCTTCAGCGGCATGCCCTCAGGCGGCGGGTTCACGATGCAGGCACCGTAGCAATCCACCGCAGCATCAAGTTGGAGGCTGCACGCCGAGAGGAACGACTGCCGCCCGCCCGAGCAGTAGCCGATGACGCCAACCTTGCCGTTCGAGCCTGACAGCCCGCGCAGATACTTAGCCGCACCATCGACATCCCCGACCAGGCGCTCGTCGGGCACGCCGCCCATGGACCGGGCGGTCGCGGCCGCGTCGTCCGGACTCGCGCCCGGCGCGTCCCTGTAGTACAGGTTCGGCATCAGCGCTGCGTATCCGTTGGCGGCGAACTTCCGCGTGATTTCCTTAGTCGACGAGTCATAACCCGGCATGTGGTGGATCACGACCACGCTGCCGCGCGAACTCGACCCATCGTCTGGCACTGCAAGGTATGCCTCAATCTCGTCACCGCCGTGTCCGGTAATGCGGACCGTCTTGGCGGTAAGCGCCTCGTCCATCCAGTTCCCCTTTGGGCATGATCATGCAAGTTTCTCCGAGCGCGGTCCATCTTGCCAGCGCGGGGCAACGGCGTTTCCGCTGGAGTCGCCCTAGATGATGCGTCATCATCGACGCAGGTCAACAGCCGCTGGAGGCGCAGGCAGATGAATCCGACGGCGATCGGGTTGATAATCATCTTCCTCGTCATCGGCAGCGTAATCGGGTGGTTCAGCCAGAAGACGACTGCCGCGAATGCCGACGTGAAGGTGGCGAAAACCAGGCTGTCCGGCGGCCGCCGGACCAGATGGCGTAGCGCGCTGCTCGTACTCGTTGTCGCCGTGGTCGTGATACTGGCGGTCAAGGACTTCATCCACCCCGGCAACTAGGCCCGCCCGCCCATCGCGCGCGCCGGCCCGCCCATC
>JASHOL010000015.1 GCA_030041135.1 Streptosporangiaceae bacterium | reverse complement strand
CGGGCGCGCGGCGGCCGGCGGGGGCGCGGCGGCAGGCGGGGCCATCGCGGCGGCTAAGCGCGCGCTGCGCACTCAGTTGCTGGCGCACCGCCGGCAGTTGACCGCCGAGCAGCGAGCGACCGCTGGCCGCCTGCTGCGCGATGCTGTTCTGGGAGTGCCGGAGACCCAGATGGCTGGCACGATCGCGGCGTACGTGTCCGTCGGGACCGAGCCTGACACTCGGGGGTTGATTTTTGCGCTATGGAAGCGCGGCACCTACGTCCTGCTGCCGCTGCTGAAGTCCGATGGAGATCTGGACTGGGCGTCTTATGAGGGCCCGGAGTCGCTGGCGGCTGGCCCGCGCGGCCTGCTGGAGCCGACTGAGCCGCCGCGCGGTGTGACAGCAATCACAAGCGCCGACCTGATCATCGCGCCCGCTCTTGCGGTCGACCCGCGCGGCGTACGGCTTGGCCGCGGTGGCGGGAGCTACGACCGGGCCCTGGCCAGGGTGGCCCCGTCGATCTTGACGATTGCCCTGCTTTATGACGGCGAAATGCTGGAACGAGTACCCGGTGGGCCCGACGATGTGGCGGTCAGGGCCGCAGCGCTGCCAGCGGGAGGAATCAGCAGGCTCGGTTAGCCGTTGCTACCATTTAGCAGTTCACGGCGGCGAGTGCTAATGCCGCAGAGGGAGGAAACGTGCCGACGTACCAGTACGCGTGCACCGATTGCGGGGACAGGTCCGAGGTCGTGCAGCGGTTTACGGATGACCCGCTGACGGTCTGCAGCGCCTGCGGCGGCAAGCTTCGCAAGGTCTTCTCGCCGGTCGGCATCGTTTTCAAGGGCTCGGGTTTCTACCGGACCGACAGCCGCAGTGGGCCAAGCACGGTCGCGGCCGGCGCCTCGGCCAACGGATCGAACGGCTCGTCAGGCGAGGGCTCGTCCGGCTCGGACAAGCCGAAGGACAGCTCCGGTAGCTCCTCGTCGGGGAGTGACTCGGGCAGCTCGAAGTCGGAGTCTGGCTCCGGCGGCGGATCGGATAAAAAGGACAAGAAGGCCGCCTCGGTCGCCTCGTCGTCCAGCTAGCGTGCCCTGGTCTCAGCGCCTATCTGACTCCCGTGACGGACACGCTCGTGTCGGCAGCTATCGGATTTCAGTGCCGGAGACCCTCGTCTCGGCTCTTGTCTAACTTCCGTGGTGGGTTGGCTTACTTATCGGGCTGTTGCAGTGTTGATGCGGTCGGGTGCGGTCGGCCCCGGCCGTCCGGCTGGGCCGGGCGGCGGTGTGACGCCCGGCTGGGCCCGGCGGCGGTGTGACGCGGCGCCCGGTATGGCCGTCGGCTGGTCTCGGGGGGCCCGCACTGCTGCAGGCTGTCGGCATCGTGCAAGTTGTCGGGTGCATACCAGGTCAAAGCCACCGCGAAAGTGTGGAGAACTTACACGATGCCGGAGAACTTGCACGATGCCGGAGAACTTGCACGGCGGCCGGACCCGCGCGACCCGGCCTGGTGCTTGCCAGGGCCGCCGGAGGTGCCTCTTCGCCTGAGCTGGGATCCCGGAATCCTCGCAAGAGATCCTTAGCGATGGACAGCCAAGTCGGCCGATTCTGAGACAACCCGTTATCCACTAGGAAACCGCTGCCCCTTCCCGGGTGCCGTCGATCCCTGGACTGCGCTCCTGTCGGCGAACTTGGAGCTTGCGCTCAGGT
Organism: Streptosporangiaceae bacterium; assembly: GCA_030041135.1. Classification (GTDB taxonomy): domain Bacteria; phylum Actinomycetota; class Actinomycetes; order Streptosporangiales; family Streptosporangiaceae; genus JAJYUU01. The sequence continues at coordinate 6,974 of JASHOL010000015.1, read as the reverse complement.
TCTGACCATCCATCGGTGGCAGCATCTTCGCGGTAACAGGCGCGTCGAGCGGGCTCAGGCCGGGTCGCGCCGCCCTTGATGTTGGAAGTGAGTGCAGTGCGGCGCAAGATCGTGCCCAATCGAAAACATAAATCGACCGGGTTTAGCCGCGCAGCGTGGGCTGTAGCCGTCGCAGGCCTGGCCACGCTGCTGGTCGCGGGTTGCAGTACCGCGTCCGGGAGTACCCCATCAGCCGCATCGTCTTCCTCCGGGTTCACTGCGTACCTTTCGTGCCTGCGGCAGCACGGCGTGGACGTGCCGACGACTTCGCCGTCTGGTGCACCGGGTGGATTCGGCGGATTCGGCGGATTCGGCGGCTCGGGTTCTTCGTCGGGGAATAGCACCTTCCAGAAGGCCCAGCAGGCGTGCGCCTCGCTGCGCCCGAGCTTCGGTTCTGGCGGCGGATTCCCTGGCGGTGGTTTCAGCGGGTTCGCTAACGCCATCAAGGCCTTCCGGACCTGCATGTCGGACCACGGCGAGCCAATCCCGACCACCCGGCCGACATCGCCGCCGGCGTCTGGCACCTCTCGGGTCGACCGGTTCCTGAACGGGCTGAACCCTGACAACTCCAAGGTCGCCGCCGCGGTCAAGGCCTGCGAGTCCAAGCTGCCCTCCTTCGCGACCGGCTGAGAGGTGGCGGGACCCGGCGACGTCGCGGTCTGAGCCCGGCGCAGTCGGTACATTGACCCCGTGAGCGAGCTGGCAGACATCGGGGTAATCGGCGGATCCGGCTTCTACGAGTTCCTTGACTTCGCCGACGAGGTGCTGGTGGAGACGCCGTTCGGGCCGCCCAGCGACCCCCTGGTCATCGGCTCGGTCGCCGGCAAGCGCGTCGCGTTCGTGCCGCGCCATGGGCGCGATCACCGGTTCCCGCCGCACCGCATCCCGTACCGGGCCAACCTCTGGGCGCTGCGGTCGGTGGGCGTCCGCCAGGTGCTGGCGCCCACTGCGGTGGGCTCGCTGACCGTCGACTACGGCCCCGGCAAGCTCGTCATCCCCGACCAGCTAGTCGACCGGACCAGCGGGAGGGTTCAGACATACTTCGACGAGGGCGGCGCCGTCCACGTCCAGTTCGCCGACCCGTACTGCCCGGTCGGTCGCACCGTCGCGATCGCAGCCGCGCGCGCGACCAGCTGGGACCCGGCGGAGGAAGGGACCCTCGTGGTCATTGAGGGACCGCGCTTCTCGACCAGGGCAGAGTCGCGCTGGTACGCCAGGCAGGGCTGGACGATCATCGGCATGACCGGACACCCGGAGGCCGTGCTGGCTCGCGAGCTCGCACTCTGCTATACCGCCATCGCGCTTGTCACCGATACCGACGCGGGCGTGGAGGAAGGCGAGGGCGTCACCCAGGAAGAAGTGTTCAAGGTGTTCGCCGCGAATGTCGCCCGACTCCGCGACACCGTCATGAAGGCCATCGAGGATCTTCCAGCGGAACGGGCATGTCCCTGCCCGCATGCTCTCGACGGGATGGCCTTGCCCTTCGAACTGCCCTGAGCCTCGTCATATGGTCAGGCCTGCCGTCGGCTGGGCCGGCAATAGCCGCCAGGTCCCGCCCCCTTCCGCCGAGCCCTGATCGGGCCGACTCAGGCGGGCACCGGCTCAGTCAAGATCGCCGTGCTCGATTCGAGCCAGCCGCCGCTCGCGAACGAGCTGGTCAAACTCGTGTTCCACTCGGACCTGGCCGGCCGCCATCGCAGCGAACACGCCGGTGACGTCGCGCATGCTGACTACACCGAGCAGCTGACCCGCCTCCACTACCGGAAGGTGCCTGATCCAGCGCGCGGCCATCTGCCTGGCCGCGTCCTGGAGTTGCATGTCAGGACCGACAGTGAAGACATTGGCGGTCATCGTCTCGTCGACCGACGTCTTGTCCGGGTCAGCGCCGAGTGCCACAGCGCGGAGGAGGTCCCGCTCGGTGATGATCCCGAGCAGCTGGCCGCCCTCGGTGACCAGTAGCGAGCCAGTTTGCTCACGCCACATGCGCTCGGCGGCCGACCGGAGGCTGTCATGCCTCGACTCGGTCACGGCGGCCTGGGTCATGACGTCCCTTACCTGCACTCGCATCGCTCCTCACGTGCTGCTGCCCGGCTGAGTTCCACCATATGGTTGAGCGCCACCGTGCGCTTGCCCGGCGTCACCACACCCGCCCAGTGTCCGGTCACAGGCACTCAAGGCGGGTAACCCAGGCGGTAACGGAGCCGGTCACGGGCTAGGCTTAGCGTGCCCGTCGTGACGGTGGTCGCGCCGGGCGTCGGCCAAGCCCCGATAGCTCAGGCGGATAGAGCGACTGCCTCCTAAGCAGTAGGCCGCAGGTTCGAGTCCTGCTCGGGGCGCCACTGCTCGGGGCGCCACCTATAAGTCCAGCTCAGGCGCGCCGATAGCGGCCACCCAAGCCGGAGCGGTTACTGCTGGCTGGGGGCGGTGCGCAGCAGCCGTGCCGACAGGCTGGTGACCGCGATGGTCAGTGCGCCTGCCAGGGCGGTGACCGTGAGGTAGATCAGCGGTGACCCGGCGGGCAGGCCCGGCGCTCCGATCGCGTTGTCGAACGGCAGCAGTGTCGCCAGCGCGACCAGGGTGCCGAGCACGATCCCGGTGGCGGCGACAAGCGCGCCCTCGATGGTCATCGCCAGAACGACCTGGCTGCCGCTGGCACCGATTTGCCGCAGCATGTGCAGCTGGGGGCGGCGCCGTGTCGTGGCCGCCACGGTCGAGGAGGTCAGGTACACGGTCACATACGCGACCACCGCCGCGATGAACATGTAATATATCCACGCCGATGTCTGATCCTGCGCCGAGAAGGCCGCGAGCGTCTCGGACCGGCTGCTGACCTGAATATCAGCTGCCATGCGGCTAAGGGCGTGCTTGATCGAGGTCAGGTCGGTATTCGGCGCGGTGCTTACAAGAACCTGGTCGGCCAGCCCGCTGGTCGTGTGCGGTGCGAGCAGTGCGGCGGGCAGGAGCAGCAGGGGGTAGCCGCGCTGGGCGGTGAAGAGGGCCACGATCCGCAGCTGCATGACGGTGTTGTCGCCGAACCGCAGCAGCAGGGTGTCGCCCACCTCCTGGCCGGGCTTGGCCCAGCTGGCAGGGATGGCGATGGCGTCGCCGGACAGGCGGGCAAGGCTGCCGCTGGTCACCTGATACTTGGCGACCCGGCTGGCGGTTGCTCCGTCTAGGCCGAGCAGCTGTGTCGGGTTGGGACCGCCCGCAGCGGCCCAAGTGGCCGGTGGCAGGTTCAGGAAGCCGTTGCTGGTGACCAGCGGCGATGCGACGACACCCGGTAGGCGGCTCACCTGGGCGGCAAGGCCCAGCGGCAGGCCGCCGGCGGGCGAGGAGATCACGAGGTTGGCCCGTAGCTGCTGGGCGTAGGCCTGCTCGGTCGCCGCCTGCTGCGATGTCTGCATGTACAGCAGGGCGGTCGCCAGCCCCGTCGCAAGCATGACCGGGGTGACCAAGGCGGCAGTACGGGCGCCCCGGCCTTGGATAGTCAGCATCGCGAGATGGCCGGTACGCGGGGCGAGGGCAGCGGCGACCCTGCCGAGTACCGACAGCACCGGTCGGGTCAAGGCCGGGCCGAACAGCGCCACAGTGATGACCCACGCCATGGCCGACGGCCCCGCGGTGCTCGCGGCGATTTGCCCGTTGAAGACGACCGCGGTGACGACCGAGAGCGCTGTCGCACCCGCCAGGAACAGCAGCCCGAGCATGAGCCGCGGCCAGCTCATCCGGCGCTGTGGCGTGTTGTCGGAGCCCAGCGCTTCGACGGGCGGCACGCGGATAGCGCCGCGCGAGGCAACGAGCGCGGCTATCACGCCCGTGAACACGGCAATGGCGGCGCCGGTCAGGGTGGGAATAAAGTTCTGGTGGTAAATCAGGTCCCCGGTGACGAGGCCGTGGTCGGCCATCTCGGAGACCAGTTGCCGTCCGGCCGCCTCGGTCGGGAGCAGCCCAAAACATGCGGCAGGGATCGCGACCAGGAGGGTCTGGCGGAGCACCAGGCGCCGTAGCTGACGGGGCGTCGCGCCGACGGCGCGCAGCAACGCGATCTGGCGGCGGCGCAACTGGACAGCCAGCCCCAGCGTGCTGGCCACGATAAACATCGCGACTACCATCATGAGCGGCCCTGAGACGGCGGCGAGCGGGATGAGGTTCGAGCTGTCGCCGGCCGCGTCGGGGAACTCGGCTTGGCCACGGGCGTCTCCGATCAGCACGAGTGCGCTGCCATGCGGAAGGGCGGCCGTGATCCGGCTGGCCAGCAAACCAGTCGCCACGCCGGGCCTGGGATATACCCCGAACGAGTCCACCAGGCCGGGTTGTCCGGTCAGCGTGCTGGCGCGTGCGTCTGTCACGAAGAGCGCCGGGGCCAGGCTCATGGCGGAATCAGCAATCCCCGTCACGCGCAGGGTGACAACGGTGCCGTGCGCTAGCACCTGCAGCCGGCTATTGATCGTGAGGTGCAGGCTGTCAGCGAGGTACGCGTCTAGCACCACGTCACCGGGGCTCGTGGGCGCCCGGCCGCTGATCAGCCGGTAGGGCGTGAGCTGGGCAGCGGACCAGTCGTGCCCATCGACGGGTGGGCCGTCCGCCTGCCCGCCGGTCAGGACCGTGACGGGGAATGACACGTCGGGTACGGTGCGCGCAACGCCGGGGACGGCAGCGATCTCGCTCGCCAGACCGGGAGCGAGGCGGTCGCGTTCTGGCAGCGGCGTGCCCAGGTAGTCCTGCACGCCCGTCACGACGACCGGCGCCGTCAGCAGTCGCTGCGGCGGGACGTCGGAAGTCAGGCCGGTCTCGAACACGCCGCCGCACACCGCGACAAGGAACGCCGACAGGGCCAGCGTGAGGAACGAAGCGACGAAGGCGGCAGGCTGGTGGCGCACCGACCGGACGGCCAGGCCGAGAATTACCATGACGGCTCCGTCCGGGCAGTCGCGGCGGCCGCGACCTGGCCGCGGTCGGCAAGGTGGGCCATCCGTGCGGCGACCGCGTCCACTTGCGGCCGAAGTATCTCGCCGGCGATCCGGCCGTCGGCAAGGAACACGACCCGGTCCGCGCGCGAGGCGGCGACAGGATCGTGCGTCACCATCACGACCGTCGTTCCGGCCGCCCGCACCAGCGAGCCGAGCAGGCCGAGCACCTCGGCGCCAGCCACCAAGTCCAGCGCGCCGGTGGGCTCATCGGCGAAGACGACGCTCGGGGAGCCGATCAGCGCGCGGGCTATCGCGACGCGCTGCTGCTGCCCGCCGGAGAGCTGCCCGGGCCTCGACCGGCGCTTGCCTGCCAGCCCGACCTGGTCGAGCGCTGCCGTTACGGCCGCCCGCCGCGGGTGTTTGCCGGACAGTCGCAGCGGCAGCGCCACGTTGTCGGCGGCGCTGAGCTCGGGCAGAAGGTTGAAGGACTGGAAGACGAATCCGATCCGCTCGCGCCTTATCCGGGCCAGGGCCCGCTCCGGCCGGCTCGTCAGGTCCGTCCCGTCCAATGTGACCGTGCCCGCCGTGGGCCGGGCCAGGCCCGCCGCGCAGTGCAGCAGCGTGGACTTGCCCGAGCCCGAGGGCCCCATCACGGCGGTGAAGCTGCCTCGCTCGAAGCTCAGCGTGATGTCGTTGAGCGCGGTGGTGGCGGCACCCCTGCCGCCGTACCGCTTGGTCACCCCGGCCAGGCAGACCACGTCTTCGTTTCCGCTGCTGCCTAGCGCATCGCCTTTCACCAGTACCCCTTCCCAATCATGTGTCCTAACGCAGACAGCCAGACCGGCCAGACCAATGGCGCGTGTAGCTGGGACGGCCAGCCTGCGTCCTGCATGGTTATGGGCCGCCCCGGGTTACGGCCACTGGCGGCCCATAACCATGCGAGCTCGCGTCCTAGGAGGCAGGCCCGGCCGCGACGGGCTGGTTCACCTGCCGTGGCTGCGGGCGCAGGCGCCAGGCGCGGTCGCCGAGCAGCGACAGGGCCGCCGGGAGCAGGACGCCGCGGACTACGGTGGCGTCGATCAAGATGGCGGCGCCCATGCCGACGCCCATGACCTTCAGCTCGATCAGCGGCAGGGTGGCGAAGATCGAGAAGAGCGCCACCATGATCAGCGCGGCGCTGGTGACCACGCCGGCGCTGGAGGAGATGCCTCGGACGATTGCCTCCCGCGGCGAGGAGCCCAGCGTCCAGAGCTCGCGGACGCGGCTGAGGATGAAAACGTGGTAGTCCATGCTGATCCCGAACAGGAACACGAACATGAACAGCGGCACCCACCAGGTGATCGCGCCGAAGGAGTTGTAGCCGAGCAGGTGCTGCAGCCGCCCGTCCTGGAAGATCAGCGTGATCAGCCCGTAGGCCGCCGCCACCGACAGCAGGTTCAGCACGATCGACACGACCGGGACCGCGACCGACCGGAAGCCTGCCAGCAGTACCAGGAAGGCCAGCACGGCGACGACGGCGAACACCAGCGGCGTGTTGTCGTGCACCACCTGGATGTCGTCGTGGTCGGCGGCGGTGTCGCCGGCGACCGCGTAGCTGATCCCAGGCACCTTGCCCAGCGTGGCGGGCAGGGCCTTGTCACGCAGTGTCGCCAGGGCATCGTAGGACGCGGAGTCGGTCCCGTTGCCGGCCAGCTGCACGTTCACGACCAGCGCCCGGCCGCCGCCGATGGAGGTAGCCGTGACCGGCCCGCGGAGCGGGCCGCCGGCGGTGGTCTGGGCACGCAGCGCGCCGACCGCCGCCGCCACCGTCGGGCCGGTCACGTCCGAGCCGGTCACTACCACCTCCGCGGGCGCTGGGGCCTGCGGGAACGCGTGCTCGATCTCGGTAATCGTCTGCACCACGGGGAGGTTGTAGGGCGCGTCGATGGGCGGCTGCCCGATCCGCAGGCCGAGCGCCGGGGTGGCCAGCGCGAGCAGCGCGACCGCGGCGACCCCACCCCAGGTCACGGGCCTGGCGACGACGGC
>JASHOL010000162.1 GCA_030041135.1 Streptosporangiaceae bacterium | reverse complement strand
GCGCCCGCGCCCGCCGTCGCCGCGGCCAGGCCGGAGGCGAATGTCCGCAGCGTGCCCCGCAATGCCGCCCCGCCGCGCAGCCGTCGTACGGCCGCGAGCAGCACGGCCCCGGCGGCGGTCAGGCCGATGCTGTTGCCGAGCGCCAGCATCGCGACTACCGACGACGCGGACACAACCGGCACCAGCACGACGTCGGCCGCGATGACCAGCACCCAGCCGCCCGCCACGATGACCGCGGTGATCGTGGTCTGGCCGGCCGCGAGCAGGACCCGCGACAGGCAGGCCACGAGCCCGTAGCCGGCCAGGCCAAGCGCGAACAGAACGAAGCCGGAATCAAGCTGCGTCACCTGCGGCGAATAGGTGTGCATGAAATGCGCGGCCGGGATGGCGACGGCGATCAGCACTGCGGTTCCCGCGAGCGACAGCAGCAGCACGGCCCTGGTCGCGCTCGCCGCGGTCTCGTCAAACTCGGTCCCCTCGCGGGTCGACAGCTCGGGAAACGCACTGACCGCGATCGAGATCGCCAGCACCGCGTACGCGGCCTCGAAGAACTGCCAGCCGTAGCTGTACAGGACCAGGGCACCCTGAGACCCGTGACCGTTGGCGAGCAGCACCACCACGAGCGAGGACACGTCCTGCGCGATCAGCGCGGCGATGCCGTAAACGGCCAGCCCGCCGGCCCTCCGGCCGACCCCGGCCGGGAACCGCAGCGTCGGCCGCATGCGAATATGCAGCCGCCAGGCCGGCACGATCGCGGTCAGGACCAGCGCCGCCACCCCGCCGGTCGTGCCGACCGACAGCACTAGCTCAGCCGACAACGGCAGCCCGGCCAGGTCCCTGCTGGTCTTGAAGCCGCCGCCGAGCGGTACGAAGACCGCGTAGGCGGTGATCACCACCAGGCTGGAGATCACCGGCGCAAGAGCCGGGGCGGCGAACCGGCGGTGCGCCTGAAGGATGCCGTACAGCACGACCGCGAGCCCGTAGAAGACGATCTGCGGGGCAAACACGGCGAGCATGCTGCCGGTCACGTGCACCAGCGACTGCTGGTGCACGGCGCAGCCACCGTGCGGGTTGTGCGGGTTGAGCAGGTTCGCCAGCGGGCCGGCCACGGCTGAGATGACCACGCTGGCCGGCACCAGGATCAGGACCGTCCAGGTCAGCAAGGCCGAGGAGGTCTGGCTCACCTCGTTCGCGGCTTGCGGGTCCGCGGACGCCCTGGCCGCCGGCCTGGCCAGGACCGGGACCATGATGCTGGTCAGCGCGCCGCCCAGCACGATGTCGTAGATGATGTTCGGCACCAGGTTGGCCGTGTTGTACGCGGTCCCCAGGCAGCCCGCGCCGACGGTCTGGGAGAAGACCAGCGTGCGGACCAGGCCGAGCATGCGGGCCAGGATCGTGAGAGCCGCGATCAAAGCGGCCGCACGGCCGATGCTGTGTCCATTCGGCCGCTGCATGCTCGGATCCGGGCTGTCCCGCGTCACCGGGACGGCTGGCCCGGTCACCCGAGGCGGGCGGCGCCCGCGGAGTCGACCGCCGGCTCAGCGCCCTCCTGGCAAGACTCCGGCGCGATCGCGACTGCCGCGGCCGGCCTGGCCGCGCCGGTCCCGGCGGTGTCGTGCTCGGCGGTGTCATGCTCGGCGGTGTCATGCTCGGCGGTGTCGGGTGCTGGTGAGGCCGGCGCGTCCGGCCCGGCCTGCGGCGCCGGGGGCCTGCGCCCGAGCATGTCCAGCCAGCGGAGCGGCGCCGTCCGCTCGATGACCTTGGTGAAGCTCACCCGCTCGCTCGCGGCGGTCAGGCCGGCCGCGGTGACCAGGAGGCCGAGTCGGGCTGGGCGCGGCAGCCTGGTGGCGGCGACTCCCAGCATCGCCCCGACTGCGTTCGCGCCTGAGTCACCCAGCATGGACCGCTCGCCCAGATCCTCCGGCAGCAGCGCGATGGCGGCAGCCACCGGCGCGGCGCTTGCCTCGCCAGCCTCTCCCGGCAGCAGGGCCAGCATTCCGCCGGTCCCGATCGCGACCTTGATGGCCCGTCCGGGCCGCAGGTCGAACAGGTTAAGCAGGTTCGCCAGGCTGGCGACGAGCGCGGCGTCGATCAGCGCGTCGGTGACGGCAGCGGCGCCGGGCTTGCGGCGGCCCGCGGCGCCGGACTGTCCGGCGATCAGGGCGGCGGCCAGGCCGGTAGCGCCAATCCCGGCGATCTTGATTGCCCCGGTGGTCACCTGGCCCTTGCGCAGCGCGCCCAGGTGCCCGCGGAATCCCTTGCTCGATCCGTCGCCGGCCAGGTCGTCGTAGCCGCCGAACGCGGCCGCCCCGGCTCCGGCGACCGCCATCGCGATCCTCTCGCGCTGCCCTGGGCCCGCCGCGAGCAAGGCGCCCGCTATGCCGCCCGCGGCCACGGCCGGTCCCTCAAGCAACGTGATCGGCTCGCCGCGATGATTAGTCCTCGTCCACGCGTGCTTGCCGGCGGGCGGCCGCCGGCCAAGCGCCGAGTACATCAGCCGGGCCACGGCCGCGGATGCCAGCGCCGACCTGAGGCTCCTGCGGCTCACTTGGTCTTTCCCTTCCCGGCCGGAGTGGAGGTCGGCGTCGGAGTCGGAGAGACCGAGGGCGAGGGCGCCGGGCTCGGTGCCGTGCCGGGCTCGACGCCGTAACTGGTCGGCGCCTTCCCCTGGACCAGCTCCGCCAGGGCCTCGGCGACCTCAATCTGCCCGGTAGTGGTGTCGGCGTAGTCGACGGTCGACACCGAGCCGGACCCGTTCATGCCCGTGATCGCGCTGTTCGGGATCGCACTCACGCTGCCGGCCATGACGGTTCCGAGACTATCGGCATGCAGCTGCGTGGCGAGCGCATCGAGCGCCTGGCTCATGTCGGTGGCCTGGGCGCTGCTGCTCGGACTGCTGTCGGGCGTGAACACAACCGCTAGCGAGGCCTCTGCCAGCGTCGAGCCCCTCGTCGGGCTGACCTGCAGGTACCCGTTGAACTGCGACAGGATCGTGTGACTCGTGTCGGCCGGGAGCCCGACGCCGGTCGGGCTCTTGGTCAAGATCGCCGGCCCGAGAATGGTCGCCGCCGCCTGCTGGCCGCTCACCGTCGAGTTCGAGTTCTGGGCAAGCGTCACGCCCGCCTCCGACTCCCACTGCTTGGCCAGCCCGTTGAGGCTGTCCTCGGTCGAAGCGCTGAAGTCGAAGAACGACGACTGGAGCGTCACCTGGCCGGTGACTGTCGCTCCGGCCTGCTCCAGCGCGGTGGTGACGCCCGACACCATCGCGGTGTCGGTGTTCGGCGGCACGACCAGCACGACCTTCCGGCCGGCCAGCAGGCCGGGAAGGATCCGGTTCGCGGTCGCCTGCGCAAACGCCTGGTCCGCGTTGAGCTCGTTTCTCTGCGCGGCGTTCTGGGTTCCGAGCGCGGCGTTCTGCTTGGTGAGCGCGTGCTCGGCCTTGGTCAGCGCGGTCTCGGTAGCCCCTGGCAGCGTCGTGGCGCCTACTACGAGGCCCACGGCCAGTGCCAGGAAGATCGCGATGATGGAGACCAGGTGATACCTGAAGTCGATCACTAGAACAGTCCAGTCAGCCAGTCCCACACGGGGCGCAGGAAAGTGCCGAAGTATCCAAGGGCCAGACGGCCCACCGGCGTCCAGCCGAGCGCTATGACCGGCAGGAGCGCAGCGACGACGAGCAAGGTCAGCGACCAGCCCGAGATCCGGCTCTGATACAGCCGGCTCACGCCCTTCGCATCGACGATCTTGTCGCCGACCCTGATGCGGGTCAGCACGGCGCTGGCCATGCCGCTCCGGCCCTTGTCCAGGAACTCCGCCAGTCCGAAGCGCATCCCGACGGTCACGATGAGGCCGGCCCCGGCCTCGTCGGCCAGCAGGACGGCCACGTCCTCGCTCGTGCCGTCGGCGGGCAGCGTGACCGACTCGATGGCAAGATCCTGAACCCTGGGCAGGCCGGGGGCATGACCATTGCGATAGGCATGGACGATGATCTCGGCGCCGGACTTCAGCGCCTTGTCAGACACCGAGTCCATGTCGCCGACGATCAGGTGCGGCCAGTAGCCGGCCTCGATCAGGGCGTTGGCTCCGCCGTCCACGCCGATCATGACGGGCCTGAATTCCCTGATGTACGCGCGCAGGGTCTTCAGGTCCTCGTGACAGCGGTAGCCGCGGGCCACCACGAGCGCGTGCCGCCCGGCCAGCCTGGTCCGGAGCGAAGGCAGCCGGATGCCCTCGACCAGCAACTCGGAGTCCCGGTTGATGTACTCGAAGGTGTTCGTGACGAACGCCTTGAGCTGCAGCGAAAGGCCGTCTTTGGCCGCGGCCATGTCGGCCGCCACGGACTCGGCCGTCTGCACTGTCCCCTTGGCGATGACCCGGTCGTCCAGGCAGAGCGCCTCGCCGTCAAGCCGGACCAGCTGGCCCTCCCTGACCTGGCCGAAGACATCCTCGCCAACGTCGTCGATCAGCGGGATCCCGGCCCCGACCAGCAGTTCCGGCCCGATATTCGGGTACCGCCCGCTGATGCTCGGGGCCGCGTTCACCACCGCAGCCACCTGGCACCTGATGAGCGAGTCGGCGGCGACGCGGTCCAGGTCGGCGTGGTCAATGATCGCGATGTCGCCGGGCTGCAGCCGCTTGGTGAGGTTCTTCGTGCGCCGATCGAGGCGAGCCTTGCCCGTCACCCCGGCCAGGTCCCGCGACCTGGACCGGCGCGTAGCCGTAAAGCCTCGCCCGGGCGCTCTCATTGGACTGCCATTTTGCCAGATCTTGCGTAATGCCTGCTCCAGATGCACATCGCTGAGAGGTGTCATAGTCCGTTGCCAAAGTTACAGCCCTGTAACCCAGGGGCCTGACCGCGGGTGGGCTAGCCCACCGGCGTCGTGCGCTGGTCAGGTGCGGTCGGCGGCGCGTTCGGCGGCGGCGGCCTGCAGCAACTCGCCCGCGTGCGCGCGGCCGAACTCGGAGTCCTCAAGGCCGGCCAGCATCCTGGACAGCTCGCGGACCCGGCCGGCGTCGTCGAGCCTGGTAATCCCGCTCCGCACCACCGTCCCGTCGCTCGTCTTCTCGACCACCAGGTGCGTGTCAGCGAACGCCGCGACCTGCGGCAGGTGTGTGACCACAATCACCTGCGCCAGCCGCGCCAGCCGGGCGAGCCTGCGACCGATCTCGACCGCCGCCTTCCCGCCAACGCCCGCATCCACCTCGTCGAAGACGAAGGTCGGCACCGGGTCTGCTCCGGCGAACACCACCTCGATGGCGAGCATGATCCGCGACAGCTCGCCTCCCGACGCCCCCTTGTGCAGCGGCAGCGGTGTCGCGCCCTGATGTGCGGCCAGCCTTATCTCGACCTCGTCCGCGCCGTGCGGGCCGAAGCCCTGAGCGGGGGTAACGGCGACGGTTACCCTGGCATGCGGCATGGCCAGCTCGGTGAGCTCCGCCGAGACGGCAGCGCCGAAGCGGGCGGCCGTCTGCTTCCTGGCCTCGGTCAGCTGCGCTGCCAGGTCCGCCACCGTAGCCGCGAGGTCAGCCTCCTCCCTGGCCATCGCGCTGATCCGGTCCTCGGCACTGTCGAGTTCGGTCAGTCGCGTGCCGGCCGCCTTCGCCCACGTCAGGACGGCCGCGAGATCACCGCCAGGCGGGCCGTCGGCCAGCCCGCCGCCGTAGGTTCGCACGAGCCTGGTCAGCTCCGCTCGACGCTCCTGCACGACGGCCAGCCGGCCAGGGTCGGCCTCGATGGACTCGGCATAGGAAGCCAGCTCGGTCGCGACATCTGACAGGAGATAGGCGGCCTCGCCGACTCGCGCGGCGAGCGCGGCCAGCTTCCGGTCATGCTGCGCGGCCGACTCGAGCGCGGTCCGCGCCGCGGCCAGCAGCGTGATGGCATCCGCCGCGTCATAGCTGCCGCTGGACGGATCGCCGAGCAGCGCTTCGTGCGCGGTGGTCGCGGCGCTGTGCAGCGCGTCAGCGTTTGCCAGCCGCTCTTCCTCCGCGACCAGTTCGATGTCCTCGCCCTCGACTGGCTCGGCCCGCTGCACCTCAGCCAGGCCGCGGCGCAGTTCGTCCGCCTCTCGCGCGCGCTCCGTCGCTGCCGTGGTCAGCTCCGCCAGCTCTGCGGCGACCTCCTGGTGGCGGTGATACGCACGCTGATACGAGGCCAGGAGCTCGGCGAACCCCTGGCCGCTGAAGCGGTCGAGCGCCTGGCGCTGCCGTCCCGGCTTCAGCAGCTGCTGCTGGTCCGCCTGGCCGTGCACGGCCACTAGGTCATCGGCCAGGTACGTCAGCAGCGACACCGGCACCGACCGGCCGCCCGCCGTGGCACGGGAGCGGCCCTCGGCGCTGACCGACCTGCTCAGCAGCAACGTGCTGCCGTCATCGTCCAGGTCACCGCCCGATTCGTTGACTTGCCGCGCAACCGTGCCGTCCGGGTCGACCCTCAGCCGCCCCTCCACGACGGCCCGCTCGGTGCCCGGCCGGACCCTGGCCGGGTCGGCCCGCCCGCCGAACAGCAAGCCAAGCCCGGACACGACCATGGTCTTGCCCGCGCCGGTCTCGCCGGTGACCACGTTGAAGCCACTCGATAGCTCAAGCACGGCCTCGTCGATCACCCCGAGGCCGGTGATCCGCACTTCCTCAAGCATGGCCGCCCGGCTCCTTGCCTGCGCTGTCAGCAATCCGCCTGTCCGCCATTGCCGTGCCCTGCCCGGTCATAACCACCCTGCCCGCGCCAGCCTGCCACCGGCAGCCCGAACTTCTCCACCAGCCGGTCGGTGAACGACGCTCCGATCCTGACTTCGGCTCGCACCGGTATCCGCGCCAGCAGGACCGGGCGGTCGCCGCGCTGGACCTCGACTCGAGAGCCGGGCGGAAGTTCGACCCTTCGTCGCCCATCGCACCACAGAACGCCTCCCTCCGCCTCGGATTGGCCACCGGCCGTGCCGATTACCTCGGCGGCGAGCACCGACCTGGGCGACACCACCATCGGCCCGGCGAAGAGCGCGTGCGCGCTGATCGGGACCAGCAGCAGCGCCTCGACCTCGGGCCAGACAACCGGGCCGCCGGCTGAGAACGCGTATGCCGTCGAGCCGGTCGGGGTCGCGAACACGACGCCGTCGCAGCCCCACCGCGACAGCGGCCGGCCGTCGACCTCGGTCACCAGGTCGAGCATCCGCTCCCTGGCTGACTTCTCTACCGTGGCCTCGTTCAGCGCCCATGTCCTGGCCAGGCGCTCGCCGTTGAACCGGGCCGTGACGTCGATCGTCATGCGCTGCTCGACCTCGTACTTGCGCTCGACCACGCTGTCAACGGCGGCGGGCAGGTCCTCGGGCTCGGCCTCGGCCAGGAACCCGACGTGGCCGAGGTTGACGCCGAGGAGCGGAACCCCGGCCGGCCGGGCCAGCTCGGCGGCTCGCAGGAGCGTGCCGTCGCCGCCCACCACCAGGACCATTTCCGTCCCGAAGGCCGCCGCCGACGACACAGGGACGGCGGTCGAGCCTTCGAGGCGAAGTTCGGCCGCCTCCGGCTCGAGTACCCGGACGCCGATGCCGGCGGTCGCCAGCCGTTCCGCCATTACCCGTGCGGCCCGCAGGGCGGCGGGCCGGCCGGTGTGCGCGACTAGCAGCATCGTCCGGCCTGATCCGCTCGGCACGGTCATTGCGGCCCCTCCGCGACGGCTCGGCCCAGCTCGCCGGCATCCAGCGGCGGCGCTCCCCGGCGCAACCACAGGAAGTACTCCACGTTGCCGGCCGGCCCAGGCAGCGGGCTCGCCGTCACGCCCAGCACGCCGAGGCCCGAGTGGCCCGCCGCATCCGCCACCGCGGTGACCGCGGCGGCGCGCAGCTCGGGATCCCGTACCACGCCATCGCCGACCATATTCTTCCCGACCTCGAATTGGGGCTTGACCATCAGCAGGAAATCGCCGTCCTCCGCTGCGCTCGCGACCAGCGCGGGCAGTACGAGCGCGAGCGAGATGAAAGACAGGTCGGCCACGACCAGCTCAGGGGGCGGGGCCACCTGACCGGGAGTCAGAGTGCGCACGTTGACCCGGTCCAGGACGGTGACCCGCTCATCGGTGCGCAGCGACCAGGCCAGCTGCCCGTAGCCGACATCGACCGCTACGACGTGCGCAGCGCCGGCTCGTAGCAGCACGTCGGTAAACCCGCCGGTGGATGCGCCCGCGTCCAGGCAGCGCCGCCCGGAAACAGCCAGGCCGGGGAACGCGGCCAGGGCTCCGGCCAGCTTGCGGCCGCCGCGGGAGACGTAGTCGGGCTCCCCGCCTGGCTGCTCGATGGTGATGGCCGCATCCACGCTCACCTGGGAAGCGGCCTTGACCGCCGGCTGGCCGCCGACGGCGACGCGTCTGGTCGCGATCAGCTCGGCCGCCTGCTCACGGGATCTGGCCAGGCCCCGGCGGACCAGCTCTGCATCAAGGCGGCGCCTTCTGCTCATGGGGATGGAGGTCGGGCGCTTAGCCACCGTGCGCGTCGGCCGGTCCGGCTGAGCCTGAGTCCAGCTCGCCAAGCACGTCGGTGAGCTGGGCATGCACCTGCTCGAAAAGCTCGGGATGGTCGCTTACCGGCAGGCCGGGCAGCCGGTCGAGCAGCCGCAGCGCGGCGTCGACCCGCGGCTCTCCGGTGGCGGGCCGGGTGGCGACCCCCGCGCCGGGCCGCAGCGGGGCCAGTTCCCCGGCTGCCTCCGTGGCTGGCCGCGCCGCCACGTGCTCGGTTGCCTGTGCTCCGGGCTCAGAATCCCCGTCCTCATAAGGCCCGGACGAGACGGGATCGGCCTGACCCGCCGCCTGCGGGCTGGCTGATCCGGTCACCGGCGTGGCCGCATCGTCCCGGTTGGTCTCGTGCTCGTGCTCCATAGCACCACCGTTCTGCTGGTCCGGGCAAGCAGGCCGGTCACCGGCGGCCAGGCTTGCCCTGCGGGTGCGGTTCCGCCCGCAACACCCTGCCCAAAACGCTACCCCTCGCTGCCGTCAGCCCGTGGCACCCGACGCGCTCGACTCGCCCCCCGGCCTACCACGGTCGCGCGCGGGGACGGAGAATGAGTGACCTTGGAAGCGAGGAGATGATGGCGACAGCCGAGGAATGCCGCATCGCGCTGGAGAAGCTCGTCGGCCGGATCGCGGACATGGATGCCGAGGATCGTGCTAGGCACCTGGTCGACCGGACGATGAGCCTGCGCGTTCCCGATCTGGGCGTGATGTTCCTGACCAAGCTCGGGCCGGACGGCGCCGAGCCCGTGCGACAGGTAGACCCCGATACGCCGGCCCAGGTCAGGTTCACGGCGGACAGCGACACAGTGGTCGCGATCTCGGCCGATCCCGGCAGGTTCATGCGGGCCTGGCTCTCCGGCAAGCTGAAGGTCCAGGGAAGCGTGTTCGACCTGTTGCACCTGCGCAAGCTGATGTAGCCCGCCGCGGTGGGATGGTGGGACCATGCCCGAGGGTGACGTGGTCTGGCGGACGGCGCGCCAGCTGCACGAGGCCCTGGCTGGCCGGGTCCTGGTACGTTCCGATTTCCGGGTGCCGCGCTATGCGACGGCCGACCTCACCGGGCGGACCGTAACCGACGCGATCTCCCGGGGCAAACACCTGCTGATCAGAGTCGACGGCGACGTCACGGTGCATTCCCACCTGCGGATGGAGGGATCGTGGCGGGTCAGCCGCGCCGCCGATTTCCCGCTCCGCGATCACCGCATCAGGATCGTGCTGGCGAACGATACGTGGCAGGCCGTCGGCCATCAGCTCGGGCTCGTCGAGATCATCAGGACCAGCCGGGAGGCGGCAACGGTCGGATACCTGGGGCCTGACCTCCTCGGGCCGGACTGGGATGCCAGCGAGGCCGTGCGCCGACTGCTCGCCGCACCGGCCCGTGCCGTCGGCGAGGCACTCCTGGACCAGCGCAACCTGGCCGGGATCGGCAATCTGTACAAGGCCGAGACCCTGTTTCTGCGCGGGGTCAGCCCGTGGCAGCCGGTCGGTGAGGTTGACTCGCTGCCCGAGATCGTGGAGCTCGCGCGGCGGCTACTCGTGGCGAACAAGGACCGTATCGGTCAGGTCACGACGGGAAACCCGGCCAGGGGCGAGCAGACGTGGGTGTACGGCCGGGCCGGGCGGCCGTGCCGCCGCTGCGGCGCGATCATCATGCGGGCCGATCAGGGTCAGGTGGCCGAGGAGCGCGTCACGTTCTGGTGTCCTGCATGCCAGGGACAGAGGCGGTGACCGCGGTTCGATACTCACCCGGCGGACAAGCCAGGCGCTGGCCAGCCGGGCCCCGGTACCGGCTGGCCAGCGGGTCAGGCGTTCCGCCTGCGGAACAAGATCAGGCCAGCCACGATCGCGATCGCCGCGTAACCGCACAGCACCGCGAACCCCGTCCACGGGGCGAAAAGCGGCGGGTTTCCCGTGGCCGGCACGGTGGTCCAGATCTGGCCGCCAGCCTCGGCCGGTATCCACTTGTCGACGTGGTTCTGCCAGCTCGACGGCAGGAAGTTGACCAGGATCGAGATCACGAACAGCAGCACGACCACCAGGCTGATCGCGCCGGCGGTGTGCCGGACCAGCAGCCCGACGCCGAACGCCAGCAGGCCGCACGCGGTCAGGAGCAGGGCACCGCCGATGATGGCCCGCAGGACGCCGGGCTGGCCCAGCGTCGCGTTTATGTGGTCCGACGACATGATCGCCTGGCCGAGGAAGAACGACGCGAACGTTGTGATCAGCCCGACGACGAACGTAATCGCGGCGAATACCACCGCCTTGGCGGCCACGAGCATGCCGCGGCGCGGCAGCACCGTCAGCGAGGTGCGGATCATGCCCGTTGAGTACTCCGATGTGATGACCATCGCGCCGAGGACGGCGATGACGAGCTGGCTCAGGTAGAGCCCGGCCAGGCTGCGCATCGTCGGGTCGAACTGCGGGCCGTGCTGGGCCTGCTTCGTCGCCCCGTAGCAACTCAGGGCGCCGATGCCGATCGTCACGACGATCATGACCAGCAGCGTCCACCAGGTCGATCGGACCGACCGGATCTTGGTCAACTCCGAGCGCAGCGCGCCTGCGAAGTTGGCGTCGCCTGCCGATCGCGGCAGCGCGCCCAGGCCGGGCGCCGCCACCGGTGTCGTGGTCGCGGTCATGTCAGGCCACCCCTCCGGCCATAGCGGGCTGACCGGGCACGCCGGCGTGGAATTGCACGCTGGACGCGGTCAGCTCCATGAATGCCTGCTCCAGGGACGCGTGCACCGGCGAGAGCTCGTGCAGGCGGACGGCATTGTCGTAGGCGAGGTCGCCCACCTGGTTCAGCTCGAGGCCCGACACGACGATCACGCCGTCGCCACTGTCCTGGACCGTGCCGCCCGCGGCGGCGACCAGCTTTGTCAGCAGGTCGGGCTGAGGCGTCCGCACCCGGACGTTCAGCTGCGAGTTGGCCGCGATGAACTCGGCAACAGTGCAGTCGGCGATGAGCTTGCCCCGGCCGATGACCAGCAGGTGGTCGGCGGTGTTCTCCATCTCCGACATCAGGTGGCTGGAAACGAACACGGTCCGGCCCTCGGCGGCCAGCGCCTTCATGAGGTTCCTTATCCACAGGATGCCCTCGGGGTCCAGGCCGTTAACCGGCTCGTCGAACATCAGTATCTGCGGGTCGCCGAGCAGCGCGGCCGCGATGCCGAGCCGCTGGCCCATGCCAAGCGAGAAGCCCTTCGTGCGCCTCTTCGCCACCTCGGTCAGGCCGACTAGGGCGAGCGCGTCCGCGACCCGCTTGGCCGGGATGTTGTTGGACTGCGCCAGGCAGAGCAGGTGGTTGTAAGCGCTCCGGCCCCCGTGCAGAGCCTTCGCGTCCAGCAGTGCCCCGACCTCGTGCATTGGCTGGGCTGCCCGCGAAAATGGCTGCCCGTTGATGGTGACCGTGCCGGACGTCGGCTGGTCGAGGCCCAGGATCATCCGCATCGTCGTCGTCTTGCCCGCCCCGTTCGGGCCGAGGAAGCCAGTGATCTTCCCCGGTGCGATGCTGAACGACAAGTTGTCCACGGCGAGCGTGTCCCCGCGTGTCCCGATCACACCGGAACCTCGGTACACCTTGGTGAGGCCATCTGCCTCAATCATGATTTGAGCGTCCCCTCAGCTGGTTACAGGCCAGCCCGTCCGGCCGGCTGTCCCAGTTTCACGCGACGACGCGATACATCGCGTCGGTCAGGAGGCTGATCCTGCTCCACCTTGAGAGTGATTTCAGCGGCCAGGGTGATAGGCCGACCGGACGACCCCGTCCGGGGCAGCTGTACGCACGGGAGTCGCCGATCGGGCGGGCAGTAACCGCTGGGTGATATCTGTTTCGTCCTCGCCCCGGCGCCGCGACGCCGGGCGCTGTCACCGGAGCGCACGGGCATGTCTGATCAGACGTTGGGTACGTACGCGGACAGTCTCGCTCTTGCCGCATACGGCAAGAGCATGACCAGCTTTCGCCGGAGGGCGATCGAGAGCGCAGGCGGGCTCGACTAAGCGCGACGCGGCTGGCTGCTGTATTACAAGGGGACACATGCCCAGGTACATGTTCACGTTCAACTACTCGGCCGGGTCGCTGGCGCGAATGCTCAAAGTCGCCGACGACCGACGCGCGGCGCTATCGGGGCTGATGGAGCACCTAGACGGAAAGCTAGAACTGGTGTACTGGGGGGTCCAGACGACATATGCATACGTGATCGCGGAACTCCCCGACTCGGTCATGGCGGCAGCCGTGGCTGCGGCATGTACCAAGACAGGCGCCTTCAGGGATGTTGAGGTGGACGAGGTGCTCACGCAGGAGCAGGTTCATGATGTGATCGCCTTGGCCAAGGCCTCAGAAGGTTTCTACAGTCCACCTGGCGCGGCAGCCATTGAGCAGGACATCCGAGAAGCAGGGTAGTGGAGTTTCCCTTAACTAAGACGCGCTAGGCGCGCTGCCGGGGCGACGGTCGCAACCAGCAGTTGGCGGGCAGCCCTCGTGCGCCGCTAGCTGACGAAGCCGACCAGGCGCAGCAGCGCCTCCGCCTGCTGCCTCGCCCGGCGACTGCCCGAGTCGATGTCCAGGCCGTCGCCGGACCAGGCCGCAGCACACAGCGCCCGCAGGCCATCCAGTGGGCTGCCGGAACCGGAGATCGTCAGTCGGCGGTGACCGTCGGCGACGGCGGTCCAGCCGCCGCAGCCGAACCCGCGGCCGGACCGCGTCACCTCGGGATGGCTCGCGTTCAGCCCGGACAGGTCAGCCGCCAGGTAGGTCGGCCGGCACCCCGGCGGGGCCAGCAGGGCGTCCACGGGCTGGCTGACCCCGGTGAACACGAGCAGGCTGTCCGCGCCGCCCCTGACCGCGCCTTCGATGTCGGTGTCCAGCCGGTCCCCCACTACCAGCGGCCGCTTGGCGCTGACCCGCTCGACCGACTCGGCGTGCAGTGGCGGCTCCGGCTTGCCTGCCACCACCGGCTGCTGCCCAGTCGCGGTTACCAGCAACTGCACCAGCGAGCCATTGCCCGGCTGCGGACCTCGGGTCGATGGCAGCGTGGCGTCTGCGTTGGAGGCGACGAACCACGCGCCCGCCCTGATCGCGATAGCGGCCTCGGCCAGCAGGCCGTAGCTGAGGTCGGGCGCGTAACCCTGGATGACCGCGATCGGGTGGTCGGCGGCGGTGGACACCGGCCGCAGGCCGCGGTCGCGGACCGCCAGCCGCAGGCCCATGGCGCCCGAGACCAGCACCGCCGACCCGGCCGGGAAGCGGTTGGCGACCAGGTGCGCCGCGGCCTGCGCCGAGGTGACGATGTCGGCGGCAGTTGCCGCGATGCCCATGCCGGACAGCTGGGCGGCGATCGCGTGCGGCGTCCGAGATGCGTTATTCGTTACGAAAGCTATGCGCATGCCATGCTTGGCCGCTTCAGCGAGGGCGTCAGCCGACCCCGCAATGGGTGTCCGGCCGAGGTAGACGGTCCCGTCCAGGTCGGTCAGGGCGGCGTCGTAGTGCTCGCTGAGCTTGCCAGGACAGGCGCGCGGCCCGGGCAGGCTTTCGTCGGTGCCCCCCTCGTTCCCCCTCAATCTGCGTTTTCCTGGTCGATATCGTCGCGGGCCCTGAGCGTGGCCCGGACGCTGCGCAGGGCATCGGTGTAGTGGCGCAGGTTCGGCCGCATCGCCGCTGCCAGGGCCAGGTGCTCGGCCGCCTCGCCATGGTCACCCGTGCGGGCCAGCGACAGGCCAAGCCCGAACTGGGCGTAGTCGTCGCTCGGGCTCACGTCCACGATCCGGCGGAAGTTCCCCGCCGCCGCGACGTACTGGCCCGCATCAAACTGCGCCCTGGCCAGGGCCTCCAGCACGCTCCGCGAGTGCGGTTCGGCGGTAGCGGCGCGCTGCAGCAGCTGAGCCGCGGCAGCCGCGCTCCCGCGGCCCAGCAGGTCCAGGCCGCGCTGGTAAAGCTGGTAAGTGTCGAAATCGTTAACATGACCCGAATTAGCGGCATCCGGGGCTGAAGCTGAGTCCTCCGGGCGGGAATCACCATGGCCTGCGGGTCCTTCTGACATATGTGCAGATCCTTCCGTCCAGCCAGGGTCCAGCCGGCGACAGCCCGCTAGACCTCGTGCTCGCGCCGTTTCGGGGCGTCCGTTACGCAGAGGACCGGGTCAGCGGGCTCGCCGAGGTCACCTCTCCACCGTACGACGTCATTGCGGCCGACATCGAGAACGAGCTCTTCGCGCGCGACCCGCACAACATCGTCCGCCTCATCCTGCCCCGGCATGCGCCGGGGCAGCCAGGCAGTCCCTTTGAGGATGCGGCCGACGAGCTGGCCGACTGGCTGGCGACCGGCATCCTGGTCTCCGATCCGCAGCCGGCGTTGTATGTCTACGAGCAGGTCGCCCTGGACGGGTCGGGCCGGCCGGACCCGGCCGGCGTGCTGCAGCGCGGCCTGATCGGCGCGCTGGACCTGGTGCCGCCGGTCGTCGGCATCGTGCTGCCGCACGAGAACGTCGCGCCAGGCCCGGTCGCCGGCCGGCGGCAGCTGATGGAGGCCACGCAGGCCAACCTCGAGCCGATCTTCCTGCTGTACG
Source organism: Streptosporangiaceae bacterium (assembly GCA_030041135.1). GTDB lineage: Bacteria > Actinomycetota > Actinomycetes > Streptosporangiales > Streptosporangiaceae > JAJYUU01. Next base: position 4,850 of record JASHOL010000162.1, on the reverse strand, counting down.
AGGGCAGCGGCGGGGCCGCCTCCAAGCTCGTCGACGAGGTCGCCTCCGGGCGCCCTCCCGTTCTGTCGGCCAGCACCGCCGACGGCCTGCGGCACCGCCTCTGGGCGATCACCGACGAAAGCGAACTGGCCGAGGTCGCGGCCGACCTGGCGCCGCGGACCGCGCTCATCGCCGACGGCCATCATCGGTACGCGGCCTACCTGCAGCTTCAGGAGCACCGGCGGCAGGCAGGCTCCGGCCCCGGCCCCTGGGATCGCGGGCTCGCGATGCTGGTCGACTCGGCCGCCTATCCGCCCCAGCTTGGCGCCATCCACCGGGTCGTCGAGGGCCTCGTTCCCGAGGTGGCCGCCCGGCTGGCCGCGGCCGCGTTCTCCGTGCGGGAGCTGCCCGCCGGGACCGCCGACGTACCTGGCGCGCTGGCGGCACTGGCCGAAGCAGCGCAGCACGGGGTCGCGTTCCTGCTCACGGGGGCCGGGCGGGTCTTCCTGCTGACGAGTCCCGATCCCGTGGTGGTCGGCGCGACGGTGACCGACCAGCCCGCCGAGCTGTGGCAGCAGCTTCCGGCGGCCGTTCTGCAGGACCTGCTGTTCGCCCGGATCTGGGGCATCGAGGACGACGCCCGGTCGATCCGCGCGGTTCACGACGCCGCCGCGGCCATCGAGGCGGCAGACGAAGAGCCGTACGGGACCGCGATCGTCTGCAGCCCGATGTCGGCCGGCCAGGTCTATCAGGTCGCGGCGCTCGGGCGGCGCGTGCCGCGCAAGTCGACCTCGTTCGGGCCCAAGCCGCGGACCGGCCTGGTCATGCGGCTGTTCGCTCAGGGCTGAACTGCCAACGACCCGGACCGGTTCTCCGTCCGTGAACTGTGTTCTTTAGTAGGCCTGAAGGAGTTGCCGTGCGAGTCAGCGGTGCGCCTCGCCATCATCGGACTTGCCGCCGGAGCCGCTAGCGCATTGCTACAGCTGCCGATTCCGAATAGCGGCGTGACCCAGACTGTCGTGGGTAGTAGCGTCGGCTGGCCTTGGTACCTGTCAAGTAACCTGCTGCTGGCGGTCGAGGCGATGCTCGCCGTAGGACTGGCAGTCGCAGTGGCCAGCTGGCGGCAGCACCGGCCGGACCGGCCTCCCGGTGCGCGAGATGCTGGCAACCTCGCGTGAGATGCCAAGGGCCGCACGGCCGTCTTCGATGAAGCGGGCATCGCGGGATTCGCGCCTGAGCCGAAGACGGGCCTCGTCATGCGGCTGTTCGCTCAAGGCTGAAACGCTCCGAGCCGGCTCCCGTCCACCGTCAGCCGGCCAGTCCAGGCAGGGGGATCTGGACAGGAGGGTTCAGGACGGGCAGTCGTTCGCACTCGTCGCTGGATCGCCAGCCCCGTGCTCCGGTAGCGGCGACGCGGAGCCGGACTTGGGTTGGACTAATATCATGGATGCCACTATATTGGAGCGATGGCAGGCAGTCCGATGACCGGGCAGGCGTTCTTCGTGCTCACCGCGCTGGCCGATGGCCCGCGGCACGGTTACGGCATCGTGAGAGAGGTTGCCGATCTATCAAAGGAGCGGGTCCAGCTGAAGATCGGCAGCCTGTACGGGGTGCTGGAGCGGCTCGCCGCAGAAGGCCTGATCGAGCCCGACCGGGAGGAAGCACACGACGGCCGGCTGCGCCGCTATTACCGGCTGACCAAGGATGGGCGGCGCGCCCTGGCCGAGGAGGCCGAACTGCGCGCTGCCACCGCTCGCGTGGTGCGGGCGCGGCTGGGCCTGGCGGGTCCGGCGGCAGCCGGGGCTTCCGGATGAGCGGCGACCTGGAGCGCCGGTACCTCCGGGTGCTGCGGCTACTGCCTGGCTGGTATCGGGAGCGGTGGGAACCGGACATGGTCGGCGCGTTCCTTGACAGCCGGCTTACCGGCGACCCCGCGGCAGATAAGTACATCAGAGAGGCTGCCTGGCCCAGCGGGGCGGAAGTAGCCAGCGTGGCCGGCCTGGCCGTCCGGCTCCATCTGGGCGGCCCTGCCACTCCGCGCCGGCACGCCTGGGGCCAGGCCATCCGGCGCGCGGTGCTGGCCGTGGTGCTGGTGCATGCGGTGCTGGACGTTGACGTGCTGGTGTTCCTGGAGTGGGGCCGCCGTCTGGTCGGCTGGCTGCCCACGCCGTCGGCCAGCCTGGCCATCGCGCCCGCCGGCATCTGGGACACGGTGTATTACCTGGTGTGCGTCGCCTGGATCGTGACCTTCGTGACGCTGGCGCTCGGGCATTACCGCATGGCCAGGTTCCTCGCGGCACTGGCCATCGTTCCCGGCCTGGTCGCCTTGCTGCAAGCGCAGTTCACCGGCATCATGCCGGCGCCATTCGGGCCGTGGATCTTCTGGGTCCTGCTCGATCTTGCCCCGGTCCTGGCCATGACCGCGTTCCACCGGGACGTCGCGCCGGCCGCGCTCCGGCCCTGGCTGCTGGCACTGCCCGGCGGCTACCTGCTGGTGTACGGGCCTCTGCTGGCGCTGCAGGCGACCGGCAACACCGCCTGGCTGCCCGACTTCTCCGGGCTGTGCTGCATCCTTGTCAGCCTCGCGTGCATTGCGCACGCACCCAGGGCCTGGTCCCGGCAGGCCGCCCGTACGGGGCAGTGGTCGCTGACCCTTTCCCTGCTGGCTGCCGTCGCCGGGGCGTACCGGATCGTCTCGCTCACCGACTACGTGCACGACCCGCACCTGATCGACGTGAGCCTGGCCGAACTGCTCATCCTGCTGGCCGCTGTCGCGCTCGTCGCCCCCGATGCTGCCCGCGCCCAGACAGCAACGCCGGCGCCAGCACCACATTCCCGCGCCGTGGCTGCCTAGGGAGGACCAGGACGTGTTCCGCCGCCCGCCCCCCGCCCTGGCCAGCGCGCTGGCCGCCGCCGGCCTCGTCCTCGCCGTTGCAGGCTGCAGCAACATCATCCCGCTGGGGCCTGACCCGGTTCCGGTCAGCCTGCCACCGGCGCGCAGCCTTGGGTCGCCCATCGTCATGCAGATCATGCGCAGCCAGGCCCCCACCCCGACGGGCCGGTGCCCGGCTGGCTCAGTCGCGCTCTTCGGGTCGGAGCCTGACGTGCCACGGACGGCAGTGCGGGCCGTAACCGTTCGCCTGCCCATGCGCAGGATCGTCCGAGGGAGCACGGCCACACCCACGCCGACCCCCGCGGCCACGCTGACCACGCCTCCCAGGCCGCCAGGGGGCGTAGCGTGCTACCTTCCGGTCGGAACTCCGGTGACGATCACCTCTGCTGCCGTCTCCTCGGTCACCACCTACCCGCACCAGCCGGGCCCCGCCACCTACGGATTCGTGGTCGCCTTTCCCGCCGCTGATATGGCGCCGTTGACAACGCTCATCCGGCAGGCCTATGACTTCGGCGATGCCCTCGGCATGAGCGTCGCCGGCCAGCTCTGGCAGGCTCCTCAAACACGACGCAAGTTGATGGCGCTGCGGGGAGAACAGATCAACCTCCTCAGCCGGACTCAAGCCTTCCGGCTTTACCGGATGCTGGTCCCGTCTCTCTGATCGCGGCTAGCCCTGGCTATCTGGCGGCTGGCCTGTGGAGGACATCGTCGCCGGCGCAGTCCGGGTGAGGACGGCCACGGCGCAGCACATGCCCACGAATGCCATCGAGCCCAGGGCTAGCCGCGTGACGTTCTCGGTGAAGTACTCGGCGAAGATCCAGACGCTGAGCGCGATGCTCACGATCGGGTCAACGATGACCAGCAGCGGCTGGGAGACGCTCAGTGGGCCAACGTGCAGCGTGGCCTGCTCGAGGATCTCGGTAACCAAGCCCGCTGCGGCCAGCGCGTACACCGGCCAGTGGGTGAACGTGCCGGCCAGGCCGAACTGGGATAGGTCCTGCGTAGTGGCTTTGATGAACGTAGCGACCAGCGCCCACATCGCTGCGGTGGCGGTGGCCAGCAACGCCGCCCGGCGAGCCGGAGAGCCGCGCACCCCGAGCAGAGCCAGCAAGGCCGCGGCACCGACAGTGGCTCCGCCGGCCGTGACCCAAGCGTGAGCCGGCGGCGACAAGATGCCGCCCTGCGGCTCCGAGGTTCCCAGGAACACAGCCAGCCCCAGGCAGGTCAGCGCCCCGGCCCACCAGGTGACCGGGCGGATCGACTGACGAATCCAGACCCTTCGCAGCACCAGGGTGAAGACAAGCTCGGTTACCAGCAGCGGCTGGACGACCGAGATCTGGCCCACGTGCAGCGCCAGCGCCTGGAAGACGAAGGCGCCGATCAGGGCGACCCAGCCCGAGAGCCACAGCGGGTTCTGGACAAGGTAGGCGAGGAACCGTCGGCCAGCGGCCTTCTTCGGACCGCCGACGCTGGCAGCGTGCTGTGTGGTGACGTTGAGCGCATTGCCGAGCGCGGCCAGCAGCGCGTAGATGATGGTCACGTGCACCCGAGCGCGGCAGCGCGAGGCTCCACGTCGCCTCCCAGTTTCCCGGCCTGCCCCCTTGGCCGGCTCGTATCCAGCGCGTCCAGCCAGAAACCCGGCTAGTGGACTCGGCGTGCTGGCGTCGTCCTGCGTGCTGACGCCAACTCCGCGCACCCAGTCCTGCCCGCTGTACTCCGAGGTCACCACGCCAAGGTCGTGCGGTTGCGAACTCGCCTGGGATTATGTCCGCATGGACTATGCGACGCCCGTTTACGACCCGGCCGACATCATCACCGACTTGGGACACGAGGTGTTCCAGATCGACACCCGGATGGCCGGGTACGAGAGGATCACGGCCGGCTACCTGATCCGCGCCGGGCGGCCGTGCCTCGTGGAGACGGGGACCGGGCCCTCGGCGCCCGTCGTCCGGGATGCGCTCGCCTCGCTCGGCGTCGG
>JASHOL010000161.1 GCA_030041135.1 Streptosporangiaceae bacterium | reverse complement strand
GCCGCGAAGACCAGCACGATCCCGATGTTCACTATCAGCCGCGGCCAGAGCTGGTGCCTGAGGAATATGACATCCACGCCGACCACGACAGCGACCAGCGCAAGGACGTAAAGCGCGACGCCTGCCTTGCTTCCCACCAGTTCCTTCTACTATGTGCGATCCCGGCGGAGCAAGAGCTGCGCCGGGATCCGTGAGCGCCACCCTACGGATGACCCTTTTCAGGCCGCAGTTACGTGACGTGCCGGGTTGCCCGGAGCGCCGGCAGCTCAGCCCGGGACGGGCGGGGTGATCGTTGCCCGTCGGTGCCCAGCACGGTCCAGCTCACTGTCATGATATATCGGTTTTAGCCGGGCCGTTGGTCGGCATCATTCGCACGTTTCATCGATTCGGTCCCAAATTTGTCCGTATTCGTCCGTAACCTAAGGGACGGAGTCGATGAAATGTGCGAACCGGTCCGGGATCTTGGGTTGGATTGACCGCGCTGAGCCGACCCGGATCTTGGGTTGGATTGAGCGCGCTGAGCGGTCCGGCCCAGGCGTCCACCGCGGCCGTCACGTCGTTGCACGGCGGTCGGCAGCTCTTCCGCATCCGTCCTGCTCCGCTCGCCGAACTGTGCCGCGACGGTCAAGGCTTGCTCACCTGAGGTGCTCGACGTGATCCCCGGCCATGCACGGCGGGCGCTGTAATTCGTCAGACTCGGCCGCCGCCACCATGACGGAGCCGACCCGCCCGTATGCCGCGCTCCAGTTGGACCGCAACTCTGGCGTCCAGGACGGCCCGGAGAAATGTTCCAGCGTGGCCAGCAGGCTCGCACCGACGGCCTCGTAGTGCTCGGCCGCCGGGCCGAACCTCCGATGGTCACGGCCGAGTGCCTGAAGGAACATGGTCAGGTCGGTTGCGCTGTCGGCGTTAGAGACAATCTCCGCCAGCGCATGGACGAAGTGGCCGCGCCGTGCCTCCATCGAGCTCGGGAACATGTCCCGCACTTCTGGGTGCTTGACGAACAGGTCGGAGTAGAAGAACAGCGGCACATCGTCGCCGTGCGTCGCGACGTCGGCGAAGTTCTTGCGTAGTCCGGCACCGTCCACCTGGGCCTGCCTTTCTCTGGGACCTGCGGAGAAAGTCTCATGCAAGTTGCAGAGCAAGACATCCGTCAGCTGACGGATGTTCGAACCGGCGAATTAGCGCTGAGCCTGGCTGATGGCCCACGCGGCGTTGACCAGCCCGACGTGACTGAACGCCTGCGGGAAGTTGCCGATCATCTCGCCGCTGCCGGAGTCGACTTCCTCGGGCAGCAGGCCCACATCGTTCATGGTCGCGATGCCGCGCTCGAAGGTCGCCACGGCGGCATCGACGTCGCCGGCCAGCGCCTGGGCCGCCGCCAGCCAGAACGTGCAGAGCAGGAAGGTGCCCTCCTGGCCGGCGAGGCCGTCGCGCCGCCGGTACCGGTACACCATGCCGCGCTGGTCCGTCAGGTGCTCGGCGGTCGCGTTGATCGTCGCCAGCAGCCGCGGGTCATCGGGGGCAAGGAAACCGGTAAGGCCAAGCATCAGGCTGGAAGCATCGAGGTCGTCGCTGCCGAATGCCTGGGTGAACGCGCCGACCCGTTCGTTCCAGCCGCGGGTCTCGATCGCAGCCCGGACATCATTCCGGGCGGCGACCCAGTCGGCCAGCCGGTCCTCGGCGCCGAGGTAGCCGGCCAAGGGGATCGCGCGCTCGAGTGCGACCCAGCACATCAGCTTGGAGTACAGGAAGTCACGGGTCTCGCCACGGACCTCCCAGATGCCCTGGTCCTGCTCCTGCCAGTGGTCGGCGGCCGCGTCGGCGGCGGCAGCCAGAAACCGCCGGGAGACCGGGTCGAGCTCACCCAGGCGATCGACCAGCCGCTGGGCGGCGCCCAGCAGTTCGCCGTACACGTCGAGCTGCCGCTGACGCCAGGCCGCGTTGCCGACCCGGACCGGCCGGCTCTCACGCCACCCGGCGAGGTGCGACAACTCCCGCTCGCTGAGGTCCCGTTCGCCTCCGACTCCGAACATGATCTGCAGGTCGGTTCCCCGGTGCATGTCGGACGCGGACGCATCCGCGAGGAACTCGAAGAAGGCGTTCGCCTCGTCCGGGCAGGCCGCCACCCACAGCGCCTCCATGGTCAGGCTCGCATCGCGTACCCAGGTATAGCGGTAGTCCCAGTTGCGCTGCCCCCCGACAGACTCCGGCAGCGACGTCGTCGGCGCCGCCACCATCGCACCGGTCGGCGCGAACGTCAGCGCCTGCAAGACACGCCCGGAGTGCTGGACCAGGTTTCGCCACGGCCCGTCGTAGTTCTGGTGGAGGGCGGACCACGAACGCCAGCCCTCCACGGTGTCGGCCAGCCGCGTGGTCATCTGCTCCGGGGTCCATGCCTCCAGCCGGGGGCCGGCCATCGGGCCGTGGTAAAGGCCGAAGACTGCTGTCTCGCCGGCGGCCAGCCGGATCCGGCCGGTGGCCGTGGCGCCGCCAAGTTCAAGGCTGACCGGCGTGGCCAGCAATAGCCGGTCAGCTCCACCGCGCGCGCCGATGCCCCCGGCCGCCTGCATGAGCACCGGGTGGATAAGGCCGTATTCCGGCCGGGGCTCGTACCTGACGACGGCGTCGAATTCGCCGCGGGTGCAGACCAGCTGGCGCAGCAGCATGCCGGGCGAGCCCTTGCCCAGCTCGTGGCCACGCTCATCCGGGCCGAGCGCGAGGGCGTCGGTGAGCACGGCGGTGCCGCGCGGAGTGGTGAATGTGGTCTCGAGCACCATCGTCTCGTCCAGGTACCTGCGGCGGGTCTCGAACTCGCCCGCCGGGCTGATGGCGAAGCTCCCGCCGCCCGGATCCAGCAGCCGGCAGAAGACCGCAGGCGCATCGAAACGCGGCAGGCACAGCCAGTCGACTGAGCCGTCCCGGCTGACCAGGGCGGCCGTACGGCAGTCCGACAGCAGCGCGTAGTCGCTGATCGGCAAGCTCTTCATCGTGGTCTTCCTCAGGCCGACGCGTTCGCGATCTTGCTCCGCTCCCCGGCGCAGCGCTCGCCCGGCGAACCGCCGCCCACGACGATCACGTCGTAGTCCGTGCCTGACATCGGGAGCCTCCTGTGCTGGTCAGTCGTGCCGTGACGTTACTTGCCGTCTAATGCAAAAACCGTAAATGATCCCTTCAGGCGGGAACGAAGGCTCTTCCAGCCGCAGCTCCCTCAGGCGGGGAACGAAAGCTCTTCCAGCCGCAGCTCCTTCAGGCGGGAACGAAGGCTCCTCCGGCCGCAGCTTCCTCAGGCGGGAACGAAGGCTCTTCCAGCCGCAGCTCCTTCAGGCGGGGAACGAAGGCTCTTCCGGCCGCAGCTCGTGCCGGAGGCCGGTCCGGCGCAGCGCGCGGGTGATGCGCGGTGGAGCGGGCGGTCCCCCGGACGCGGCGGTGGTTGCCGAGCGGCCCTGATCGCGAGCGCGGCGCGGCACGGTCACGCAATCAGCTAGCCGGCCGCAGCTGCGCGTTGCCGCGGTGCTGCGGGCCGCGGGGTCCGTAGTCGAGTTCGGCCCCGTTGTTGCTGCTGTGTATGACCGCGGCGGGAGCGTCGTAAGGATCCATAACTGACTCGATGAAGACCAGGTTGTCGTTGGGCGCGCTCAGCGCTTTTTCCAGATCAGCGACGGTCTTGACCACGAACGACCGCGCCTTGGTGTCCCGGCGGAACACTTTCGGCAGAGCTGTGTAGGTCCAGCTGGCGATGTCGTTGTAGTCGGCGGTCTTGCCCATGTAGCCGCGCTCGATGGTGTATCCGCCGTTGTTGATCAGGAAGATCACCGGCTTGCAGTCGTGGCGCAGCATGGTCGACAGTTCCTGGGCCGTCTCCTGGAACGAGCCGTCGCCGATGAACAGCAGGTGACGGCGCTGGGGTGCTGCGGTAAGGGTGCCAAGCAGCGCCCCGACGCTGTAACCGATCGAGCCCCAGATGACCGACGCGACGACAGTGCACTTGGGCGGCAGCTTGAAGCCGAAGATGGCGTAAGACGTCCCGTTGTCCGTGAGCAGCACGTCGCCCGGCCGTAGGTAGCCCTGGATCGTTTCCCAGTAGGCCGCCTGGGTCAGCTTGGCGGAGCCGTCAGCGTGAGTGCTAGCGGGCATTGCCGCCGCGAAGTTACGGGTGGCGCGGCTCGTGATCTGCGGGACTGCATCGGTGATGCCGCTCAGGACCTTCTTGAGCGTCACCGCCTGGTAGTTGTCCTCGCCGCAGTCCACGGAGTACCCGCGAAAGCCGATCGTGTTGGCAGGCAACGATGCAGTGAAGTCGCCCGAGGTAGCGTCGATCGGCCGGTAGCCGATGGAGAGCAGGCAGTCGCTGGCCTCGATGGCCTCGCGCGTCTCTGGGGCGCTGGCCTTGCCGTTGTAGACGCCCGCATAGTAAGGGAACGTCTCGTCGATCACTCCTTTGGCCGGTCCGGTCACGGCGACCGGCAACTGCAGTTTCTCGGCCAGCCCCATGACCTCGGTTGCGACGCGGAACCGGTCGACGTCCTCATCCACCAGGATCGCCGGCGATTTGGCCTGCGACAGATTGTCGGCGATCGCGGTGGTGCACGACTTCAGCCGTTCGGGGTCGCTGGGCACCTCGGAGAGCATGAGCGGCGCCGCTGGAACATCGATGTCGAGGTAGGCGATGTCCGATGGCAGTTCCATGTACACCGGGAGTTTCGCCCACCAGGCAGTGAGGATCAGCCGGTCGATCTCGGTGGCCGCGTTGTACGGGGTCAGCCTGGCCTCCGCAGCGGTCACGTGCCCGAAGGCGCCGAGGAAGCGGTCCCAAGTCCCGTCGCCCGTTGTGTGGTGCATCCCCAGGCCGCGCTCGATCGACCTCAGCGGTATCGACCCGGCGATCAAGATCACCGGGACGTGCTCGGCGTATGATCCGGCGATGCCGTTAATCGCGCTCAGGGCGCCCACCGCGTTCGTCACGGTCAGCGCGCCCATCCCGTTTAGCCGCGCATAGCCATCCGCTGCGTAGGATGCGTTCAGCTCACTGCACGTGCCGATCCATTTCAGGTAGCCGCCGTCCTGGTTCTGCTGTAGCAGCTCGAGGTTGAAGTCACCGGGAACTCCGAACAGGTGGCCGATGCCGGCCTCCCGGAGGCGCCGGAGCAGAAAGTCCCCGACGGTCATCGTCAAGGTTTCCGTGCCTGGTCCCATGCGTCCAGACATGTCGGACGCGTGCTCGGCCGCGAGTTTCACCTGCACTCCCCCCGAAGGCGAGACACCCCCGTTCTCGCGACGGGCGCCTGCCGTATCAACTCACTAAGTCGCTGCCCCGGCAGCCCCGCCTGCTGCACGCAGGCGGGCCGGTGTCGAGAGGCAGTTACCCACTCGTCCTGCGCCTCACACCCGACCCCGCGCGACCTGGCCGTTCTGGGTCCCTTCAGGGGGCCCGCGGTCGAAGTCGACGCGGGCATCAAGGTGACCGGGCCCGCCGGACCGGTCACGCTGCTGGAGAC
>JASHOL010000160.1 GCA_030041135.1 Streptosporangiaceae bacterium | reverse complement strand
CCGCGGGCTTTCCGGCCGAGGAACAGGCCGCTATCCCGAGCACCATGACAACGGCGCTGCACACAACTCCAGCGCGGAGCCGGCATCGTGGCCGGACCGCGCCAGGAACGCTGTGGTGGCTCACGGAACCTCCCTTGTCCATATCGGCCTGCGTTGGCCAGTTCTGTGATCGGCCAGTTCTGTGAGGTGCAGCCATGGGGGTGCCTAGCCCGCTGGCAGCGGAGGGTGGTGACGGCTTCGTGGGCGCCCGGCGCCAGGCCGCTTGCCCGCATTGACCGCCGCGACGCCATCGCCCTGGATGCCAGGCACCTCGGCGGCTGCGGCTCGGGAGCCACCATGATCGCTGTCGGCCCTTGCGTCCCCACCCAGGCCGCCGAGCAGGTTGCGTAGCGCCTGGGTGTACGCGCCGAGCGCGGCCCGGCCCTGGCCGGTCAGGGCCACGGTGGTTCGCTGCGCGGACCCGGTCCTGGTTTTCTCGCTGCTGAGGTATCCGGCTTCTTCGAGCTTGCGCAGCTGGATGATCAGGTTGCCTGGGGTGAGCCCGAGCATGTCCTGCAGCCGGGTGAAGGACAGGGAGTCGCCGTCGGGCAGCGCTGCCAGTGTCGCGACGATCTTCAGCCGGGTGGGGACGTGGATCAACGGGTCGAGCTCGTCGCCGGTCATGGCCCGACCACGCTGCGGCGTTGCTGCCAGGCAGTGAACGCGGCGGTGCCCAGGCACACGGCGCACAGCCCGGTGCCCATCACCAGCCACGCGCCGACCGGGCCGCCGAACCCGGCAGCCGACGCAACGACGGCCACGGCCAGCAGGACACTGGCTTTGCGCCAGTACCGGCATGCCGCCGCGGTGACCGCGCCGAACAGGCCGAGCAGCAGCACCGGCGCGTTGGCCTCATACAGCCCCCAAGACGGCGGGCTTGCCGCGGCGTGGTACAGCGGCCAGGTGAACGCGTACGCGGCGACCAAGGCCGCGAGCATGACGCTCATCCAGGCCCGCCGCTTGCGCTGGGTGGGGCCGGTGACGCCCGCGCCCGCGCGCTTGACCGCCCACGCGCTCCAGCCGACATTGATGGCCACGAGCACGAACGCCACCGGCAGGGCCGCCCCGGTGGGCCCTGAGTAGGGGTCTTGGTCGCGCACCGACAGCCAGAAGCCGCCAAAGGCGACCAGCACGAGAACCGCACGGAAGGCCCACAGAGCTGCTGGGCCGGGCGCGAACGTGCGGCGCGCCCGCACCGAGGCCTGGTCAAGCAGGGCGGCGGCCTGCCGGGGATCGAAGCCGCCGCCGTTCTCGGCGGTGGTGCGACCGGATGTCTGGCTCGTGGTTCCTCCATGGACTCTACGCCATAAAGTAGACGGCACTTTATGACATAAAGTCAAGGGCCCACGGGCGGTCTGCCGGACCTGGACCACACGCGGGGCGATTCCGGACCTGGACCGCACCCAGGTGGATTTCGGTTCGGTTCACCAGTCAACGCGGCGGTGGGCGAGCCGAGGTCGCCAGCGTTCTTGCCTGGCAACGGGCGACGGCGTGCCGGCGAACGGGAGTGAGCCGGAGCCGACCTCGTTCCCGCAAGAAGCGCCGCTAATCCGATGGGTCGCTGATGCGGTACCCGACGCCCGGCGTGGTGGAAATGACCGGCGGGTCGCCGAGCTTTTTGCGCAGGCGTCCGATCGTGACGGTGACCGTGTTGGTGAACGGGTCGGCTTGCTCGTCCCACACCTGCTCGAGCAGGTCCTCGGCGCGCAAGAAGGCAGGGGCAGCCAGCATCAGCGCTTCCAGGACGCCGAACTCCTTGACCGACAGGTCAAGCTGCCGGCCGTCGCGGCTGACCGTGCGGCGGAGGGGGTCAAGCTCGATCCCGGCCAGGCGGAGGCGCCGGGATCGCGCGGCCGGCCGGCGGCGGGCAAGGGCGCGGATACGCAGCACGAGTTCGGGGAAGTGGAACGGCTTGCCCAGATAGTCGTCGGCGCCGAGGCCGAGCCCGGCGACGCGGTCACCGGGCGCGCCGGCGGCGGTCAGCATGAGCACCATGGCCCGCTGGTCCCGGTCGGTGATCATCTGGCACAGCACGTCCCCGTGGATGCCCGGCAGGTCGCGATCGAGCACGACGACGTCATAGGGGTTGACGTCAAGCTTTGCCGCTGCCTCCAGCCCGTCGTGCGCGGCGTCGACCGCCATGCCCTGATCGCGCAGGCCCTCGACCAGGACCTCGGCGAGCGACTTCGAGTCCTCGACGACCAGGACCCTCATGCCTGCACTCCGGCCTTCGCGACCGAGCCGGCCGGGGCGGCCGGGGCGGCCGGGGCGGCCGCCGGCAGATCGACACAGACGCGCAGTCCGCCGCCGGGCCTGGCTTGCAGGTCAAGCCGCCCGTCGTGCGCCTCGGCGATGGCCGCGACAATCGACAGGCCAAGGCCGGAGCCCTTGTCGGTGCCGATGCGGTCCGCCCCGAGTCGCCTGAATGGCTGCGAAAGCTCATCCACATGCTGCTGCTCGAGGACCTCACCGCCGTTCTCGACGACCAGCCTGGCCCGGCCGGCCTCGGTCGCGGCGGTGACGTGGATCCAGCCGCCGTCCTGGTTATGACGGACCGCGTTCTCGAGCAGGTTCTCGACCATGCGCGATAGCAGGGCCTGACTGCCCCTGACCCACGCGCCGCCGGGAGCCGCGGTGTCCTGGACCGTGAGGTTCCTCGCCCGGATGGCTGCCTGCTGGTCGGCCAGGGCGGCGCCGACGACGTAGTCGAGCGGCAGGACCGCGTAACCGGGCAGGTTCCGGTGCTGGGCCCTGGCCAGCACCAGGAACGCCTCGAGCAGGCTGTCGATCCGGTCCAGCTCCGCCCGCACCCGCGAGGCCAGCGCGACCGTCTGGGGCGGGGCTCCCTCCGGCTTGGCCACGGCGACGTCCAGCGACGCCCGGATCGT
>JASHOL010000159.1 GCA_030041135.1 Streptosporangiaceae bacterium | reverse complement strand
TGCCGCCTGACCGGCATCACACCGCTCACGCTCTGGCTCGCCTGCCTGATCGTCACCCGCAACCAGCGGATCCTGCACGCCTTCGACGCCCGCCAGGCCGGCAACAACCGCCGCGCCGCCGCCGGGCTCCCGCCCAGAACCCGCAAACGGCGCCGCCAAACCCTCGCCATGCTCGCCGCCAGCCCGCCATAACAACCGCCGCCCGCCACAGCCACGTCAACTGCCCGGCCACCAGCCCGCGCCAGCACGCACCCGGACCGCGACGCAACCCGCCACCGCAAGATCAAACCCCGGACAGGACGCCTCAGCCGTAACAGCCACCGGCAGCTCCGGAGTGTCAGAAGCAAACGTGAAGATAGGCCCACGCCAAACGTGAAGACCTCCTGGTCGGGATGGCGGGATTCGAACCCGCGACCTCCTGCTCCCAAAGCAGGCGCGCTAACCAAGCTGCGCTACATCCCGGTGGCCGAACTGCGACGACTCCGGATGCGCGGTCGCGTGCTCGGCACTGCGCAAGTGTACGGGAGCCCCAGCGGCCCGCGACACCAGCTTATTCGGCGCTCCCCAGTGCAGGCCTGGACCACTAGCCCGACGGTCACGCGCGGTCGGCCGATCAGGGGGGCATGCCTGCACTGCGATCCGTCGCCGCCAGGCCGAGCCTGATCAGCCGGGAGCGATCGGCCAGGATGTAGATCTCGGAGATCTTGCCTGCAGTGAACGTGAATGCCATGACCGAACCCGGCTGTCCGCCGTTTGCCGTGACAACGATCCCCGCGGATCCGCAGACCAATGCGGCATGCGCGAACGGCGCGGAGCGTCGGTAGCTCGCCGCCAGCCCGACTGCCTGGGCGGCGCCGCGGACCTCCCGCAGCCCTCCGGCGGCCAGCGCGCCCAGATCGATCCGGACCACGACGTCCGGGTCGAGGATCGTGAGCAACGCGTCAAACTCGCCGGCGCGGGCCGCGGCGAGCCAGGCATCGACGACCTCCCGCTGGCGCGCGAGGCTGGTATCCGGGGCAACGGCTGGGCCGCGTACCCGCCGCCGGGCCCGGCTGGCGAGCTGGGCGGCGGCGGCCGGCGATCGCCCGACGATCGCCGCGACGTCGTCGAATGGCACGGCGAACATGTCGTGCAGCACAAACGCGAGACGCTCGGCTGGGCTCAGCTTGTCCAGCACCACTAGCAGAGCCATGCCGACCGCATCCGCCAGCTCGGACTCCTCCTCGGGGCTGTCCATGCTGGCGACAACGGGGTCAGGCAGGTACTCGCCCAGCGGCTCCTCACGGCGCGCGGCTCGCGACCGCAGCATGTCCAGGCAGATCCGGGATACCACCGTGGTCAGCCAGCCGCCCAGGTTCGCCACGTCGTCCGCGCCGGAGCGGCTGAGCCGCAGCCAGGTTTCCTGCACCGCGTCGTCCGCGTCGCTCAGCGAGCCGAGCATCCGGTAGGCGATCGACCGCAAGCGTCCGCGGCTGGCCTCGAAGGCTCCGGCTAGGTCCGGTGAGCCGGCATCGGTCATATATCTCCGTCGCGAGCCGTCATGGCAGTGACACCACAACTTTAGGAAAGACTCGGGGAGCCTTGGAGAAGACCCGCAATGACCTCACGTCGGGACCGGCTATGGAGGCACCGCAGGACCGGTCCCGTTAGGCAACTAGCTAGGGCGCAAGGAGGAGACTTCGATGAACAACCGGCCTAAGTCCGCCCAAAGCACCGCCGCGGCAGGCAAGACCTACGAAGGGTTCACAGACGAGGAACGAGCCGCGATGAAGGAGCGGGCCCAGGAGCTGAAGGCGGCGCCGCGCCGGGGCCAGCGCCCGGACAAGGCGAACACGGACAAGGCGAACGGGGACAAGGCGAACACCGACAAGGCGAACACCGACAAGGCGAACACGGACAGGGCGGACGGGGATAGCGAGGTACTGGCGAAGATCGCCCAGATGTCAGAACACGATCGCGTGCTGGCCGAGCGACTCCATGCCATCATCGAGGCCACCGCGCCAGACCTCTCGCCGAGAACCTGGTACGGGATGCCCGCGTACGCCAAAGACGGCAACGTCATCTGCTTCTTCCAGCCGGCTCAGAAGTTCAAGACCAGGTACGCGACGCTCGGCTTCAGCGATAAGGCGAATCTCGACGACGGCGCCATGTGGCCCACGTACTACGCGCTGAGCGAGCTGACGACGGCCGCCGAGGAAAGGATCGGGGCGCTGGTCCGGAAGGCGCTGAGCTGAGTTGGCCGGCTAGGGCTCGCCGTACGGCGAGGAGTCCAACGCAGCAGGACGGCGCTCAGGGCCACGGCCGGCTTGGGCGCAGTGCAGGGACATTCCGCCAGGTCATTCACTCGCGATCGCCACGAGCTCGGATCGGGCCGGGCCGGGGAACGACTGGTCCCGCCAGCCAGCTCCGGCGGCCTGCGCCTTGCCTAGGATTCCGGGCTGGGCCAGGACCTCGGCGGGAGTGCGAAGCACGTTGATCATGGCAAGGCTCGCGCGCAGGCAGTCGGGGTCGAGCCGGGCGGCGAACTGGATGCGGCGGACGCCTTCCCACTCGGCGTCGCCTGGATCGTAGGTTTGGCCGCGGATGTGGGCATCGATCTCGGCCAGGCGGTGCCGGTCGTAGCGGACCGTCGCCCGGTACCACGGCTCGACGCTCGTCATCGTGGCATCGTGGAAATCCAGCGCGAATTGCCGCGGGTCGGCCGGGTCGGACCGCCGGAGCGTGTCGCGCAGCACTCTGCCGTGCACCACGCCGAGGCTGACGCCCCGGCCGAGCGAGGGGTTCGTACACGACCAGGCGTCGGCGAGGGGCACGACTCCGGTGGCCACCGGTTCGCTGTCGACGATCAGGCAGCGGTGCCGGTCCTCGATCCCCGACATCTTCACGACCCGGGGGCTCAGAGGCTCTGCATCGATCCAGTGGGCGACGAGCGGCATAGACCTGACCACCGCCGACCACCGCCGCGTGTCGTGCAGGCCGCGGAGCGCACGGTCGGCGGCACTGGCCACGATCACTACGGCCCAGGTGCCGTTGTCGGCTGGCAGCGCGAGCGATGACACGGTCCCGTGCTCCTGAAGGCCTGGGCCCTTCGAGACAGGCAGGCTGCCGTCAGCCGACGCGAAGTGCCTGGCGTAGTAGACGAACCCTGAGTCCTCCACCTCCTCGGCCGCCGGGGCCGCGCCGCAGGCGTGAAGCCAGCGGGCCAGCGGGGAGCGCCGGCCAGTCGCATCGACCACCAGATCGGCCGCAATCCGCTCGCCGCTGGCAGTGCGGACACCGGTGACGCGCGGGACGGTGCGGCCGCCGCCCGCGGAAAGGCCCTCGTCGGCGACCAGGCCGACGACCGCGACCCCCCGACGGAGGGCGACTCCGGGCGTGGATTCGGCCAGCCGGGCGACCACCGACTCCACGACCGGCCGGCGGCCGGTGAGCATCTCGTACTCCCCGTCGCCAGCCCGCGGCTCCCCGGCCAGATTCGGCGGCACAAGCGCGAGCGCGTCGAAGCGGTGGGCCCCGGCTTCATCGAGCGCCTTGACCACTCGCGGAAGTTCCCGTTCCAGCTCGACTCGGAAGCGCGATACGAACAGGTGCGGGAGGCGGAACTGGCTGACCCCGCGGCGCTCCCAGCGTTCCCACGCCGCGTACGGGTCCGTGGGACCCGCCGCATCGCGTTCCAGGAGCGTGACCGCGTGGCCGTCATCGGCCAGCAGCATCGCAGTCGTCAGCGCGACGATGCCGCCGCCGACCATCACAACCGACGCCATCTGAGAACACCTTCAGCCGTCGCGGAGCAGGCAGGACAATGAGCCGCCCTCGGCCCGCGGCAATCCGAACGTCATCGGGTCGACGACGATGAACTGCTCGGCGGCAGCCGGCGCCAGAACCGCAGGCGTCCTCTTCGTTCCATTCTGCTCTGACTAGCCGACGGCTCATACCGGGCAAGTGAGAACGCGCGGGCCCGCGTCGGTGATAGCGACCGTGTGCTCAACGTGAGCCGCGCGGCTGCCGTCCGTGCTGCGGATGGTCCAGCCGTTGGAGTCGATCCTGTAAGCGTCGGTTCCGCCGCCCAGGAACCAGGGTTCGATCGCGATCACCAAACCGGGGATCAGGCGGGGGCCACGGCCCGGACGTCCGATGTTGGGGATGTGCGGGTCCTCGTGCATAGCGTGGCCAATGCCGTGGCCGCCGAAGTCGGTGCAGATGCCGTAGCCGCCGGCCCGGCCAGCCGCGCCAATCGCCGCGCAGATGTCGCCAAGCCGGCCCCCTGGCGTGGCGGCGGCAATTCCCGCCCGCAGCGCCTCGGTGGCGGTGGCAATCAGCCGCGCGTCGGCCGGACGCTCCCGGCCGACCTGGACGGAGATCGCGGCGTCGGCCGCCCAGCCGTCAAGAGTGGCGCCGCAGTCGACGCTGAGCAGATCGCCGTCGGCCAGCCGGTACCGGCTGGGGATGTCATGGAGGGCAGCATCATTGACGGACGCGCAGATTGCGGAAGGGAACGGGGATTTGGCGAACGGGGGGTGATAGCCAAGGAACGGCGATGTCGCACGAGCTTCCGCGAGGACATCTCTGGCCGTCTCGTCTAGTTCGGACAGCCGCACCCCCGGCACTGCCCTGGCGCGGACAGCGGCCAGAATCCGGGCAACAACCTGACCAGCGCCATGCATCGCGTCAATCTCGCCAGGCGTCTTGTACTCGACCATCGGACCTCTCACTGGTTCGGTATAACTATACCGGTATTAGTATCACAGTGTGGTCCGTCCGCCATTGAGCCAGCAAGAGCGCGCCCGCGGAGAGCGGCTCGGCTTGCTGCTGCGGCAGGCACGAGGTTCGCGGAGCATGGTCGACATCGCCGCCGCCTCCGGCGTCCCCGCAGAGACGGTGCGCAAGATCGAGACCGGGCGGATCGTTACGCCTGCCTTCTTCACCGTCGCCGCACTGGCCGAAGCCGTGGGCCTCTCGCTGGAAGAGATCGTTGCCTGCTGCGCCGAGACTGAGACAGGCCCGCGGCTGAGCGCGTGAATTGCCGGCACCGACGGTCGCGGCGTGCATGACACTATGGCGGGAACGAGGCGCCTCCGCGCAAACGTCTCCTTGCCGCTTACGCGGCTTTATTCGGCGACCGTCACCTGCTGCTTATCGAAGGCGACATAGCCGCTGTAGTCCCTGCCAACCCGGTCGAAAGACGCCGGGTACGGGTCTGGATAACTCCAGGCGGCGTCATGATGAGTGGATCCACCCACCGAGATGTCGTGATACTGGGCAACACCCTTCCACGGGCAGGTATACGGCGTCGGGCTGTCGCTAAGCGCGCCGGTGGCGATCGAGGAGGGCGGGAAGTAGTAGTTGCCCTCGATCGAGATCAGGTCAGAATCCGATGCATCCGCGACGATCGCACCATCGATGATGGCCTTCATGTGCCGATCCCTTCAGGCTGTCGGAACGTTCCCCTGCGTCAACCGCGCGCCGGCCGGGTCACTTCCCGGCCGTCCGCCCGCACGCCGCGGCTGAGAAAGAGAATGCGGTGGCGCGCGACTCAAGGCTAGCCTCGGCGGGGTGACAGGCAGTGAGCCACCTCCGGTGCAGATCGGACTGCTAGCTGACCATCGGGACCTCATCCCGGCAGTCGGCAGGATCCGATGGCAGGAGTGGGGTCAGGACCCGGAGCGAGCCGAGCTGTCCTGGTGGGTTGATGTCACCGCGCGCGAGTCGGGTAGCGATGACCTGCCGGTCACCTTCGTCGCCATCGACGCGGATGGTGATGCGGTCGGCGCCGTCGGGCTGGGCCAGTTCGACCCGGCTGAGCGGCTGGACCGGTCCCCCTGGGTCCTGGGCATGATCGTCCGCGCAGACCTAAGGGGTCGCGGTGTCGGCCGGCTGCTTCTTGAGGTCCTCGGCAGGTGGGCCGCCGGGCATGGCCACCAGCGAATGTGGGTTGCCACCGGAGACCCAGAGACCGGGTTCTACCAGGCCTGCGGCTGGTCGCTAGTCGACGCCTTCGACCGGTCAGGCGAGAAGGTAGACGTACTGACGCGTTCCGCCTAGCCAGACCCCCGGGCACCTCAGAGGGCCACCGTGAGGTGCTCGATGCCGCGGGATTCGCCGATGTGCGTGAACCAGGCGGCCGCTTCCGGAACCTCGGTTACGTGCCTGGCCGCGTACTCGGCTTCCTCGCGGCTCTGCCACAGGATGACGTCCAGCCATGAGCCGTCATCGCGCTGCGTGAGCCATGCCGCTACCACGCCGGGGAACCTCCGCCGCAGGGCTGCGATCATTGCCTGGCGCTCGTCAAGCAGCGCGCGTTCGTGACCCTCGCGCACCGTGAACGCCGCGAGTTCGAATGCCTGGGTCATGGTCGTCTCTCTCGTGCCAGGACGGAACCGGACCGCGGCGAGCGCCTCCGGGGTGACGGTCTAGGGACGCGGGCCGCGCGCCATGAGAACTACCTTGCGCCACCACGTCACCCGGTCCTCTTTCAGTGCCCTGGCGTAGGCAGCGCGCGACGCTTTCACTGGGCGCGGCTGGGCCCGCCAGCGCGAGGACGGTGGCGGTGCGAGCGGCGTCACGTCCCGGCCGAGCCGGCGCTGATCGCATTCATCCGGGTCGTGGGTGCGGTCATTATGCGGCTTGTGGCGTTCGTGACACGAGGACGTGCAATCAGGGTCGCAGGGAGTCGGGCACGTATAGCCGGCCGGGGTCACGCCCTCCATGGTGCAGTTGCGGCGAGGCCGGCGCAATGCGGCGCATCTGACCGGGCACCGGTAGTGGGTCTTGCCCAGCTCGCTGGCCGGTGGTAGCCATAAGTCGTGCTGACCCCGATCCTGGCAACCGACGACCCGTATGAGGCCGCGACGGTCTTCGTGAAGGCAGGCTGGTCGCTCGTATTCCAGACTCCAGAGAACTCCGGCGATCCGCTCACGGTCGTCGGACTGGCGGGCGCCCAGCTGATGCTGGGAACCTCGCTGCCGCAATTCCTCTCAGCCGGCAGCCGGCCGCACAAGGGCGCGGGAGTCGAGTTCCACCTGACGGTCCCAGAGGACGATATCGACGCCGTCTTTGACGCGCACCGCCAGCATGCGGACTCGGTCACCGAACTGGCCAGGCAACCATGGGGCGAGCTCGCCTTTCACGCCGTCGTGCTCGGATACAAGTTTCTGATCGCAGCCGATCACGACGACCCCGGCTGATCACCGCCGCCCAGATCCCGGCCAATGAGCATCCCGGTCCTGATCTGCGCGGTCGCGGTCGCCACGGCCACGACGGCGCCGTCCTCATCTGCGAGTTCTCCGGCCAGAAAGGCGACATCCCGCCCGCGCCGCACGACGCGTCCCCGTCCGAGCAGCCGGCCAGGCCGGGCCGGCCGGAGAAACTGAACGTGCAAGTCCGTCGTCGGCGCGAAGTCACCTGGA
>JASHOL010000158.1 GCA_030041135.1 Streptosporangiaceae bacterium | reverse complement strand
CCGGGCTCGACCGTGACGAACCGCAGCTGCCTGGCACTGCTCACGGTCTGCCAGTCACCGGTCAGCCGGGTGCCGTCTGCCGCTGGCGGTGCCACCTTTGCCGGCGCGGGATTTGCGACGAGCGCTGTCGCCGCGCCGGCTGGTGCAGCCCATGTGAGGCCCAGGCTCGTCGGCGCAGCGAACGTCAGCGCCGCCAGGGCAGCGAGCCGAGCAGCCGCGGACTGGACGGCGCCCAGATGCAGTCGGGGCGCGATACGGCCGCGCAGCGCAGCGTAAAACTCGGTGATCAGGGCGACGGAGAAGATCAGCCAGGCCAGCCAGGTGAGGTCACGGACCAGCGTGACGAACAGCGACCCGGTCTCATCCCGCTGCGTCAGGATGGTACCCAGATGGCGCCAGTCGGGCACGTGAGCAGGTATCGGCGATCCTGCTAGGCGGGTCAGCAGCAGCGGGACCCCGCCGATGATGGCAATGATGGCAACGATGGCCGCCAGGCCGCGCATTACCTGGCGAGCATTCACGGCGCCCTCCCTGCGTGTCGGGCCCGGCGAGCCCCGCAGACACCGCGACGGCGCCCGCCAGCCTCGTCGGCCTCAAGCCATGCCCAACCCTTCCGTCGGTCCACGCACCTCAAGTGCTGGTTTAGCGTCGCCTAGATCCGTCGGCCGCGCCCACGATGGTAGACATTCACTCGACCTGACGGAAGCGCCGGTCGTGAGCCGGTCGTGAGCCGGTCGTGAGCCAGGCCGATAGCGCCGGACAACGCGGATTATCAGACGGCCCCTCCAACCTGGAGGGAAGCTGAAGTTTCAGGTCAAGGTGACGCGGCAGCCATCCACCTCTACGGGTGACATGACAACCATCTTGTGGTGATTTGCCGGGCGCTCACGGCAAGGCTCCATCCGGCCTGAGCGACATGCCTACCGGCAAGGCGTCCGTGCCGATTCTTTGATGGCTTCGGCGGATTCGGCGTACCTGGATGGCCACTAGTTCCACCGCCAAAGCCTCATCTGCATGAACTGCAGGCGCCGACTCTGGCTAGTGACCCGCTGGTTTTGTGGCTTGGATAGAGGCCGAGCGCAACCCGTCGGCGTCGATGCTGGTGCTTCTTATCGCGATACGGGAGAACCCCGTCTCCGCCAGCAGCTGCTCGTACTCAGGCCCGGTGACTGTGCCGGCTACGCATCCGACCTGCTGTTCAGCGCGAGTGAGCCGAGCCGGGCTGGTGGCGTCCTCGGCGATGACATCGCTGACGCCGATGCGCCCGCCTGGCCTCAGCACGCGGTATGCCTCCCGAAGGACGCGAGCCTTATCGGCGGACAGGTTGATTACGCAGTTGGAAATCACGACGTCGACGTGGTTATCCGGCAGCGGGATGTTCTCGATGCGGCCCTGCAGGAACCGGGCGTTGGTGATCTGGGCCTCGGCGGCGTTGGCGCGGGCGAGTGTCAGCATGTCGTCGCTTGCATCCAGCCCGTAGGCGACGCCCTCAGGTCCGACTCGGCTGGCTGAGAGCAGCACGTCAAGGCCACCGCCGGAGCCTAGATCCAGCACGACTTCTCCGGGCCGGAGGTCGGCGACCATGAGCGGATTTCCGCATCCGAGGCTCGCCCGGAATGCTCCCTCGGGCGCCTGGCTGCGGTCGGCGTAAGCGCCTGCGCCCATGCAGCTGTCGCCAGAGGCGTCCGGGTCGCAGTCGCTGATCGCTTGTCCGTCGAGGGCGGCGCGCGCGAGCTGCGAGTATCTGGTGACGATCGGGTCGTTGTGCTGGCCTGTCAACTGGCCTCCTAAGCGCATGCGGATGAGGCCGCGGTGGGTACCTCTGGGGCGGGTTTGCCCATGACCAGGTCAGCCGCGGTGGGGAAGCAGCTGACGCAGGCCTGGTTGATGCGGTAATAGGCTGCGGTGCCGCGATGCTCGGCCAGCAGGAACCGGACTTCGGCGAGGGTCTTCAGGTGGGCGGAGACGGTGGACTGGCCGACGTCGACGGCGGCGACGATCTCACCGACTTTCATCGGCGTTCCGCGGCGGGCGAGCAGCGACACGATCTGGACGCGGGTGGGGTCCGCGAGTGCCTTGAACCAGCTGGCGAACTCGGCAGCGGTCGGCCGGTCGAGAGGTTGCGCATCGATATTCATCGTTAATCGACGATAGACGATAGAAGGGGCGAGGGGAAGAGCTGTAGCGTGCGGCCGAGGAGACTCGGCTGTGGAAGCGGCCGTGATGGAAACCATCCTTTGCGCGTGTCCCCACGGGTCAGATTGCCGGGCTGCGCCGCTCGATGAGGATGGTGTCGCGCCAGCGGCCGTCGTGCTTGGCGATGCGCTCGCGCCAGCCCACCTCGCGGAATCCGGCGGAACGATGCAACGCGCGGCTGGCGGCATTCTCAGGGAAGAGGCTGGACTGGATGGTCCATATGCCCGCGCCCTCGGTGGAGCTGACAAGAGCCGCGAGCAGTCGGCGTCCGATGCCCAGCCCTCGGGCTGCAGGGTCGACATAGACCGAGTGCTCGACGACTCCGGCATAAACGCGCCGGCCAGAGACTGGCGACACAGCGACCCACCCGAGGACCGTGCCCGCGTCGGTG
Organism: Streptosporangiaceae bacterium; assembly: GCA_030041135.1. Taxonomy (GTDB): domain Bacteria; phylum Actinomycetota; class Actinomycetes; order Streptosporangiales; family Streptosporangiaceae; genus JAJYUU01. The sequence continues at coordinate 8,772 of JASHOL010000158.1, read as the reverse complement.
GCGACATACCGATGATCGCGCAGTTTCGCTCTGGTGAACTCCATCCACGTCGGCGCCTCGCTCTCGAAGGTCGCGTCGCCCTCGTTAATGCCCGCCTGGTAGATGGCTAGGACCGTGCGGCCGTGGACTTCCGTCATCGGCTCGATCACCATGGCGTGGCACCCTCCTCCGACGGGCTGCGTTCCATCGTTAATCGACGATAGACGATCGAGCTGCCGGCGAGAAAGCCCGTTTAAGCCGGGGTGGTGACCGGGGTGCCGATTAGCGCTCCGAGGCTCGCCAGGGCCTCGGGCCTGACTTGGTAGTACACCCAGACACCGCGCTTTTCACGGTCGACCAACCCGGCATCGTGCAGGACCTTCAGATGATGGCTGATCGTGGGCTGGGAGAGGTCGAAGGCGTCGTTGAGGTCGCACACGCAGGCTTCGCCCCCTGGATGGGAGGCCACCAGGGACATCAGCCGAAGTCGCACCGGGTCCGCGATGGCCTTGAGCAGCGGCGCGATCAACTCGGCCTGAGCCTGGGACAGCGGCGTGGCGGTCAGCGGGGGACAGCAGGCGACCGTGTCGGCCGGGGTCAGTGCGAGCAGGGACTTCGACATCCTTCTATATTGACAGCTGCCTATGTCCTGTGGCAAGCTCAAGGACCGAGAACATAGACAATTATCAATATCTAGGGAGGTCCCATGACCGGCCGCATACAGCTCGCGATCAATGTCGACGACCTCGGTGAGTCCATAGGCTTTTACACCAAGCTCTTCGGCGCTGAGCCGGCGAAGGTACGGCCTGGATACGCCAACTTCGCGATCACCGAGCCCCCGCTGAAGCTGATCCTGCTGGAGAACCCGGGCCAAGGCGGCACCCTCAACCACCTCGGCGTCGAGGTTGCTGACACCGACGCGGTGGACGCCGAGCAGCGGCGGCTGGCGGAAGTTGGCCTGGCATCGATCGAGGAGCGGGAGGCCACATGTTGCTACGCCAAGCAGAACAAGTTCTGGGTCGAGGGCACGCCCGACGGCGAGCGGTGGGAAATCTACACCGTTCTAGAGGACAGTCAGACCTTCTGGGGCCAGGACGGCGGCCAGGGCTGGGCCGCGGTCGAGGCAGCACTTGACGCGGGTCCATCAGCCAGCCCGGCGGCGACGACCCAATGCTGCGGCACGGAAAGCGCCGGCCAGGCGGCAGGTGGGGTTGCTGTGCCCTGACCAAACACGACGCGCGGCCCTCAGGAAAGCAATCCTGGCGCCGCGGTCCCGGATAGCGACCCTATGTCCGAGTGGCATCCCTGCCCGGAAGGCTGGCTAGCTGACCGGGATTGACAGCAGCCCGGCCATCCGTTCCAGCGCTGCTGGCACGAGCCGGTAGTAGACCCACGTGCCACGGCGTTCGCTGTCGATGAGGCCAGCCTCGCGCAGCACCTTCAGGTGATGACTGATGGTGGGCTGGGAGAGGTCGAAAGCGCTGGTGAGGTCGCAGACACAGACCTCGCCGCCGTCGCGGGCACCGATCATAGACACCAGCCGCAGCCGAACCGGGTCACCGAGCGCCTTGAACACCGGGGCCAGGTCGGCCGCCACGGCCTCGTCGATCGGTTCGCTGACCAGGGCGCGCTGGGCACAAGCGTCGGGGCCGGTCACGACGATGATCGGCAGACCGCCAGGTGGGGGCTGGATTGACATGCCTCTATGTTGACGAGGATCGATACAGGCTGGCAAGCTGACGCCTGTATCGACAACCATCTATAGAGACTCGGGAGGCGCTGGCGTGGGCGCAATTGCGCTGTGGCGGAGGCTGGCGGCCGAGTTCCTTGGCAGCGCTTTCCTGGCCGCGCTGGTAATCGGCTCCGGAATCGCCGCGCAGCGCCTGTCGCCCGGCGATGCGGGCCTGGAGCTGCTGGAGAACGCGGCTGCCACTGCAGCGGGGCTGTTTGCGATCATCCTGATGTTCGGCCCCGTTTCCGGCGGTCACTTCAACCCCGTTGTCTCGTTTGTCGATGCGGCCTTCCGTGGCGTCTCCTGGCGGGACGCCGCCGCCTACCTGCCCGCTCAGGTCGGCGGGTGCACCGTCGGGGCGATCGGCGCGAACCTCATGTTCGCCTTGCCGGCGATAAGCATCTCCGTCAAGCACAGGGCCACGGCAGCACATTTCCTGTCCGAGATCGTTGCCACCCTCGGCCTGATGCTCGTTATCTTCGCCCTCGCACGCTCAGGCCGAAGCCGGGTCACTCCGGCCGCAGTCGGCGCATACATCGGTGCGGCCTACTTCTTCACGTCCTCGGCCAGCTTCGCCAACCCGGCGATCACCATCGGCCGGATGTTCTCGAACACTTTCGCCGGGATCGCTCCGTCCTCGGCCTCTACCTACATCGCCGCCCAGGTCGTAGGCGGCATCCTCGCCATCGGACTCGTCCGGCTTCTCTATCCCAACCTGACCGCGCGCGAAGCCGCACACGTCATGCTGCCCCACGATCACTCCGGCAGTGAGGACCGACCGCAGAGCGTCGCGGCCAGCGACGGTGCCGCAGCTACCGCCAGCCGGCCTAGCGGTTCCGTAAGCAGCTAACGAGACGACGGAGCCAATCCATGCACCTGGTCATGATCGGTGGCAGTGACGCGGGCATAAGCGCGGCGCTTCGCGCCCGCGAGCTCGACGCCACGGCCGATGTCACAGTCGTTGTCGCCGATGCCTATCCGAACTTCTCCATCTGCGGAATCCCGTACTACGTATCCGGCGAGGTAACCCACTGGCGCAACCTCGCCCATCGCACCGTCACCGATCTTGAAGCGACCGGGATGATCCTACGGCTAGACACCACCGCGCGGCGCATCGACGTTCCCGGCCGCAAGCTGCAAGTCACCGGACCCGCCGGCCAGGACGAGCTGATTTCCTACGACAAGCTCGTCATCGGCACCGGTGCGATCCCGGTCCAGCCACCGATCACCGGCCTGACCGGACCCGACGCGCTCGGACCCGGGGACGGCGTACACATTATGCACACCATGGGCGACACCTTTGCCGTCATGCGAACACTCGAACAAACATCCCCGGCCAGCGCGATCATCATCGGTGCAGGCTACGTCGGCCTGGAGATGGCCGACGCGCTGACCGCCCGCGGTCTGGCCGTCACGCAGATCGAGCAGCTTCCTGAAGTGCTCGCGACCGTCGACTCCGATCTTGGTGCACTGGTTCACGCCGAGCTGGTAGGGCAAGGTATCGAGGTACTCACGGCCACTAAAGCCCGGCGGATCAGCCGGGCGGCGTCGAAGGGCCGCGGGCGTCTATGTGTTCAAGCGGACGGACCATCAGGCGGCGCCGTCGAGCGAGCCGCCGACATGGTTCTGGTCGTGACCGGCGTCCGGCCGGATACCGATCTGGCCCAAACGGCGGGAGCGCGGTTGGGCGTCCGCGGCGCGATCCAGGTGGATCCGGCCATGCAGACGGGCACGCCAGATGTCCTGGCCGCCGGCGACTGCGTCATCACCCATCACCGACTGCTGGGGGAAACGTACCTGCCGCTGGGTACCACTGCGCACAAACAAGGCCGGATCGCAGGCGAGAACGCACTTGGAGCTAGCCGGCGCTTCGCAGGCAGCCTGGGCACTCAGGTCGTGAAGATCTTCGACCAGGCAGCGGCACGAACCGGTCTCCGCCACTACGAGGCGGTGCAAGCCGGGTTCGACCCCGTGACGGTCCAGTCAGAGGCGGACGATCACAAGGCCTACTACCCCGGAAGCCACCGCATCACCATGCGCGTCACAGGCGACCGGCGCACTGGGCGACTGCTTGGCATGCAACTCTTCGGTCACAAGCACGCCGAAATCGCCAAGCGCATCGACATTGCCGCGACCGCGATCTTCAACAACATGAGGGTCGAGGACATCAGCGACCTCGACCTGTCCTACACACCGCCACTAGGGAGCCCCTGGGAAGCCGTCCAGATGGGCGCCCAGGCCTGGGACCGGGAGGTGCTGCGGCTCAGCACGTAAGGAGAACAGCAGATGGTCAGCCACCAAATGACGCAAGCCGAGCGGATGTGCCTGCACGGCGCTGCCCGCGACCTGCACATCGAGTTCCGCGGAACCTTTGGCGAGGAAACGTCGCGCACGTCGGCCGGGCCTTGAGTCGGCTCGGCAGCTGAGTCCCTACCCCAGGATTGAGGGATTGCCATTCGAGCGGCTACCGTGCCGGTAGCCCATGTGGCGTGGCATAAACCAGCAGCAGTAGCGGCTCAGCAGGTGCGCGCGTGCGGCGTGTTATGTGTATGCGGTACTTCAGGCACGCATCTCGCGGCGCTGCAGCGCCGATGCTGACTGCTCGACCATCACAGCGCAACTCCGCGCCGGCATGGCAACGGATATGACGGGCGCGGCAGAGAACGAGACCCTGCTGGGCACTGTCCCGCAGACCCCGCCGCGGGCTGCGGGGGCCCGGTCCTTTGTCTCGGCGGGCAGCGTGCCGGGCCATGATGCCGTCCGTGACCTGTACCAGGCTCACGCGCTGACTCTCGTACGCGTGGCGAAGCTGCTGCTTGGTGATCAGCCGAGCGCCGAGGACGTGGTCCAGGACGCATTCCTTGGCTTGTACCGCGCGCTCCCCAGGCTGACGGATCACGACGAGATGCTGCCGTATCTCCGCGCTGCCGTCATCAACGCGTCGCGCTCCGTTCTGCGGGCGCGACGCCGGGCGTTGCGGCGGCCGGTGCAGCACGAGCCGGCGGGGTCGTCGGCTGAGTCGGCTGCCATGGCGAGCGAGGATCGGCGTGCGGTACTAGCTGCGGTCGCCCGCCTGCCAAGGAGGGGGCGGGAAGTGCTGGTGCTCCGCTACTACCTTGACCTGCAAGATCGGGAGATCGCAGTGGCCCTGGGGATAAGCAGGGGCACTGTCTCGTCCACTGCATCTCGCGCGCTAGTCGTGATGGCACGTGAGCTGAGGGAGGAATTGTGAGCAAGCTGGAAGGGCGCCTGCGCGACGCGTTCAGCGCCGAAGCGGAGACAGTCAAGGCCGGTTCCATCCCGGGCCCGCCAGGGCCAGCAACCCCGCGTCGCTCCTTGCCGCGTAGGGCAACGTGGCCCCGGTCTTGGCAGCCCAGGCTGCTGATTCCGGTGGCTGCCGCCTCGGCTGTGGTCGCAGTCGTGGTAGCCGCGGCAGCACTTCCTCTGGGACGCGGGCATGCGCATTCCGCCGTCGGCAATGCAGCCGCGGGCTCTGCAGGCCTGCCGCAGTACTTCGTCACGAACGAATCGGGAGGTGATGTCGACCAATACTCCCTCGTCGTGAGAAGCACAAGGACCGGCAAGATCGTCGGGCGGCTCAAGCCGTTGCACGGAGTGCCTTATGGCGGCGTGGCTGGGTCAGGCTCGGTTGCTGCGATTGGCGGCGACCGTGCGTACGTGACTGCTGTCCCAGTCGGCGGGCCGTGCCTCTCTCAACTCGAAGAGTTCCGCCTGAACGGCCGCGGCCAGCCAGGCTCCCTGATGCCCTTGCACGTTATGGTGCGAGGGGACTTTGACGGGTGGGACAACCTGGCCATCACGCCGGATGGCCGCACGATCGCTTACACCACATATGTGTGTGGCAGTGGCGGCAGTTTCGAACTCAGCGTCGTTGACCTCGCCACCGGCCAGGTTAAGACCTGGAGCTATACCTCGACCACCCTCGCTTACCCTGGGGCGTTGGTCCTGTCGCCAGATGGCCGTGAGGTCCTCTTCACGCTGGGGTCGCCTGGGCCAGAACGGATCCTCAGGACGAGTGCGCCGACTGGTTCCCTTGCCGCTCGCAGCCAGGTTATCTCCAGCACCACGTCCTGGGCTGCGCTCGCCCGCAACGGTGCCGTGCTGTACGGCTGTACGGTCTCGCCGCCCCCGTCTAGACGCCAGACGTCCGGCACAATCACGTTCTTCTCGCGCTCCCTGGCGCGCACCGCGGAGCGTGTCATTGCCCGGTATCGCGATGTGCTCTATCCGACATGCATGCCAAGCCTCGATCCTGGAGACCGCTACCTCCTCCTCGAGCTGACGAACAATCTGCCACGGCACACGGATTGGCGCACGGTCGTTCTTGACCTTCGCTCCGGCAGGACAACAGTCATTCCTGCGCCAGCGCAGCCAATACAGGCCAGCGCAGCTTGGTGATTCTCCTCGTTCTTGTCAACGGCGCCCTTGTTTTGACAAGTTTGCGCTTCAGAGTGCGGGCAGCTCGCTGAAATGCAGTGTCGTGCAATCCAGGGTGAGCATCTGCGCCCTAATCTTCAACGAGCCGAGTAGGTCAGAGGTGCTGCATCCAGAGGTTGGTTTCCTCGTAGGTGCCCCGGTCCTGCTCGCGGTCGAAATCTACGGGGTCGAGAGCGTCGGGGACGACGTAACGGCCGCTGTCGGGGAATGCCATGCCGGTCCACTCTTCCCACTCGGCTACGGTTCCTGTGATGGTCATGGCCTTGGGTGCGGAGCCGAGGATAGTTGCGCCGAGCCGCTGGTGGGTACGGATCCAAGGGTCGATGTGCAGGCCGTCCTCGCGCATCCAGCGGGCGAAGCTGTCCATGGGGGTGATCGGGTACTGGCTCTTAAGAGCTGGCCTGACCGGAGCGATGACGTGCTGCAACCCGGTGCCGACAGCCCGCTCTCGCAAAGCCGTCAGGGCCTGGCCGGCCAGGCCGGTGCCCTGCCGGTCAGCGCGGACGGCGGCCGCCATAATGCAGAGGGTGTCGGGCGGCTCTCCGTTCTCGTGTCCGGTCACCGAACTGATCAGCGCACCGTCGAAGCCCCGATCGGGCAGGCCGCTCGCCCGCCCGTTCCAGCGGAGAGGGACTGCCCAGGCTCCCGCCACGACATGACCTTGGTCGAGCAGCATCACGTCGTAGAACGGGAAGTACTCCTCGACCCGCTCGATGTACTGAGCGTTCACCGGATCATGGAAGATAAACTCCGGCCAGGTGGGCCGGAACGCGGCCTGGGCTTCGTCATCGAGATCATGCCGCTCGCCGGTGGTAACTACCTCAATGTCAGCCATTGCAGCTCACGGCAGGCCTTCAGCTGCCCGACCCTGTCCTGCTCGCACAATCCCGGTCCGCTTCCCAAATCGGCCAACAACGGCTCGCTGATCGCGAAGCAGGTCGCTGACCTGCGGTTTCATCAGGGTGAGCGATGGGATTCGAACCCACGACATCCAGGACCACAACCTGGCGCTCTAACCAACTGAGCTACGCCCACCATGCAGCCGGATGCATTCACGCCCGGCGGCTCATAGATGATACCGGCCGGAGGTCACTGCGCAGAACTGGATTCGTCGTCCGTCGGCATCTCGTCCGTGACCCTGGCCGCGATCTCCCGAGCGGTCACCGAGTCGGGGCCAGGGGCGGGCACGAAGACGGCCTCCCGGTAGTAGCGAAGCTCCCGGATGCTCTCCTTGATGTCCGCGAGCGCCCGGTGCCCGCCGTGCTTCTCAGGGCTGGCGAAGTACGCGCGGGGATACCAGCGCCTGGCCAGTTCCTTGATGCTGGACACGTCGATCATCCGGTAGTGCAGGAAATTGTCGAGCTCGGGCATGTCCCTGGCCAGGAAGGCCCGGTCGGTGGCGATCGAGTTGCCGCAGAGCGGCACCTTGCGGGACTCAGGCACGTGCTGGCGCACATAGGCCAGTACCAGTTCCTGGGCCTCGGCCAGCGTCAGCCCACTCCCGAGCTCGGCCAGCAGGCCAGAAGCCGTGTGCATCTCCCGCACGACGTCGGCCATCTCGTCTAGGGCCTCGGCCGGCGGCTTGATCACGACGTCGACGCCTTCATCGAGGGCGTTGAGCTCGCTGTCGGTGACGATGCACGCGATCTCCACCAGGGCGTCAGTAGCGAGACTAAGCCCGGTCATCTCGCAATCGATCCAGACGAGTTGATCAGCCATTTACTCAGCCTAGGGCAGCGCCGGGGCAGTCCGGACTATCAGCCAGAGCCTGCGACCGCAGCGCCACGGAACTGGCTGGCCAGAACCTCGATGTGGTGAGGAACCGGTATGCCGCCAGGAAGGGCGGGATCGGGCTCGGCCGGGCCGAAGGCCAGGGCCGCGGGCAGGACGCCCGCCCAGATGCCGGACTCGTAGTCCTCCGGGTCATCCTTGGGACCGCCGGATCGGACCTTGACCGAAGCCTCGTCCAGGGGCAGGGCGATCACGGCCGTGGCGGCCAGTTCCTTGCGGGTCGGCGCCCGTGCATGATCCCAGCGGCCGGGGACGAGGTGGTTGGTGACCGCCTCGAGCGCGGCCAGCTTCTCCTGCGGATCATCGACGAGCGTCGCGGTGCCGAAGATCACCGCGCTGCGGTAGTTCATCGAGTGGTGGAACACCGCGCGGGCGCAGACGAGGCCGTCCAGCAGCGTCACGGTGACGCAGACCTGCTGCCCGGCTGCGGACAGCAGTGACCGGTTGGCGGACGAGCCGTGGAGGTACAGGTTTTCGCCGATCCGGCCGTACGCCGTGGGCAACACGACCGGGACTCCATCGATGATCACGCCGAGATGGCAGATCAGTCCGGCGTCGAGAACCGCATCCAGGTCGGCGCGGTCGAGTCGGCCGCGCTCCCGGAGGCGGTGCAAGGTCGTGCGGGGGGTGGGCGATAGTGGCAGATCGGTCATGCGCATACGGTACCTGGCTGTGCCGGACACTCCTCGTTCCCGCCAATGGCAAAGATCATCTAGGACCCCCCTGTGCGCGCGCGCGGCAATAAGGGATCATTGCCGCATGCGATTTCCGGGTGAGGTGCGTGTTGACAGGTGACACCGGCGCCGCCGGCG
>JASHOL010000157.1 GCA_030041135.1 Streptosporangiaceae bacterium | reverse complement strand
GGTCGCCGCCTTCGTTGCCCGAGCCGCCTGCGTAATCATCGCCGGGCCCGTACGGGTCCTGCTGGCCGTAATAGCCGTTGGGGTCCGTCTGGCCGCGCGGATCGGTACGGCCCCGCGGGTCGGTCTGATAAACGCTGCCGTTCCAGCCGCCTTCGGCGTAACCATTGGGTTCGCTGTAGCCGGTATCCGCGTATCCGTCGGGTTCCTGGTAATAGGAACCTTGCTGTTCGTCGTCCCAGTCGGCCGAATCCGACCTGGCGCGCCGATCGCGCCTGGAGGTGTCCTGCCAGCCGGGGTACCCATCACTGCTCATCGGGCCTTGCCTCCTGCAGGGACCAGCTGACCAGCCGGATAACCAGTCGACCGCTCGGCGTCCAGCGCTCCCTGCAGGAGCAGAGCCGCGGCGGCCTTGTCTACCGACTCGCGCCGGGCGCGCGAGTCATATCCCCTTTGCTGAAGGGCCGAGTGGGCCAGCACCGTGGTGAACCGCTCATCGACCAGCCGTACCGGCACCGGCGCGACGCGCACAGCCAGCTCCTCGGCGAACGCCCGGCTCTGCGCCGCGGCCTTGCCCTCGCCGCCAGCCAGGCCGATGGCCAGGCCGACGACGACCTCAACCGCCGCGTTCCCGGCGACGAGAGCGGCCACCGCGGCGAGATCGCCAGCGCCGCGCCGCACCGTGTCGAGCGGGGAGGCGAGCAGCCCGTCCGGATCGCTCCGGGCGATGCCAACACGGACTGAGCCGACGTCGACACCGAGCCGGACGCCGGCCCTCACGGCCTGGTTCCTGCCGTAACTTGTCTCATCGAGGACACGGTGAGGCAGCGGCATGATTTCACCCTACGGCACCCGCGCCCATTATGTCGCGAATAAGCATACGAACGGCGTCGAACGACTCAGCGACGGCGGCGTTCGCGCGATCGCCCAACGGCGCACCCCCGCCCTGAGCGACATCGTCCTTGCCGCCACCGCGGCCGCCGAGCGCGCCAGCTGCCCCGAGCACCAGCGCGCCTGCCCGCAGGCCCCTGGACCGGCCGGCGTCGTTCACCGCCACCACGACCGTCGGCCGGCCGACCTGCAGGCCGACGGCGGCCACCACGCCCGGGCGGTCGGCCGGCATGCGCCCGCGGATGTCGAGCGCGACCTTCCTGATCGCGTCGGCAGGCACGCCGTCCGGCGCCCGGTACGGCACGAACGCCGCGCCGCCCACGTCCTCGGCGCCGCCGGCCAGATCCGCCACGCCGCCCAGCAACTCCGCCGAGCGCATCCGCTCTAGGTCCCGCTCGGCTTCCCTGAGCCTGGTCACCACGCCGGCGATCCGCTCCGGCAGTTCCTCCGGGCGGGCCTTGAGCTGCTCAGAAAGCTGGCTGACCAGGACGCTCTCCCTGGCCAGGAACCGGAAGGCGTCGATACCCACGAGGGCTTCGACGCGGCGCACTCCCGACCCGATCGAGGACTCGCCCAAGATCTTGACCAGGCCGAGGTTGCCCGACCTGGCCACGTGGGTCCCGCCGCACAGTTCCCTGGAGTAGTCGCCGACCTCAACCACCCTGACATCGTCGCCGTACTTCTCGCCGAACAGCGCGAGCGCGCCCATGGCCCTGGCCTCGCCGATCGAGGTATGGAACGCGCGCACCTCGAGGTCGTGGATGAGGACCTCGTTGACCTCTTCCTCGGCCGCGCGCAAGACCGAGACAGGCACCGCGCCCGCCGCGGTGAAGTCGAACCTGAACCGGCCGGGCGAGTTCTCCGAGCCGGCCTGGGCCGCCGATTCACCCAGTGCGCCGCGAAAGGCCCTGTGCACAAGGTGGGTGGCGGTGTGGGACCGGGAGATCGCCCGGCGGCGCTCGACATCGATCTCGGCGTGCACCGGGCTTCCAACCAGCAGTTCGCCGGAGGTCACCGTTCCCCTGTGAATGATGAGTCCGGGGACCGGCGTCTGCACGTCGACCACCTCGACCCGGGCATCGTCTCCGGCTCCGCTGCCGATCGCGGTGATCACCCCGGCGTCCGCGAGTTGGCCGCCGCCCTCGGCGTAGAACGGCGTGCGGTCCAGGACCACGTCGACCGCGGTGCCGGCCCCGGCCGACAGGACCGCGGCGCCGCCCACCAGCAGGCCGACCACGGTAGCGTCGCCTGTCACTTCGTCGTAGCCGGTGAAGCTGACCTTGCCGGCCTGCTCAAGCATCCTGGCGAGCACCGAGATGTCGGCGTTGCCGGTCTTCTTGCCCGCGGCGTCCGCCTTCGCGCGCTGCCGCTGCTCGGCCATGAGCCGGCGGAACTGAGCTTCGTCGACGCTCAGGCCCTGCTCGGCCGCCATCTCCAGGGTCAGGTCGATCGGGAAGCCGTACGTGTCGTGCAGCTGGAACGCCTGCTCGCCGAGGATCGTGTCGCCGCCGCGGCGCCGCGTCTCCTCGATCGCGGCATCGAAGATCGCGCTGCCCGTGCGCAGCGTGGTAACGAACGCGCCCTCTTCGGCGTCGATCACCGTGTGGATGTGCGGCGCATCCCTGATCAGTTCGGGATACTGCTGCCCGAGCGCCTCGATCGCCACCGACGACAGCTCGTGCAGGAACCGCTCGTCCTCGACGCCCCGGCTGCCCGAGCCGCCGCGCTGCGCTCCGGACAGCAGCCGCAGTTTCTGCACGCTGCGACGCAGGATCCGGCGCAGTACGTAGCCGCGGCCCTCGTTAGACGGGATCACACCGTCCGCGACGAGCATGACCGCGGTCCGCACGTGATCGGTGACCACCCGCAGGGCCACGTCGGTACGGTGATCGATGCCGTAGCGCTGCTCGGTCAGCTCGGATGCCCGCTCCAGCACCTTCCACATCGTGTCGATCTCGTAGATGTTGTCGACGCCCTGGAGCAGCGCCGCCATCCGCTCCATGCCCATGCCGGTGTCGATGTTGCGCGACGGCAGGTCGCCGATGACATCAAAGTCCACCTTGGAGCGGACCGCTCCGAGCTGGTACTGCATGAAGACCAGGTTCCAGACCTCGAGGTACCGGTCCTCGTCGGCCTCCGGGCCGCCCTCGCGCCCGTATTCTGGCCCGCGGTCGTAATAGATCTCCGAGCAGGGACCGCCGGGGCCGGGCACGCCCATATGCCAGTAGTTGTCGGCCAGCCCGCGCCGCTGGATCCGGCTCTCGGGGACGCCGACGACGTCATGCCAGAGCTTGGCCGCCTCATCGTCCTCCTGCAGCACGGTCACCCAGAGCTTGCCTTCAGGGAAGCCGAAGCCGCCGGACGACTCCGGCCGCGTGAGCAGCTCCCAGGCGAACGGGATCGCGCCTTCCTTGAAGTAGTCGCCGAACGAGAAGTTGCCGAGCATTTGGAAGAACGTCCCGTGCCTGGTGGTCTTACCGACCTCTTCGATGTCCGGCGTCCTGACGCACTTCTGGCAGCTCGTGGCCCGCTTGAACGGGGGCGTCTGCTGGCCGAGGAAGTACGGCTTGAACGGCTGCATCCCGGCATTGACCAGAAGCAGCGTCGGGTCGTCGGCGACCAGGCTGGCCGAGGGCACGACCGTGTGCCCACGCTGTTCGAAGAAGCTGAGGAAACGGCGGACGATCTCTGCCGACTCCATGACGGCCATCCTTCGCAATTAGTCAGCGCCCAGCGTTCGCGGCCGGGGCTACCGAACGGGATCAGTGCTCGCGCAGGCCCCGCTGGCCGCACCAGGCGGAGCCTGGCCGCCCGGGTTCTCAGGGCTACGGCTTCCGAGACTACGGCCTAACTGCCCGTCGTGCCGAGCGCGGCCGTTAGCCTGGCCCGGCGCGCCGCGCCGCTCGCTGGCGCCGACCGCATCGGGCCCGCCGCCATCGGCACTGAAGCCCGCCGGGTCGGGCCCGCGCTGCTGCGCACCGAAGCGCGCTGGATCAAGCCCGCCGTGCTCGGCCCGGTAGTCGGCCATGCCCGCGCGGACATCGCGGATGAAGGCAGCTGCCGAGCGGGCACCTGCTCCCAGCCGGACCGGCGACGGAGCCACGCCAGCTCCCTTGCTCTGCGTCAGCCGCGGCGGGCTGCTCTGGCCAGCCAGCGTCCGCGCCAGCCTCGTCGCCTTGCGGTAACCGGCCACCCCGATCGCGGCGCCGGCCACCAGCCAGAATCCGCGCCTGATCATCCGCGCCCCGCCCTGCTGCCGCGCCGCGCGCCTCCAGGCCGGTCGAGCCGGGGCGGAACGGCGGTTACCGTCGCCTCGATCGCAGGCCGGGCGGCTGGCTCGGGCCCGCTCTCGGCCGCCGCCACCTGCAGCGACCTGCGCACCAGCATCGCCCGCCGGATCCCGAAGGCAAAGGCGGACATCCCCGTCAGCGGCGCGCTGACCGCCGACGAGATGCTGCGGGCCAGTCCGGCCATCGCCGACACGTGGCCGGAGAGCTCGGCCATGTTCGCGGTCACCTGGTCCATGCTCGCAGTGATCGCGTCGGTCCTGATCAGCTGCTCGTTGGTGCGGTCGATGGCGGCCTGGGCCTGCTCGATCAGCAGGTCAGCGCGGTCGGAGTACCGGGTCACGATCCCGGTGACCGCGGTCATCAGCCTCGCCAGCCGGATCAGCACGTACACGCCCACGCACGCCAGCACGGCGAAAAAACCGGCGGCGATCAGCGCTGCCAGTTGCCCGGCGCTCATCCGCGACTCCCCTGCGTCCGCATCCGACTGCTGGCCTTGGCCGACCTTATCGCGGATGGCCGTGCCGCAGCCGGCCGCGTGGGCGTGTTAGTCCGAGGGGACCCCGCCGTGTTAGCCGGGGGGACGACCCCCCGATCCCCCCGCAGCGTTAGCCGGGGGGACGATCCCCCGATCCCCCCGCAGTGTTAGCCGGGGGGACGACCCCCCGATCCCCCCGCAGCGTTAGCCGGGGGGACGACCCCCCGATCCCCCCGCAGTGCTACTTGTCGTCGCTGGCTGGATCGGCGGTGCCGTCGAGTACGGCCCGGATGCGCTCCGACCGCTCGGCGACGCGCGCCTCGTTCCCGTGTGAGGAGGGCTGGTAGTAGCGCTTGCCCACCAGTTCGTCCGGCGCGTACTGCTGCCGCACGACCCCGGCCGGGTCATTGTGCGGGTACTCATAGCCCTTGCCGTGCCCGAGCCTGGCCGCGCCGCGGTAGCTGGTGTCCCGCAGGTGCTTGGGCACGGGCCCGGCCAGCCCGGCCTGGACGTCTGCGGCCGCGTCGTTGATCGCGACTGCCACTGCGTTGGACTTGGGCGCCAGCGCCACGTGGATGACCGCCTGGGCCAGGTTCAGCCTGGCCTCGGGCAGGCCGACGAACTCGACCGCCTGGGCCGCGGCGACGGCGGCCTGCAGCGCCGTGGGATCGGCCAGGCCGACATCCTCGCTGGCGTGCACGATCAGGCGCCGCGCGATGAACCTCGGATCCTCGCCCGCCTCGATCATCCGGGCCAGGTAGTGCAGCGCGGCGTCGGCGTCGCTGCCCCGCAGGCTCTTGATGAACGCGCTGATCACGTCGTAGTGCTGGTCGCCCGACCGGTCGTAGCGCACCATGGCCCGGTCGACGGCGCGCTCCAGGATCTCGACGGTAATCTCGTCGCCCTCGGCCAGCCCCAGCGCCGCCGCCTCAAGGTAGGTCAGCGCCCGGCGAGCGTCGCCGCCCGCGAGCCTGACCAGGTGCTCACGTGCCGCGGCCGCGAGCCGCACGGTGCCGCCCAGCCCCCGCTCGTCTGTCAGCGCCCGGTCGATGACCACCTCGATGTCCGCGTCGGTCAGTGGCCGCAGGGTGAGCAGCAGCGAGCGCGACAGCAGCGGGCTGACGACGGAGAAAAAAGGATTCTCGGTGGTGGCGCCGATGAACGAGACCCACCGGTTCTCCACGGCGGGCAGCAAGGCATCCTGCTGGGCCTTGTTGAACCGGTGCACCTCGTCGATGAACAGCACAGTCTGCGCGCCGGTGAGGCCAAGCCGCTTCCGTGCCTCGTCGATCGCGGCCCGAACGTCCTTGACGCCTGAGGACACCGCGGACAACTCGACGAACTGGCGCTGGGTCACCCGGCTGACCACGTACGCGAGCGTCGTCTTGCCCGTGCCTGGCGGCCCCCACAGCAGCAAGGACATCGCCGCGTCCTGCTCCGCGAGCTTCCGCAGCGGCGAGCCCGCCCGCGTCAGGTGCTGCTGCCCGACGACTTCATCGAGGGAACGAGGGCGCATCCGCACGGGCAGCGGCGCCGCGGCACTCTCCGCCCCGGCGGCTGCGTCGTCGAACAGGCTGCCTGCCTGCCCTGCGTCGGGTCTGGACACGAGTTGACAGTACCTCGCGCCTACCGACAGTTCGGCTGTCAGCGCTTCGGGACCGGCACCCACGTCAGCTCGGAGGTCAGCAGCTCCGAGCCGATCCGGCCGGAGGCGTCCACGGTGATCCGGTACGACGACCGCACCGGCAGGTAGTTGGCGGCACTGACCCAGACGCTGAGGCTGCGGTCCGACCGGGCGCTGCCCTCCAGGTGCAGCAGCCGGGTCCCGTCGACGGTCTGCGAGCCGGCCAGCCGGAAGGTCCCGTCGGCCAGTTCGAGTCGTATGTTCTGCGGCGTCGGTACAGTCACTCCTAGGCCAGGTACGGCCGACAGCGCCAGCCGCGTCGGGAACGGCTGCACCATGAGCGGGCTGTTGTCCTGGGCACCAGGCGGAGGCAGAAGTACGAGCCAGAACCGGCTGTGGGCCATTCGCCAGGGCACGACCCAGCGCCAGTCCGCCTCATGCAACACCCCCTGGCTCGCGCCAAACCGCAGGTCGATCAGCCCGGATGGCCGGAACTCGATGCGAAGCCGGAAGGTCCAGCCGTTCAGGTTTGTCTTGATCTCCAGAGTGTCGGTCTTGGCGGCGGCTAGGGCCGACGTAACCCGGTGCAGCACGTAGGCGACGGTCTCGGCCTGCGGCGGCCCGGCCGCGGCCCGCGGACGGCCGCCAGGCACCGACGCCACGACCGACGCGACCAGCACCACGGCGGCCACGCAGGTCGTCCCGGCGGCCAGAGCGCCGCGCTTGGCCCGCCGGCGTCGCCGCAGCCGCAGCGCCCCATTCAGCAGCTCGGGCCGCCACGCGGACTCGGCCGCCTGCAGGCGCATCTGCTCCGTGATCAGTTCTTCGATGTCAGTGTTCATGACCTCGCCCCATTCGGTGCCAGCGTGCAGTGTTCGTTGCTGCCGCCTTGCTCCCAGCTCGCCACGTGCGCCCGCAGGCGCTGCAGACCCCGTGCCGCCGAGCTCTTCACCGCGCCGGCCGAGCAGCCGAGCGCCGCCGCAATCTCCGCCTCGGACTGCTGCTCGAAATACCGCAGCACGAGCACGGCCCGCTGCCTGGCCGACAGGAGCGCGAGCGCGCGGAGGAGCGCGTCGCGCAGGTCAACCGCGGCCGCCGGATCGTGGCCGGTCAGCAAGTGGTCGCTGGTCAGGCCAAGCTCGGGATGCCGACTTCGCCATCGCCATCGGTCCACGGCCAGGTGGTACAGGGTTCGCCGCAGATAGCCCTCCGGATCACCGTCGATCCGCTGCCACCGTCGCAGCATTCGCTCAAGCGCGACTTGCAGCAGGTCCTCGCCTGCCTCCCGGCTGCCTGCCAGCAGCACCGCGGTGCCGAGCAGCGCCGAACCCCGTTCAGCCAGGAACTCCTCAAGCCCGGCGAATTCCTCAGCGTCGGTCACCAGCAGAGCTCCCTCCAGCCCGGTCACTCACAAGTACGCCGTGCGAGCTCCGGAGGTTGCAGTTTCGGCACCTGACCTTGCGAGATGATGTGTACATGGGCGATGAGATAACCCCGTTTCGCATAGAAATCCCCGAGGCCGACTTGGAGGACCTGACCCGGCGGTTGCGCCAGACGCGCTGGCCGGAGCCCGAGACGGTCGACGACTGGTCGCAGGGGATCCCGCTGAGCTATGCCCGCGACCTTTGCCAGTACTGGCTTGACCAGTACGACTGGCGGACGTCCGAGGCCAGGCTGAACCGGTTCGCGCAGTACCGCACCGAGGTCGACGGTCTGGACATCCACTTCATCCATGTCCGCTCGCCGCAAGAAGGCGCGCTGCCGCTACTGATCACCCACGGCTGGCCGGGCTCCATCGTCGAATTCCACAAGATCATCGAGCCGCTGGCCGATCCGCAGAGCTACGGCGGCGAGGCCGCCGACGCGTTCCATGTCGTCTGCCCGTCGCTGCCGGGCTACGGGTTCAGCGGCAAGCCAAGCAGGCCGGGATGGAGCACGGAGCGCACCGCCGACGCCTGGGATCAGCTGATGACCAGGCTGGGCTACTCCAGCTACGGCGCGCAGGGCGGGGACTGGGGCGCACAGGTCACCACGGCCCTTGGCATCCGTCACCCCGAGCACCTGGCCGGCATCCACCTGAACATGCCGATCGCGTTTCCCGGCCCCGAGCAGCAAGACGACATGACCGACCGGGAGAAGGCGGCGCTGGCCTCGATCAAGCACTACAGCGACCGGGACTCCGGCTACTTCAAGGAGCAGGCGACGCGCCCGCAGACGGTCGGCTACGGGCTGGTCGACTCCCCGGCCGGCCTGTGCGCCTGGATCGTGGAGAAGTTCTGGTCCTGGACCGACTGCGACGGCGACCCGGCCACCGTGCTCAGCCGGGACGAACTGCTCGACAACGTAATGCTGTACTGGCTGCCGGCCGCCGGGGCGTCTTCGGCCCGGATGTACTGGGAGAGCGCCGAGACAGCGCTGTTCGATCCGGTCGGCGTGCCGGCCGGCTGCTCGATCTTTCCCAAGGAAATCTTCCGGCCGTCGCGCCGCTGGGCGGAGAGGCAGTTCACCGACATCCGGTACTGGAACGAGCCGGACAAGGGCGGCCACTTTGCCGCGTTCGAGCAGCCGGAGTTGTTCGTCGGGGAGGTGCGCGCCGCGTTCCGCGCCTTCCGCTGAGCCCCGGTCCAGTCGCTGGCTGCCAACCGCCTTCAGCCTCCGAGGAGCCTGACCCGGAAGGCCACCTCCGCCTCCGCCGAGGGCCACCTCCGCCTCCGCCTCCGGCGCAGGACTATCCCCGCATCCGGTCACCGGATAAGTCGTATATATCCGGCTGGAGATGAGCTGGTTACGTTTGCGGAAGACTTCGAGTCCTGCTGGTACCCCAGGTTTACAGGGAACTCGGGTACGGCTCCGCAAGGCAGGTCGGCTAACCGGATCTGGCGCTCACTGCTCGGCCAGGATTACGCTCGCAGCAGCCGGCCGGCGATGCGGTGTTCGATGCGCCGGGCGCGACGCATGAGTCGAGGACAGTGGGCGCATGCTCCGCTTGCGAGGCGCTTGCGCCGAATTCTGGCGCACCGAGCCTGCCATGGCCCTTGGGCTGTACTTGATGCTGGCAGTGGCGGAGGTCGGCTACGTTCACGTGACCGGCCTTCTGGCCGGGCACGGCGATAGCGTGACGGTCAGTGCGACGGTCAGGGACGGCTCGATCGGCGGGCTGCTCGTCTACGCCTGGTTCACCTGGCGTATGTGGCTCGGCGGCGCAATCTCCTGGACGCTATCGCTGCTGTGGAAACTGCTGACCGTCGTCGCAACCGCGTTTGCCTGGCATGAGGCCGGCGGGCCGGTGCTGGCTGGCCTCCTCGCGCTCACGATCGCCCGCGCGGCGCCGCCCTTCGCGCCCGCCGTGCTCGACCGGGTGACCCGCGCCAGCGAGAACGCCCGCGGCCCAAGTTCGCAGGACCGTGCCCAGCGCGAACTAACGCGACGGATGGCCGGCCTGGCACGCTAGCTGTCGTACTCGTCATGGCGGCGCCACCAGAAGCCTGCCTCCTTCTCGTTGCGGCCGAGCGGCGCGCGGTCGAGCCACTGGTACATGCCCCACAGGATGTCCAGCCCGCGCCCGTACGTCGAGTAAGTGTGGTAGATGGTGCCGTCTTCGAGCGCGAAGGCGCTCATGCCAGGACCCTCGCGCCGATAGGTCTCCCAGTTCGTTCCGACGATCGACTGGCTGAAGGCGTCGTAGGAGCTTTCCTGACCGGCCGCTGGCCGCAGGTCCTGCTGACCGAAGTTATACGCGGCGGCTCCCCCTTCCCACTCTTCCTTCGTGTGCGCTACCCCGAAGTCAAAGTTGAAGTCGCCGCCGTAGGAGGACGCCCATGGGAACGTCCAGCCCATCCGCCGCTTGAACGCGTCGATCTTGGCGAGCGGAGCCCGCGACACCGCGCTGAGCGTCACGTCGTGGTTGGCGAGGTGGACAGCCGAGCCGTTGAAGCCGTCGGCGATCGCCGAGCAGGACGGGCAGCCGGCGGAGTAATCGGGCCCGAACATGAAGTGGTAGACGAGCAGCTGCGACCGTCCGCGGAACAGGTCAGCGAGCGACGCCGTTCCCTCGTCTGTCTCGAAGCGGTAGTCCTTGTCGACCGTGACCCACGGCAGCTCCTGCCGCCGCCGGGACAGCTCGTCGCCGCGGCGGGTCAGTTCCTTCTCGGCGGCGAGCAGTGGCAGCCGCGCGGCGAGCCATTCCTCGCGCGTTCCCGTCTTGTGGCTAGTCATTGGTTGTCTCCTCTTGTTGTCGTTACATCGCCCCTGGCGTGAGCCCAGGGATCAGTGACGGCGCGATGACGAGCCCGAGCCCGAGCCCGATGAGCGCCAGCGCCAGCGGAACGTCGGCGATGGCCTTCGCCGGCAGCAGCTTCTGGGCGCAGGAGAGGACGGCGACGACCGACATCCAGAACAGGCTCATCACGTCGAGCGCGACGAGCATCGCCATGAGCCCGATGCTCGAGCCGAGGCAGCACAGCCCGAACCCAAGCCCGGACCCGGCGTTCTCGCGGCAGCGGCGGCGGCAGTGCCGCTTGGCCGGGGTGAGTTCGTAGCAGCCCGCCGCGATCACCACCAGGCCCGCGGCCAGCGGCCCGTGCGGCCGGTCCAGCGCGAACGCGGCGACGCCGACAAGCGCCCAGATGGCCAGGTAGGACCCGGTGAACAGCGGTGCGGCACCCAGCTTGCCGCTCAGCCGGGCATGCCGGGCGATGGCCGGCGCCGCGCCCGGCAGCATCATCGCCGCCATCATCGTCACCCATGCCGCCGCGAAGAACCAGAACGAACCTGGCCGGGTCGCGACTCCCATGTCCATGCCGTTCATCAGCCAGGCTGCGGCTGCCCAGCATGCGGCGGCGAGCGCGAGCGTCGCCGCGATCACGATCGGCGGCGCGGCCGCGCTCCGGGAACCTGCACTCACTGCCAGTCCTCCATCTTCGATGTGGTCACGCGCGCCGCATCACGCGGATCCGCGAGCATGCCGGTCGAGGTGATCTTTCAGTGCGTCCAGTCGGCTGTCCCAGTCGCGCGCCAGCGCGGCCAAGAACTGCTGCGCCACCTGGATCGGCCCCGAGTTCAGCCGGTAGCGGACCCGGCGCCGCTCACCCGGCTCGGCCATGACCAGGCCCGCCACGGCCAGTAGCGCCAGGTGCTTGGCGATCGCCTGACGAGTGATCGGCAGCCGGCCGGCCAGGTCAGTCGCCGTGGCGGGCCCGCCCGCGGCCAGCTCGGCCAGGATGGCGCGCCGGCTGGGGTCGGCCAGGGCGACGAAGACCTGCTCGGCGACTTCCTCCACGTCAGGTCGCGGCATCGAGGTAGTCGACCAGCTCGCCCAGCTCGCGTGCCCATCCCTCGGTGTTGCCGTCATAGGCCTTGCGGAACGCGTCCTCGGGGAGCTGAGCGAACCCGGACTCGATCACGGTCAGCCGCGTGCCCGCATCCGTCGGCTCCAGGGTGAACTCGACATAGGTGCGGCGCGGATCACCGTCGGGCAGCCCGAAGATATGCCAGGTGAAGCCGAACACCCGCGGCTCCTCCACTCGCTCCACCCGCATTTCGGCCGTGTGGCCGCTGTCCCACCTCATCCACGCCGAGCCGCCCGGGCGCAGGTCGATGGTGGCCTCCTGGCCGAACCAGGCACTCAGTCCCTCGGCCGTGGTGAGCGCTGCCCATACCTTGGCGGGCGGGTGCGCGATCTCAACGGTTCGCTCGATGCGATCAGGGAACGCCACTGCTGCCTCCAGTGCATAGCAACTGACTGGTTGCAATAATATGGCAACCAGTCAGTTGCGTCAACCGGCGGCTAGCGGAGACGTCAGGCCCGCGGTCCCGGCTTGGCGTCGATCCCGGCCTCCTTGCGCTGCTCGGCCGTGATCGGCGTGGGCGCGCCGGTCAGCGGGTCGTGCCCGGAGGCCGCCTTCGGGAACGCGATGACGTCGCGGATCGACTCGCGGCCGGTGAGCAGCATCAGCATCCGGTCCCAGCCGAACGCGATGCCCCCGTGCGGCGGCGGCCCGAAGCGCAGCGCCTCCAGCAGGAACCCGAACTGCGAGTTCGCCTCCTCGCGGGTCAGCCCGATGACGTCGAACACCTGCTGCTGCACGTCGGGACGGTGGATCCGGATCGAGCCGCCGCCGATCTCGGTGCCGTTGCATACGATGTCGTAGGCGTCAGCCAGCGCCCCGCCCGGCTCCGACGCGAACTTCGAGATCCACTCGGGCAGCGGAGCGGTGAACGGGTGGTGCACCGCGGTCCAGCCACCCTCGCCGTCATCCTCGAACATCGGCGCGTCGACCACCCAGGTGAACGCCCAGGCATAGGGGTCGATCAGCTCGCACCGGTAGCCGATCTCCAGCCGGGCCGCGCCGAGCAGGGTCCTGGCCTCCTGGGCCGAGCCCGCCGCGAAGAACACCGCGTCCCCGGCCGATGCCCCGACCGCCTCTGGCAGTCCCTCCCGCTCAGCCGCGGACAGGTGCCTGGCTACCGGACCGGCATCGGAGACGGCGCCGTCTGGTCCGATCAGCACGTGGGCCAGGCCGCGAGCGCCGCGCGACTTGGCCCACTCCTGCCAGCCGTCCAGCTCCTTGCGGGTCTGGGCCGCTCCGCCTGGCATGACCACGGCGCCCACGTGCGGCGCCTGGAACACGCGGAAGTCCGCCTGGGCGAAGTACGCCGTCAGGTCGACGAGTTCCTGCCCGAACCTCAGGTCCGGCTTGTCCGAGCCGTACCTGGCCATCGCGTCCGCGTACGTCATGTGCGGGATCGGGCGCGGCACCTCGTACCCGGCGATCTCGAACCACAGCCGCGCGACCAGGTCCTCGGCGACTGCCACCACGTCCTCGCGAGTCACGAACGACATCTCGAGGTCGATCTGGGTGAACTCGGGCTGCCGGTCGGCCCGGAAGTCCTCGTCGCGGAAGCACCGGACGAGCTGGAAATAGCGCTCCAGCCCGGAGATCATCAGCAGCTGCTTGAACAGCTGGGGTGACTGCGGCAGCGCATACCACGAGCCCGGCCGCAGCCGCACAGGGACCAGGAAGTCACGCGCCCCCTCCGGGGTCGAGCGGGTCAGGAACGGCGTCTCCACGTTCACGAACCGGTGCTCGGCCATCACGTCATTCACCAGGTAGGCGGCCCTCGACCTGGCCTTCAGGGCCGCCCCCATCTCCGGGCGCCTGATGTCGAGGTAGCGGTATTTCAGGCGGACTTCCTCGTTCAGCTCGCCGCCGCTTTCGATCGGGAACGGCAGCGGGTCGGCCTGGGACAGCACCTCAAGCGAGCTGGCCGCCACCTCGATCTCGCCGGTCGCGAGTTCGGGGTTCTCGTTGCCCGCGGGCCGCAGCCGCACGGTCCCGGTCACGAGCACGCAGAACTCAGCCCGCAGTTCGTGCGCCACGTCCTCCTGGCGCAGGACGACCTGCACGATCCCGCTGCCGTCGCGCAGGTCGATGAACACGACGCCGCCGTGGTCGCGCCGCCGCGCCACCCAGCCCGCCAGCCGTACCTGCTCGCCCGCGTCGCCTGCCCGGAGGACGCCTGCTTCGTGGCTGCGGATCATCGCTCGCCAGCCTCTCTTCCCTGATACCACTCTTAATGGCGGAACGAGGCGGTGCCCGGCCGCACCTCGTTCCCAAATAAATAGCGGCTGCCCGGGCTGACCCGACGCTACAGGCCCCGCGCCGGCCCGTCCGCGGGCGCCAGCCCGGCCAGGAAGGGATTGTGCGCGCGCTCCGCCCCGATCGTCGTCTGCGGCCCGTGGCCGGACAGCACCACTGTCTCGTCCGCAAGCGGCAGGCATACCCTGGCCAGGCTGCTCAGGATCGTCTCATAGTCGCCGCCGGGCAGGTCGGTCCGGCCGATGGACCCGGCGAACAGCAGGTCGCCGGTGAAGATCGTGCCGGGCTCGCCCGTGCGTGGCTCTACCGCGGCCGGCGACCGGAACGTGACCGACCCTGGCGTGTGGCCCGGAGCATGATCCACGACCAGGTCGACGCCCGCTAGCTGCAGGGTCATGCCGTCGGTCAGCTCGCGCACGTCATCAGGCTCGGAAAACGTGATCCCCCCGAAGAGCTGCTGCCCCGGCGCCAGCGGGAGGCCCTTGGCCGGGTCGGTCAGCAGCGCCCGGTCGCCCGGGTGAATGAAGGCCGGGATATCCCGCGCCCCGCACACCGGAGCCACGGACCAGATGTGATCTATATGGCCATGCGTCAGCAGCACCGCGGCCGGCCGCAGCCGGTACCGCTCGATAATGTCACCGATGCCCTGCTCAGCGTCCTCGCCAGGATCGATAATCAGGCACTCCGCGCCTGGACCGCTCGCCACCAGGTAGCAGTTGGCGGCGAACGACCCGGCGGGGAACCCGGCTACCAGCACGCTGTGCCCCCTTCTTGGCCTCCCGGCCGTGGACGCTAACTGCGCTCGCCGACTCCAGGGTATCGAGGATCGCCGTTGACCTGTGCTGGGCTAGTTAGGACACGAGTTGGACGCGGTTGGTGCGACGAACCGATAACAGTGGCGCCACAACTGCCGCCACAACGGTACGATTCGCGAAGTTTCGCAGACTACTGCCCGGCGGCCAGCCGCCGGGCAGTTGCCAGCTAGACGACGTACCGACCGCGGGAAGCTGCGGCAACCAGGAGGACCGCACGGTGGCGACGAAGAAGGAACGCCAACGCAAGCTAGCCAGGGACAGACATCACCGCAGGCAGCAGCGTCGGGCAGCGCGAGAACGCCGGACGAGGCAGCTGACTGCCGCCCTCCTCGCCGCGCTCCTCGTGGTGGGCGTGGGCGTGGGCTCGGCCTTCGCGGCCGGCGTGTTCAAAAGCACGCCCAAGCACCCCGCGGCCAGCTCGACCCCGTCGGCCACGCCGTCGCCCACGCCCACCCCGGCGCCAACCGCGTCGCCTTCGCTGGTGGACGGCAAGTGCGTCTACACCAAGTCAGGCAAGGCCGCCCGCAAGGTCAAACTCCCGTCGGCGAAGCCCGATACCACCGCTACGTACCAGGCGACAATCGCCACCAACCGCGGTGACATCGTCATCGACCTGAATAACACCGCTGCCCCCTGCACGGTGAACTCATTCGTCAGCCTGGCCGACCAGGGCTTCTTCAATAACACCCACTGCCACCGGCTCACCACAATCGACCCCTACGTGCTGCAATGCGGCGATCCGACCGGCACGGGCACCGGCGGGCCAGGATACGAATTCGCGAACGAGATCAACTCTTCCCAGGGCGTGGACGGCTACGTCACCTACCTGCCGGGCACCGTAGCCATGGCGAACTCGGGCGGAACCGACACCAATGGCAGTCAGTTCTTCCTCGTCTATAGGAACTCCGTACTCCAGCCGGACTACACACCGTTTGGCACCATCGTCAGCGGACTCAATATCATCCAGAATGTGGCAAAGGCAGGTAGCGACAACTCCAACGGGCAAGGCGACGGTCACCCAAAGGAGAAGGTCGAGATCAACAGCGTGACGATCAAGAAGACCTGATCAGCTAGTCTCTGATCAAGTCCGGGCAGGAGGTACGCGGTGAGTACCGCAAGCGATCCGTGGGGCCGGGTAGCCGAGGACGGTACCGTCTATTGCCGCACCGCCGTGGGCGAGCGTGAGATCGGCTCCTGGCAGGCAGGCAGCCCGGAGGAGGCGATGGCCTTCTTCAAGCGCAAGTACGAGTCGCTTGAGACCGAGGTCAGCCTGCTTGAGCAGCGGATTATCGCCACCGACCTGTCTCCGGCCCACGCCAGGGCGACCATCACCCGGTTGATCGCGGCGGTGACTGACGCCAAGGCCATCGGCGACCTCGACGGCCTCAAGGGCCGGCTTGAGGCCCTCACCGGAGCGGTCGAGCACCGCCGGGAAGAGCACAGGGCGGCCCGCGAGCATGCCCGGACCGAGGCGCACGAGATCAAGGAGCGGATCGTCGCCGAGGCCGAGCGGCTCGCCGTCGAGGCGACCCACTGGAAGGCCAGCGGCGAGCGGATGCGCCAGCTGCTTGAAGACTGGAAGACCGCCCCGCGCGGCGACCGAGCCACCGAAGCCGCGCTCTGGAAGCGCCTGTCGACCGCGCGCAACGCCTTCGCCAAGCGCCGCAAGCAGTACTTCGCGAACCTGGAGGAAGAGCGCGAAGGGATCAGGAGCCGCAAGGAAGACCTCGTCCGCCAGGCGGAGGCGCTGTCAACGTCGACCGACTGGAGCGCTACCGCGACCGCCTACCGGGAGCTCATGCGGTCCTGGAAGCAGGCTGGCCGGGCCGACCGCACCGCAGAGGATGAGCTCTGGTCCAGGTTCAAGACGGCCCAGGACGCCTTCTTCAAGGCCAGGGCCGAGGTGCTCGAGGCCAAGGACCGCGAGCTGCGCGAGCACGCCCTGGCCAAGGAGCAGCTGCTGGCCGAGGCCGAGAAGCTGGTCCCGGTGACCGACGCCAGGGCCGCCAGGAGTGCCCTGCGGGGCATCCAGGAGCGCTGGGAGCGGGCCGGCTCGGTTCCGCGAGACTCCCATGAACGCCTGGAGGGCGGCCTGCGCCGGATCGAGGACGCGCTCCGCAAGGCCGAGGATTCGCACTGGCGCCGGAGCAATCCCGAAGCCCTCTCGCGCGCCAAGGGCACCGTGAACCAGATCAGGGCCGCCATCACGCAGCTGGAGAGCCAGCTCGCTAAGGCCGAGGCCAGCGGCGACCAGAAGGCTCAGGAGAAGGCTGAGGAGGCCCTGGCTGCGCGGCGCTCGTGGTTGTCCGAGGCCGAGCGCACGCTAGCGGAGCTCTCTGGCTGAGATCGTCCCTGGCGCCACACGGCGCCCGCACCCTGCCGAGGTCGTCCGGCCAGCCACACGGCCCCCGCACCCTGCCGAGGTCGTCCGGCCAGCCACACGGCCCCCGCACCCTGCCGAGGTCGTCCGGCCAGCGACACGGCACCCGCACGCTGCTCGGCGGGCTTGGCGCAGGTAGCTGACAGCCTGGGCCGGCCGGCCCGTACCAGGTTGCGCACTGGCTGGCCCGGGCGACGCTTACGCCCGCTGCCGCAGCGCACGGGTGCCGCGCCTGTCCTCAGGCCCCCTTCGCTGGCCAACCCCAGAGCCGGCCAGCCGACCACGCCGTCGAGGCCCGGACTCGGTCAATCCCCAGCCCGCACCAGCACGGCCAGCCAGCCGCCTCCGCCAGCCCGCCCGGCACCGCCAGCCCGCCCGGCACTGACCGCTTCCGCGCCAAACAGGCTCCGTCTTGCACCAGCGTCGCGGCCAGCCTCGGCACCCGGCCAACCGTGCCGCTCCCGTGCGGCGCCGGAAATATAGCATTCATGGGTATATACTCCGGTCACGCTGTGTCATTTCATCGACTCGGTCCCAAAAGATTCGGACGTATCGGCGTAAATTCGGGACCGAGTCGGTGAAATGTGGCGCCGGGCAGGTGCTACGAAGGCTTCAGCGCTCCGGATCCTGACGTAGAAGTGACCTTTTTATTCCGATTGCCGCATAGTCGTGGTGGCGCGAGGTGGCCGCGCGAGACCGTACGGTCGGCTTCACGGCGGACCGGACGACACGTTGCGTGACTTCGGAGGCCTAGCTCGGGCTAGTTGGTGACGCGGTAGACGTCGTAAACGCCGTCGATGGAGCGCACGGCGCGCAGAACGGCACCCAAGTGCTTGGGGTCGCCCATCTCGAACGTGAAGCGGCTGAACGCAACCCTGTCCCTCGTCGTGGTGACGGTCGCCGACAGGATGTTCACGTGCTGGTCCGAGATCGACCTGGTGACATCGGAGAGCAGTCCGGTACGGTCAAGCGCCTCGACCTGGATGGCCACCAGGAACTGAGATCCTTCCTTCGGGGACCAACGGACGTTGACCAGCCGCTCCGGCTGTGACTCCAGCAGGTGAGCAAGGTTCACGCAGTCACCGCGGTGGACGGAGACACCATTGCCCCTGGTCACGAAGCCCGTGATCTGGTCGCCGGGGACCGGGGTGCAGCACTTCGACAGCCGCGCCCAAACATCGGCCGCGCCCTCGACTGCGACACCGGAGTCCGGGGCGGACGGCGCCGGGCGTGGGGTCCTGGTCAGGAGCGTCGCCTCGGCCAGGTCCTCCTGCGCGCCTTCCATCCCGCCCGCGGACTTGACCAGCTTGGCGACGACCGACTGCGCGCTCACGTGACCTTCGCCGACGGCTGCGTAGAGGGCCGACAGGTCGTTGTAGTGCAGTTCGGTGGCGATCGCATTCAGCCCGTCCGCGGTCGCCAGCCGCTGCAGCGGCAGGCCCTGCTTGCGCATCGTCCTCGCGATCGCGGTCTTGCCTGACTCGGCCGCCGCCTCCCGGCGCTCCTTGGAGAACCAGTGCCGGATCTTGTTCCTGGCCCTCGCGCTCTGCACGAAACCTAGCCAGTCGCGGCTCGGGCTCGCGTCAGGGGCCTTGGACGTGAAGATCTCGACAGTGTCGCCGTTGTTCAGCGCGCTCTCGAGCGGCACTAGGCGGCCGTTGACCCTGGCGCCGATAGTTCGATGGCCGACCTCGGTGTGAATGGCGTAGGCGAAGTCAACCGGCGTGGCCCCCTGCGGCAGCGCGATGACCTCGCCTTTGGGGGTGAACACGTATACCTCGGCGGTGCCCAGGTCGAACCGGAGCGTGTCCAGGAACTCGGCCGGGTCGGCCGTCTCTCGCTGCCAGTCGACGAGTTGGCGCAGCCAGGCCATCTCGGACGCGCTGCCGCCGGCGATCTCTTCCTTGTACTTCCAGTGCGCGGCCACGCCGTACTCGGCCCGGCGGTGCATGCCCCACGTCCTGATCTGCAGCTCGACCGGCTTGCCCTCCGGCCCGATTACGGTCGTGTGCAGCGACTGGTACATGTTGAACTTCGGCATCGCGATGTAGTCCTTGAACCGGCCAGGCACCGGGTTCCACCGCGCATGGACGGTGCCGAGCACCGCATAGCAGTCGCGCAGGGAATCAACAAGGACTCGGATTCCAACCAGGTCGTAGATGTCATCGAAGCTGACATTCCGCGCGATCATCTTCTGGTAGACGGAGTAGTAGTGCTTCGGTCGGCCGGTGACCTTCGCCTTGATCTTCGCGTCGTGGAGGTCCTCTTCGATATCCTCCTTGACCTCCTGCAGGAACATCTCGCGGCGGGGGGCGCGCTCGGAGACCAGCCGTGCGATCTCGTCGTAGCGCTTGGGGTAGAGGGTGGCGAACGCGAGGTCCTCGAGTTCCCACTTGACGGTGTTCATGCCGAGCCGGTGCGCGAGCGGGGCGTAGATCTCAAGGACCTCACGGGACTTCTGCTCTTGCTTGGCCCGCGGCAGGTAACGCAGCGTCCGCATGTTGTGAAGCCGGTCGGCCAGCTTGATAACCAGCACCCGGATATCGCGCGACATCGCCACGACCATCTTGCGCACGGTCTCGGCCTCCGCGGCCTCGCCGTACTTGACCTTGTCCAGCTTCGTGACCCCGTCCACCAGGCTGGCGATGTCATCGCCGAAGTCCTGCCGCAACTGAGCCAGCGTGTATTGCGTGTCCTCGATGGTGTCGTGCAGCAGCGCGGCGCAGATCGCCTCGTGGTTCATGCCAAGCTCGGCGAGGATCGTCGCCACGGCCAGCGGGTGGGTGATGTAAGGGTCACCGCTGCGCCGGGACTGCCCCGCGTGCATCTGGGCGGCCACGTCGTAAGCCCGCTCGATCAGCCGGAAGTCGGCTTTCTGATGGGTGTTGCGCACCGTCTTGATCAGCGGCTCGAGCACCGGGTTGATGCCCCCGCCACGGGCAGCGCCAAGCCTGGCCAGCCGACGCCGCATCGCCGCGGCGCCCGAGGTGGTGTCCGGATGAGTATTGGCCGGCGGGCCGGACGGCTGCGACGAACGACGCGACAGGCCGGGCACGGAACGGCCCGATGCCTTCTTGCCGGTGCCGGCCGCCCGGCTCTCTTGGCCGTGCGCCTTCTTGGCCGTGGCCGTGTCCTCCGGGCCGTGCGCCTTCTTGGCAGTCGCCCGGTCCTTTGGGCTTCCATCATGAGACGCAGGCGCCGGGGTGGCCTCATCGGTGACGGGCCCGGCGGCTACTCCGTCACCGCCGTGCTGCTCACCGGGCTCAGCTCCTGAGGAAGCCCCTCCGGCTGCTGACTGGCGCTTCCGGGTTCGGCCAGACTTGGGCTTTGGCTGACGGGGCGGCGCCCCGGGCATGCCTTCTGGCGATGCCACCCTCTCGTCCGCCTCAGGCGCCTGGGTGACATCGGTTCCGGCCTCTCCAGCCGTCGCCACGTCACCAGCCACATGTGCTCCTCACGTCCGTCTATCTATCGAGTGTATCGTTGGACGATTCAGGACGTGCCCGGCTCGGTGTGTGCAGTCACACAGCGAGGAGCGCGCGGACCGGGATGCCTGCCAGCTTTTCCCGGCCGGACAGGAAGCCCAGCTCCAGCAGCACCACTATGCCTGCCACCTTTGCGCCGGCTCGTTTAACCAGCTCAACGGTCGCGGCTGCGGTACCGCCCGTTGCCAGGACATCGTCAACTATGAGCACGCGCTCGCCCCGCCCGAAAGCGTCTGTATGTACCTCAAGCGTGGCAGTTCCGTACTCAAGCGAATAAGACTCGGCATAAGTCCTCGTCGGCAGCTTGCCCTGCTTCCGCACCGGCACGAAGCCGGCGGTGAGCTCAAGGGCCACCGGGGCGGCGAGGATGAAGCCGCGGGCCTCGATGCCAGCCACCTTTTCGACGTCCGGGTATCCGGCCGCCATCTCCGCGACGACGGCCGCGAATGCCGGGCCATCGGCCAGCAGCGGGGTTATGTCCTTGAACAGGATCCCCGGCTGCGGGTAGTCGGGGACGTCCCGGATCCGGGACCGCAGCAGTTCGGCGATGTCCGTCGTCCCTGCCTCGAACGCGCTCACTGGCCAGCCGCCGCCCGCAGGGAAGCTGGGCGGCGGCGCGACTGGGCCACGGAGGTCGGCCCGCGCCCGCCCACTCGCGCAGGCAAAGCCGACCTGAGCCGTGTGCCGAGCCCTGGCACGGCGGCTTACCGCCGCTTCTTCTTACCGCTGGGCCGTCGGTTGGTTGAGCCTGGTCGCCGGGTTGGCTGCTGGCGCTGGCCAGCCGGCCGCGCGCTGCTGCGTGCGGGCTGGCCGCTCGGCATCGCCGTCTGGCTGGCCGGCACCTGGTCAGCCACCGCTGCCTCGTCCTCGTCGACGGCCGTCCCGTCGGCGGGCTCCAGGTCGGTATCCTCGAGGTCCGCGACCGCATCGGCGCTGCTGCCGTTGCCCGCGCTCGGCCCGGATCTGCTGGCGGTGCCCGCGGTCGCAGCCGCTGCCTGCGCCTTCGCCGCCCGGCGGATCGCCCCGCGGCCGCCGGCCGCCTGGCGGGCCACCTGCCTGGCCAGCTGCTTGTACTGCGGCTCGCGCTCCTTGAGGTCGGTCAGCACCGGGGTGGCGATGCAGATCGAGGAGTACGTGCCGGAGAGCATGCCGACAAATAGCACCAGAGACAGGTCCTTCAGCTCGCCATTGCCGAGTAGCAGGGTTCCGACGACCAGGATCGCCGCCACCGGCAGCAGGGCGATCAGCGAGGTGTTGATCGACCTAACCAGGGTCTGGTTAAGCGCCAGGTTGGCTGCCTGGCTGTAGTTGCTCTTCCGGGTGCCCAGGATGGGCGCGGTATTCTCGCGGACCTTGTCGAAGACAACGACCGTGTCGTAGAGCGAGTAGCCGAGGATCGTGAGCAGGCCGATGACGGTGGCCGGGCTGACCTGGAAGTGAGCCAGCGCGTAGACGCCGATCGTGATCACGATGTCGTGCAGCAGCGCGACGAACGCCGCGGCCGCCATCCGCCATTCGAACGCGATCGACAGGTACAGCACGATCACGATCATGAAGGCGACGAGCGCGACCGCTGCCTTCTGCGAGATCTGCGACCCCCAGCTCGCGCTGACAGTCGTGACCGAGACGGCGTTCGGGCCGCCCTTCGGGTGGTACGTGCCGATGATCGCGTTCTCGACCGTCCTGGTCTGCCCCGTATTCAGCTGGCCGGTCTGCACCTGCCAGAACGGGGCGCTCCCGTCGAACGGCTTGACCTCCTGGGCGCTGGCGTCCGCTCCGCCGCCCGCGTTCTTGACCGTCTGCTCAACGCTCGTAGCCGTCGCGGCATGGGTCACGGGGAACTGGATCTGCGTACCGCCCTTGAAGTCGATGCTGAAGTTCAGCCCGAAGACCACCAGGGCGATGACGCTGATCACCAGGATGGCCCCGGAGATCGAGTACCAGAGCCGCTTGCGACCTACGAAGTCGACGGAGACCTCGCCGCGGTAGAGCCGGCCGGGGATGTTGCCGAGCCGCGACATCACGCCTCCTTCGGGGCAGCGGGGGACCCAGGGGTCGCCCCGCGGTTCGGCACCGCCGAGGCTCCGCCGGATGTGCCGGTGGCCTGCCTTGTGACCGGCCGCCGCGACCCTCGCCAAGGTGCTCTCGCACCGAGCCGGGCCGGATCCAGGCCGGAGAGCCTGTGGCCCTGGCCGTAGAACTTCGTCCGGGCCAGCAGCGTGATCATCGGCTTGGTGAACAGGAACACCACCACGATGTCAACCAGCGTGGTCAGGCCGAGAGTGAACGCGAATAGCCGGACGTCGCCGATCGCGATGATGTAAAGCAGCAACGCGGCCAGGAACGACACCGTGTCGGAGACCAGGATGGTCCGCCGCGCCCTGGTCCAGCCGCGCTCGACCGCCGAGCGCAGCGACCGGCCCTCTCTGACCTCGTCTCGCAGTCGCTCGAAGTACACAACGAACGAGTCGGCGGTGATGCCGATCGCGACGATCAGTCCGGCGATGCCCGCCAGCGACAGGTTGAAGTTCTCGTACCTGCTGAGCAGGACCACTGACAGGTAAGAGATCGCGGCCGCGATCGACAGGCTCGACACAGAAACCAGGGCCAGGCCGCGGTAGTAGATGAACGAGTAGATCACGACCAGGATCAGGCCGACGAGGCCGGCGATCAGGCCGGCCGACAGCTGGGCCGAGCCGAGCTGTGGTGAAACCGAGGAGCTGTCCAGCGTCTTGAAGGACAGCGGCAGCTGGCCGTACTTGAGCAGGTTAGCCAGCGAGTTCGCCTGGTTCGAGGTGAAGCCCGTACCCTCGGGCCCGCTGATCTCGCCGGAGGTCGTGATCTGACCCTGCACCACGGGCGAGGACTGGACCTGGCCGTCGAGGACGACGGCGAGCTGGGCCAGGAAGTAATCGGCCGTGTCTGGCGTGCTGCTGCTCGGGTAGTAGTCCGTGGACATCTTCTCCGTGAGGGTGCCGAGCGCGCTGGCCGGCCCGGACTTCACGTTGAAGTTGACCTGGTAGCCCGCGCCGGTGGTGGCCGCCTGGGCGCTGACCGAGGTCAGGTCCGTGCCCTGGATGACTGGCGCGGCCATCGCGTACTTCCACCACACGCCGTCGTTCTCGTAGCAGGCCACCGCCTGCTGGTTGGGGCCGCTACGATTCCAGCCGCTCGGGTTCAGGCCGTAGATCCGCGACTGCCAGTTCTTGTCCGCGCAGTTCAGCTTGTTGAAGTCGGCGATCGTCGACGGCTGGAGCTCGCTCAGGTCACCAAAGCCGTCCGCGGTGGTCGAGGGCT
Organism: Streptosporangiaceae bacterium; assembly: GCA_030041135.1. Classification (GTDB taxonomy): domain Bacteria; phylum Actinomycetota; class Actinomycetes; order Streptosporangiales; family Streptosporangiaceae; genus JAJYUU01. Next base: position 2,889 of record JASHOL010000157.1, on the reverse strand, counting down.
TGCTGCTCGTCGAGCCGCTGGAGCTAGGACTCGGTGTCGGGGTCGGCGTCGTGGAGGCCTTGGGATTGGCCGACGAGGTCGCCTTGCCCGACAACAGGCTGGCGGAGGCAGCCTGACCTGAGCCGCCGGCCGACGGCGTCGCACTCGGGCTGGAAGATGCCTTGGGCGTCGAGGAGGTCTTAGGAGTGGACGAGGCCTTCGCGCTCGAGGACGGCGACGGCGACGGCGACGGGCTCGACGACGTGGACCCGCTCGTCGTGGCCGGTGCTCCGAACAGGACCTGACGGAACGCCAGCTGGGCCGTGGTTCCGACTAGGTTGGCGACCTGCTCGGCGTTTTCGTGCGGGACGGACACCACGATCTCGTTGGCGCCCTGCTGAACCACCGAGGCGCCGACGAACCCGGACGAGTCGATCCGGTCGTTCATGATCTGCAGCGCCTTGGCCATCGCACCCTGGCTGATGGCGCCGCCACCGGCCGGGTGGTAGGCCTGCAGGGTGATCTGCGTGCCCCAGGAGAGGTCAAGGCCAAGTCCGACCTTGAAGCTGTCATGCCACTTGCCGGGGCTGGCGAAGTTCGCGCCGAGCACGGCGACCAGCATCACGATGAGCAAGGCGGCCAGGGTCGCCAGCAGCCGCCCCGGCCTGGAGGTTGTCGTGCTTGGTGGAGGCACCGGTGGTCCGTCTTTCGCTCGTCAGCGTGGGCCGCTGCTAGAAGCTGTCTCGGTCGTCCTTGGTAGCGCCGACCGTCGTGTCCTCGTCGGACACGTCCGGACCCGTCGGCGTGAAGCCGTCGGGCTCGTCATCAGGCACGACGTTCATGATGGCTCGGCGCATCATCTTGATCCGGACGCCGGGAGCAAACTCCACCAGGACGTTCTCGTTATCGCCCTCGATGATCGTGCCGTACATTCCGGCCGTCGTGCGGATCCGCGCGCCGTCACCCACCTGGCGCTGGGTCTGCTGGGCCTGCCGTTGCCGGTTGCGCTGCGGCCTGATCATGACGAAGTACATGATGCCGAAGATCACCAGAATGATCAGCAGGAATGAGTAGTCGGACGAGCTTGAAGCCGGCTTGCTCGCGGCCGCTAGAATCTCTGTCCCCATGGCGGGACATCCTTCCAAATTAGCGTTGCCACCCCATTCGGCTGAACGGATGGCGCCGGCCAGGGGTGCCCGGCGGCGCAAGGTGGCCTGTCGTGGACCAACTGCCGAAGTTTAGCGGCGCGGAAGCGACGCACCAACAGGCTACGGCGTTTGGCGGGTGACCGTCACCAGCCCGCCACGAGCTGTAACGTCCCGTCACTGTGCGTTTCATCCCGTCCGCTCATACGAGCGATCCGCCGAACATCGACGGACTTCAGTCGAAAAGAGTAACTTCGCCGGGCGGGCCCTGGCCAGCCTCGGACTGCCGCGCCCAGGGGCCCTGCTGCGGCACGGGCAGGCCTAGGTACTCCCAGGAGGCCGGCGTCGCAACCCGCCCTCGCGGCGTGCGCGCGATCAGTCCGGCCCGGACCAGGAATGGCTCCGCTACCACCTCGACCGTCTCCGCCTCCTCACCGACCGCCACGGCCAGCGTGGAGAGGCCGACCGGCCCGCCGCCGAATTTTCGGATCAGCGCTGCCAGCACTGCGTGGTCGAGCCGGTCGAGGCCCCTCTCATCGACCTCGTACAACTCCAGGGCTGCCTGCGCGATGTCTCTGGTGATGAGCCCGTTCCCTCGCACTTCGGCATAATCCCTAACGCGTCGAAGCAGCCGGTTAGCGATCCGCGGGGTGCCGCGCGACCGCCCGGCGATCTCCTCGGCACCATCATCGCGCAACGCCACGGCGAGCAACCCGGCGGACCGCCGGACGATCACGCCCAGCTCCTCGGGCTCGTAAAAGTCCAGGTGAGCGGTGAAGCCGAACCGGTCGCGCAGTGCGGCCGGCAGGAGCCCGGCCCTGGTCGTCGCCCCCACCAGGGTGAACGGAGCGATGTCGAGCGGGATCGCGGTGGCGCCCGGCCCCTTGCCGATCACGACGTCGACCCGGAAATCCTCCATGGCCAGGTAGAGCATCTCCTCGGCCGGGCGGGCGACGCGGTGGATCTCGTCGATGAACACGACCTCGCCGTCGGACAGCGTCGACAGGATCGCCGCCAGGTCCCCGGCGCGCTCGATCGCCGGGCCGCTGGTGATCCGCATCGGCGCGCCGAGCTCCGCGGCGATGATCATCGCGATCGTCGTCTTGCCGAGACCAGGCGGGCCGGAGAGCAGGACGTGGTCCGGGGCGCGGCCGCGGCGAAGCGCACCCTCCAGCATCAGCGAGAGCTGGTCGCGCACCCTGGTCTGCCCGATCATCTCGGCCAGGCGCTTGGGGCGTAGCGCGCCCTCGACGACCCGGTCATCGGCGTCGGCGAGCGCGGAGACCGTCCGTTCCGCCTCGTCGGACCTGCGCGTCATGACCGCCCCAGCACGCGGAGCGCGGCCCGCAGCGCGACCGAGACGTCGATCGCGGGCTGGCCGGGCTCGGGATTCTCGCGGTTCTCGCCGTTCTCGCCGGGGCCGTCGCGCCCGTCGCGGCCGTCCTGCTCGCCGTCGCCGTCGTGCTCGCCGCGGTCGGCCGCCGCGAGCAACTCCGGCTCCACCGCCGATATCGCCTGCTCGGCCTCCCTGGCCTGCCAGCCGAGGCTGATCAGCCCGGCCTTCACCTGCTCGCGCCAGGGCGCGATCACGGCCACCGGCGCGAGGGCGCCCGCTCCGGCAAGCTGGCCGTCGCCCGGAGCACCAAGGCGCCCGGCCAGCTCGAGCACGATGCGCTGCGCGCCCTTCCGTCCGATTCCCGGCACCGAGGTGAGCATGGCCAGGTCCTCGGCAGCCACGGCCCGGCGTAGCGCGTCCGGCGTGAGC
>JASHOL010000156.1 GCA_030041135.1 Streptosporangiaceae bacterium | reverse complement strand
TAGCGGCTCTTGCGGTGCGGACCGGAGAGCGGCCGCATGCTAGAGCCGCAGAGCACGTTCCTGTTCATCCTGCTGGTCCTGATCTTCGCCGGGCTGATGTGGTGGATGATCAGGACTCGCAGGGCTGCCGTGCGCGTGATCGCCGCGTTCGTGGCCTTCCTCGTGGCCGTGCAGTTCGGGATCATGGCCGTCAACCGCTACTTCGACTACTACCCGACCTGGGGTGCGGCGTTCGCCGACCTCACGAACGCACCCCCGCCCAAGTCATCATCGTCTGGCGGCTCGGACCTCACGGTGGTCGGAAAGGGGCACGGCCTGCTATCAGGCCAGCCAATCGTCACGTCGATCGCGGAGCAGCAGGGCTACCAGTTCGAGGCGACGCTGCCCGGACGGCTCAGTCATATCTCCCGGTATGCCTATATTTACCTGCCGGCGCAGTACTTCCAGCCCGCCTACCGCGACTACCGGTTCCCCGTCGTCGAGCTGATCCACGGACAGCCGGGCGAGCCCCAGGACTGGATCAACGTCATGGGCGTTGTCGCGATCATGGATGGCCTGGTCAGCCGGGGACTGGCGAAGCCGGCCGTGCTGGTCATGCCGGACGCGAACGGCGGTGTGGACGTCTCTGAGCAGTGCCTCAATCAGGTCGGTGGCCCTCAGGACATGACCTACCTGGGGCTGGACGTGCCCGACTACGTCTCCACCCACCTGGCCAGGGTCCAGCCCCCAGGGCTTGGCTGGGGGATCGCCGGCTACTCCGAGGGCGGCTACTGCGCGGTCAATATGGCCCTCGCGCCGATGCTCAGCCGCCGGTACGGCGCCGCAGGCGTCCTGAGCGGCTACTTCGCGCCTTACCCGAATTTCATCGGCGGAAAGAATGTCAACCCGTTCGGCCGCAGCAAGAAGCTGCGTCTGATCAACACGCCCGACTACGAGGTCAAGCACCTGAATCCGGGGCAGCCCATCCCCGAGTTCTGGATTGGGGCAGGGACGGGCGATAAGCAGGACATGGACGGGGCCAGCTTCTTCTGGAATGAGCTGTCGCTGTATCAGGCGGGCGCGCCGCTCAAGTTCCAGCCCGGCGGGCACACGATGGCCGTCTGGCGGTCCCAGGTCTCGCCCATGCTCGAGTGGATGACCCCGATACTCGCGCAGAACGCGACGAAGGTCGACCAGGTGGCCGCACTCGCCGCTTTGCACGCGCGCGAGTGCGCGGGCCAGGGAACACACCAGAAGAACGACCCGGCAGGCAAGACGCCAAGCCCCAAGCCAAGCGCCACCACCCCGGCCTTCTGCCACCCGAAGCCGACTGCCCCGGCCAAACGGACGGCGAAGTCGAAGAAGCCGCGAATTACGGTCAAGCGCAAGATCGGGCCCAAGACCTGATCTTCGCCCCTGGGACGGCGCTCGTTTAGCCCGCGCCGTTCCAGGTACCTCTGGGCCGATCCAGGGCGGGTACCCGGCGGGCGAGACCCAGCCTCGCCTGGCACCCGGTCCGGACCGGAATGCGGTCACGGCGACCGCCAAGTGACCCGGAGGACGTAGATGAGAATCCTCAGTGTCCTGCTCGTAGTCTGGCTGGTTATCGGCATTTTCGCGGGCCTGCAGCGGCACTACTACGACGGCAGCGTGAGCTGCGCCAGGGCGGGAACGATAGCGGCGACCGTCGTCGCCGGGCCGCTCAACTACGTGGGCGCCAATCCCAAGGTGCACTGCTCGGTACCGCAGCCGAGCAGGTAGTCCGCTGACCACCATCGAGACCGGTGCGGCCAGGCCCGGTCGCACCGACCTCGCGGCGGCCTGACCGTCGCGACCTACTCGGAGGGAAGAGGCGAAGATGGCGCGAACATCCGAGGCACCGTACGTCGACATGCAGGTCATCAGCGACGACATGGCAGACGTCTACGAGGCGATAGCCACCATCGAGTACTCGGGCCGCGACCCGAGCCACGCAGAGATCGCCGAGGCTACCCGCCTGCCCGGCCAAGTCCTGGACGAGAGCCTGGCCGCCATGACCAGGCTGGGCATGCTGACCGCCGACGACGCCGGCGGGGAGCGGGAGCGGGTCTACAGGCCCGCGCGGCGCGGCTGGAGCGCGCAGCCCGACCAGGCGCAAGGACAGAAGCTGTCCTGAGCTGCGCGCTGACCGCGCTGACCGCGCGGCCCGCGGGGCCTAAGCCGTGGCCGCCACGCTGCCGTCGTCCAGAGCAAACTCACAGCCTGAACCTGGCTCGGTTTGACCTACGTGATCGATGGTAGATAGCGGGTGCGCCGGACGGGGCTTGACGGGAGGGCGAGCACGTGAGCCAGGTTGGCCATGACCGGATGAGTCCAGAGCTTGCGGAGCGGTTCGAGCGCGACGCCCTGCCGTACCAGGCACAATTGCTGCGGGCGGCGCTTCAGCTCACCAGGCACCGCCAGGACGCTGAAGATCTCGTTCAGGAATCCATCGCCAGGGCATGCGCCGCGTTTCACCGGTTCACTCCTGACACTAATCTCAGAGCCTGGCTGCATCGCATCTTGCTGAATACTTTTATAAACGGCTATAGGAAACGGCTGCGCGAGCCTCTGCTGAGCGTTCCTTCGGTCGAGGAGCTATCCGTCGGCGACCCATCAGGCGCCGGTGCGCGCTCGATATCAGCCGAGGACACAGTGCTATCTAAGATTCCAACCCACCGCCTGGTCACCGCGCTTCAGGACCTGCCGGAAGAGTTCCGCCAGGTCCTCTACCTCATTGACGTCGAGGGGTTTAGTTACCGCGAGACCGCAGCAATTATGAAGACGCCGCTGGGAACCGTGATGTCCAGGCTCCATCGGGGCAGGACTGGTCTGCGTGCACGGCTGCTCAGCGAACCGGGGAATAGCGTGTTTGAATCGCCCGAGCAAGGGGAGCGAATGGGGACCCGACATCAGGAGGATCCCCATGTCCAGCTCTACTATGGCAGTCGTCATCGTGATCGTGATAGCCGCGATCGCGCTGATCATTGCCATCTCGATGACAGCACGCAGAAGGCGGCTGCAGCAACAGTTCGGCCCTGAATACGACCGGGCCGTCGACGAGCAGGAGAGTCGGCTCCGCGCCGAAGCCGAACTGACCGGACGCCAGCGGCGCGTCCGCAAGCTCAATATCCGCCCGCTAAGCGATACGGCCAGAACTCGTTACCTGGCGCAGTGGCAGGAGATCCAGGAGCGGTTCGTCGACGAACCGGAAGCCGCCGTCACGGACGCCTATTCGCTGGTCACCACCGTCATGCGGGAACGCGGATACCCGGCGGCTGACGACGAGCAGGCGATGGCGGACCTGTCTGTCGATCACGCCGCGACCGTCGGCCACTTCCGCGCGGCGCAGGAAATCACCCGTAACGTCGCGCACGGAAGCACCGACACCGAAGACCTTCGCCAGGCCCTGATTCACTACCGCGAGCTGTTCGCCGACCTGCTCGGCAACCAGACGGAGCTACTCCCCCGCAGGACGCCGGGCCGGCACGCCGCGCCGACTGGTAACGGGAGCCGAGAATACGCAGCGGTGCCGACCGCGGCCGACCCCAATGGCCTGACGGGCGCCAAGGGAAACGGTCCGGCCACCCCAGATCCCGGCCTGGAAGGCCCGACGCGAGTTACCACCCCAGCGTCAGATCCCGACCACGACGACCCATCCTGGCAGGAAGGACGATAACAGTGACGCGGCAAGATCAGCAGAAGGAGACGGGCGCGTCCGACGCTGGCGTCGAGGAGCAGACCGCTGGAGCGGCAGCCGAGCCGGCGGACGACGTCACCGAACCAGACGACGACGTCATCGTGGCCGAAACAGACGACGTCATCGTGGCCGAGACAGACGATGTCCCTGACGAGGGCGTCATCGTGGCCGAGCCGGACGATGTCGTCGTGGCCGAAGTGGTCGATGAGGAGCCGGGGCCCTCTGGCGCCGCCGGTCCGACCTGGGCCGCCGACGAGCCCAGCGCCGACACCAGCCGGCCGACGTCCGGGGTTACCGGGCCTGCCCCGGCCGGGCCGGGCGCCGGGGTCGGGCTCAGTCAGCAGTGGCGCGACATTCAGGCGACGTTCGTCGATGACCCAAGGGGCGCGGTGCGACTAGCCGCGGAGACCAGCGATGCCGCTCTCAACAGTCTGATCGCCAGCCTGCGCAGCCGTCAGAACGCGCTCTCAGCCGCTGCCGGTGACACCGGCGAGCACCGCGACACCGAGCAACTGCGCGGCGAACTGCGACAGTACCGAGTGCTGTGCCAGAACCTCGCGCAGATCGAACAGCGGCTGGCTCAGCCAGGGTGAGCCAGGAGCGGTGTGAACTGAGAAACGCCGATTTAGGTCAGCGGGCCAGGTGATACCGATCACCTGGCCCGCTGACTGCTCTGCGCGGTCACGCCTATTTAGGGATCGGACTGCTCACGTGCTGGGCCTGATCCCGGCAGCCAGCCCGCGTATGCGTCAGGGCGGGGTGAGCGCCGAGACCGCTGGTGCACGCGCCGCGGACGCTGTGCGCGGTCAGGCCTACCAGCACGCCGAGCGCGGCCAGGACCGTGATGAACTGCGCGAGGACGAGGGCCCGCGGCACCCGTCCCCAGCCCCTCGGCGTGATCGCCCTGATCGCCCGGCGGACCGACATGCGGCTCCGCAGCCTGCATAGCCGAATGCGGGCGACGGGCAGTTCCTCGCATCGCGGCCGAATCTCATTCTTCGTGAGACGGGTGAATATCGCGTACATCGAAGCTAGGCGTGGCTCGCTGGTCCGCAGGACTTCCTCGATGTCGTCCAGAACCCGCTGCTGCCCCACAGGCAAACTCATCGCCACTCCAAGCCGTTCCGTTGTCTGCTCCGCGTTACCCCCGTGGACTTCAGCTACCCGGGTATGGCCTGGTAAACGCTTCATTGCAAAGCCGGGCAAGCCCCCATGCAGGCGGACAACGACCCGGCGTACTACTCCTCGACGACATGCTCCTCGATGGTGCTGCCCGCGATGTCTTCGTCCTTCACGCCGGAGATAAGCAGGCCGCCGGGCATGAGGGTGCGCGAGTAATGAGTGTCGCTGGCTTCAACGACGGGACCGTACCTGCCGTCGCGCATGATCAGGCGCTGCCGCAGCCAGCGGCGCGTGCCGCGCGGCGCGAACGGCCCGCCGATCCCGACCAGCATCAGGACCCAGCCGACCGCATTCGGATTGATGTAGGGCAGATGCAGATGGACGGCAAAGGCCAGGATGGCGCCCAGCGCGGCCAGAGTCAGCCCGGTTGTCCATTTCATGTCCGGCTCCCGTGTCCGGGCCGTGGCACGGGGCCACGGCCGGGCTCCAGGTACCGTCCCGAGCTCGGACCAAACGCGGGCGGCTAGTTCGGCAGCTCTACGAGGGTCAGGAAGAACTTGTTGATCTGCCGGATCACGTCGTTGAAGCGGTCGAAATCGACGGGCTTGCTGATGTAGGCGTTCGCGTGCAAAGCGTAGCTGCGCAAGATGTCCTCCTCCGCCTGCGACGTAGTCAGCACGACAACCGGAATCGACAGCAGCTCGGCGTCGGACTTGACATCCGCGAGCACTTCAAGCCCGTTACGCCTGGGCAGGTTCAGGTCGAGGAGGATCAGGCCCGGCCTGGGCATGCTGGTGTACTCGCCAGCCTGGCGCAGGAACTGCATGGCCTGCTCGCCGTCGCCCACCACGTGCAGGACGTTGCGAATCCGGAAGTGCTCAAAGGCTTCCCTGGTCATCAGCACGTCGCCAGGGTCGTCCTCCACGAGCAGCACATCGGTAAGTTCGGGGCCACCACGGTCGGCCATCTCAGGTCGTCTCCTTGTCAACGGGCGGAATCGGCAGCGTAAAGCAGAACGTGGCGCCTTCGCCGGCCGTGGTTTCCAGCCAAATCTTGCCGCCGTAGTACTCAACAATCTTCCGGCACATCGCTAGTCCGATGCCAGTCCCTGAATAACTGCTGCGGTCATGCAGGCGCTGGAAGATCACGAAGATCCGCTCGGCATACTCGGGCTCTATCCCGATGCCGTTGTCGGCCACGCAGAACTCCCAGAACGGATCCAGGCGCCGCACCGAGACGGTGATGTGCGGCGGCTTCTCGCCGCGGAACTTGATCGCGTTACCGACGAGGTTCTGAAATAGGGAGGTGATCAGGGAAAATTCGGCCCGGACGACCGGGAGCTCGTCGGTCTCGATGATCGCGCCGGATTTCCTGATCTCGGCGGCCAAGTTGACGCGCGCCGCAGACAGCGCACTGGCACACGAGATCAGCGCAGCCTCGCGGTCGACGCGGCCGACCCGGCTGAATGCAAGCAGGTCATCGATCAGGACCTGCATCCTCTTCGCGCCATCCACCGCGAACTCAATGTACTGGTCGGCCCGGGCGTCCAGCTGGCCGATATACCGGCGCTGGAGCAGCTGGCAGAAGCTCGCGACCTTTCGCAGGGGCTCCTGCAGGTCGTGGGAGGCGACGTAGGCGAACTGCTCAAGCTCGGAGTTCGACCTCTCGAGGTCCCGCGCCCTGGCCTGAAGCGCGGCGTTGGCCGCCTGGACGGCCGAGAGCTCGCTGAGGATCCGCTCGCGCATCCGGTTGACGTCCAGGGCAAGGTCCGCCGCCTCGCGCGGTCCGGCGGTCGTGACTTCGTGCCCGAAGTCGCCGGCCGCCACCTGCCGGGCCTCCCTGGCCAACCTGGTCAGCGGGCCGATGGCGGCCGCTCGCAGGACCGTCGCGATGGCGCCAATCAGCAGCAGCAACGCCACGGCGATGAAGATCAGCGTGGTATCGACGGCGCGGGCGGCCCCGTCCAGCGCGGCCTCCGCCCTGGCCCTGGCCGATGTTATTGCCATCTGCAAGCTGCCCAGGGGCGTGCGGAGACTGTCGAAGAGGGCCTTGCCGGTCTGCACGCTCGGGCTGGCCGGCGGCTTGCCGGTGGCGGCCACCGAAGCGACGACGGGCACCGCATAGCCGGCCCGCCAGGCGTCAATCCGCGTCTCCAGGACACCGAGGTCGGCTCTCGCGCCTGGCACCGTGACCGTGAGTCCCCGTAGCGCGCTGACCTGCTGATTCTGCTCGGCAAGGCCAGAGTAGTAGGGCGCGAGAAATGACTTCTGCCCGCTGAGCAGATAGCCGCGAACTCCTGTCTCCTGGTTGACCAGCGCGTAGCCCAGTTTCTGGCTCGACAGTTCGGCCGGGTCGAGGACGCTGTCCACGGCCGACCGGTCAGAAGACAAGTCGGCGAGCGCCGTACCCGCGACGGCAATCGCGATCATCAAGATCAGGGCCATCACGACGATGGTGGCCCCCGTGATGCGGCCGAGCGGCCAGCGGCTGGCGGCGGCCTCGGCGGCGGCGGCGAAGCGCCGGGCCGAGTCGCTGGCGGGCCTTGTGCTCGCGGTGTATCCGGGCGCACGAACCCCGGCAGCCGGCGATCGCTGGCCGTCGCCGGCGTCGCCCGTTGCGCTCATGCGGCCGCGCCGTCCGGGGGCAGCGAGCAGCTGATCGCCAGCACGGCCAGGTCGTCATCGAGATCCCCGCCATTCAGCTCGCGCACCTGGCTGATGACCGACTCGATGATCTGCTCGGTTTCTATGCCTTCCTGGCTCACGTTTCCGGCGCCCTGCATGCGGGCCTTCTCGATCAGCTTGATCAGGCCGTCGCTACCCAGCCGCTCAGGCCCGCTGCCGATTCTGCCCTCGATCAGCCCGTCGGTGTACATCAGCACCGACCACGTGTCACCGAGTTCGACGTCGGCACCCGGCCAGGCGGACGGCGTGCTGATCCCCGGCGGCAGGCTGACCGGCGCCTGGAGTTCGGTCACAGTGTCGGCGGTGACCAGGATGGGCTGCGGGTGCCCGGCCAGATACAGGCGGCCATGGGTGCGCTCGGGGGCCACCGACAGCATGGACAGCGTCACGAACAGCCGCTCGTGCTGTCGTTCGTGCTCCAGCACCTGCCCGACCGCGGACACGATCTCGTCCACCGGGTGGCCGGCGAGCACCATCGTCCGCCAGGCCACACGCAGGCAAACCCCCAGGGCGGCCTCATCAGGCCCGCGCCCGCAGACATCTCCGACGACAGCGTGGACCCAGCCATCGGGTGACTCCACGACGTCATAGAAGTCACCGCCGAGGAGCATCTGCTGGCCGCCAGCCCGGTACCGGGCGCTCACCGCAAGCCGCGGGTCGGACAGGACCGGCGAGGGCAGCAGGCCGCGTTCGAGCCGGGCGTTCTCCGCCGCGTACAGCCTCGCCTCGGCGAGCTGGCGCTGGGTTTCCTCCGCTCGCCGCCGCTCGACCGCGTAGCGGACGACCCGCTGCAGCAGATGTCCGTCTACCTGGCCCTTGACCAGGTAATCCTGGGCTCCGGTCCGGACTGCTTCCTCGCCCATGTGCTCATCGGCGAGTCCGGTCAGCACCACCACAGCCAGTGCAGGCGCCACTTCGCGAAGCCAGCTCACGGCGCGCAGGCCGCGCGAGTCCGGCAGCTCCAGGTCAAGCAGCACGCAGGTCGCCCCGGCCAGCTCAGGTTCGGCGTCGGCGAGGGAGCGAGCTCGCCGCAACGCGAACGGGGAACCAGCGTCGAGCAGAAGCTCGTCGGTAATAAGCGCGTCGCCATCGTCGTCCTCAATCAGCAGGACGCGCATGCGGTCAGCCGGAAGCTCAGCGCCAACCGGACTCATGCCTTCTGCTACCATCTCGGCCCGCTCGTCAGCTTTCATGCCAGGTGTCGACAATGATCGAGGTCCGGGCCAGCATAGGCGGGCCGGGCGCCACTCACACAGCCCAGTGTCAAAAGCCCCAATGCCGGCCCCGTCCGGCCAGCATCCGATTCCTCGGGAACAGTCAAGTGCGGCCGATGGCTCGCGGTCAAGACGATCGCCAGCCGCTCGAGCGCCGTCCCCGCCTGATGTGCAAGCGGCTCATCTGAGGGTAGCTGGCCTCCTTGGCTAGAACGCCGCGGAAAGCGGCGAGGAGGCAGACAGACATGGTCAGAGTCACCAGGCAGCTCGCCGAACGCATCGCCGATCTTGCCCAGCTGCTGCTCGATGATGATGGCTCCGACGGGCCTCTGCAGCAGCTCACCGCGCTCGCGCTCGAGCTCATTCCGGGCAGCGCCGCGGCCGGCGTGGTTGTGGCCAGCGACACTAGCTGGGCTTTCACCGCGTCCGCTGCGGCCGTGGGCGACCTGAACCGCATGCAGTTGCACGGCCGGGACGGCCCGGTGGCGGAGGCGATCCGCTACCGCGAGGCCCGGCGGATTGACGACACCGGCAGCGAGCAGCGCTGGCCCGCGGTCTGCGCGGCTATCGCCGATGCGGGCTTCGGGAGCTGCCTGGTACTGCCGCTGCGCACTGACCGCAGGCCGGGCGGCGCGCTCGTGATCTACGGCCGGGCCGCGGATGCGTTCGCCGGATCCGGCCACGACATCGCCCTGCTTTTCGCGGCCCAGGGCGGGGTCGCGATCCGCAACGCGACCGCTTACCGCAGTTGCCGGCAGCTCGTCGCCAACCTGCAGGCGGCGCTTGAGTTCCGTGCCGTCATCGAGCAGGCGAAGGGCATCCTGGTGGCCGAGTACGGCTGCCATCCTGAGGACGCGTTCAAGGAGCTGAGCAAGCTGTCGCAGAACACCAACAGGAAGGTGAGGGACATCGCCGCGGACCTGGTCGAGGGCCGGATCGACCGGAGCCAGTTCCGGCCAGGCGCTGACGAGGCCTGAGCGCGATCTCGCCCCCTGAGTCCCGCTGGCGACAAGCCGCAGGTCTGCGCTCTCGGCCTGTGCCTGGCGACTAGCCGCCGCCAGCGCGGAGATGCCGGCAAAGTCGCAGGTCATCGGACATCTTCTGGCATCGCGCACCTTCTTGACCACTTCGTTCAGGTGGCGAGCCGAGTCTTTGACTCACTATGGACGGAGATCGCGAGATCTGGCATCCCGTGACCTTTCGCACGAGGATACCGGCACATTCGGCAAACCAGGGCGCGTACCGGCGTCGCTGACCAGTACCGGCGAGCCTCGGCGGCAGCGAAGCTAGGTCAGGTCGCCGTGGATCGGGGCGTCGTACTGCGGCTCTCCCGACTCCGAACCGGCCCGGTCGATGGCCTCGAGGAGCATCTTGACTGCTCCCGGCATATCGACCAGGGCATCCCGAAGGCTGGCTAGTTCCTCCTCGCCTTGTGGGTTCCGGTTCGCAGCCGCCTCCGCGGACTCGTACGTCTCCAGGCGGTCACGGGCCGTCTGGACCTCTGAGGAGACAAGCAACTCCTCGAGCACACTGTCAGCCATGCTGGCTCCAATCGTCGGTATCTGCCCAGGATTGCGCCCATGTCGTCGGCGCCTGGCCGAACAGCTTCAACTGGCAGCCGTACCCGGTGACCAGTCGGCTAGGCGTCGCGTGCCCGCCCGGGGTGACCGGGCGGCACGCTCGTGATCCGAAGTCTTTGGGATGAGCCCAGCTACCAATAGTGCCTGCGCGGCCCGATCATCCGTCCTGCAGATCCAAGCAGCGCCAGGATCACGCCGATCAGCAGCAGGATGATGCCGAGCGTCCAGAGAATCGCCGCCTTGATCACGAAGCCAAGGACGAGGAGGATGATGCCGAGGATGATCATCGGAACTCCCATTTCCATGTCAGGGGTCGCTGTTCACTACCTCGCCAGGGGCAGAGCAAACGTCAGCAACTCGTCAGGGCTGGGTGGCCGAATGGTCGCGTAGCGCAAGTCAGCTAGGACATCGGAGCGAAGGTCGGGGCTCGGTCGGCCAGCGCGTTCTCCAGGTTCGCGTACACCTTCAGCATCTTGCCGACTCCGGTGACGTTGAGGATGCGCAGTACAGCGGAGGTGCTGGCCACCAGGCGGAGCTCACCGCCCTGCTCCTGAGCGCGCCGGAGCGCGCGGACGAGCACATTGAGCCCGCTCGAGTCGCAGTACTCGGTCGAGCTAAGGTCGGCGACGATCGTCGGGCGGCCAGCGGCGGCCGACTGCAGCGCGGACCGGAACTCAGCCGCGTTGCTGATGTCTATTTCCTCAGGTGCAGATACGACCGGCACGCTCCCGACGATCCGCACCTCAAATGGCTGTCCGGCCATAACGGTCACCGCCCATGCTTCCCGGCCGCCATGGCCGCACTACCGGCGGGCCGTGATAAGCGCCAGCTAGCCGATGGCTCGACAAACCCGACATTCCAATGGTAGCGCCGACCCCTTGGCGCGGCACTACTCCAGCCGAACGCCTCGACGCCAGCTTCATCCAGCCCGTCGAGTACCGGCAGACATGGGCCCGGCGTGCCCCGACGGCAGCGATACTCACGTTCCCAGCCCCACGTGCAGCCGGAACGTGGTGCCTGAGGCATTTGTTCTCATCTCGACCAGGTCACACATCTGCTGGACGACCCACAGGCCACGGCCACGGCCGGCCTCAGCCGCCGGGCACAGCCGGCCCGCCAGCGCATCACCGATATGACCACGGTCTCGCACCTCACAGATCACTTCGCGACCAGATCTCCACACGCGCACGCTCCCGGTGCCGTCGGTATGGCGGAGGGTGTTGGCCGCCAGCTCGCCCACGGCGATGACCAGGTCGGTGAGCCTCGGTTCTCTGAGCCCCTCAGCCTTCGCACGGTCTCGCGCGAAACTTCGTGCTGATCCTGGCTCATCGCGATATATCAGCACCGCAGCGCCGGCGGGCGGATCAGGCAGCGGATCGTCGTGCTCACCGACCTCCGGGCCCGCGAGGGAGCCGTTCTCGCGAACGCGGCCTTCCTCCAAGAGCGCCGGGTGGTTCCGCTGTGCGGCGGCCAGTACCGCCGGCGCGAGCGAGGCGTCATAGGGGCACAGGACCCTGACCGGCTGGCCGGCGAACGCAACATTGACCAGGGATTCGTGGCGCGCGACCTCGTGCCATTCGGCCACCGTCCGTGAGCGCCAGCCAGGCTCGCCAACATAGCGAACCGCCTGGCTTGCATGAGCCTGGGCGAACGCGTGCATGGCAGGAAGGATCCGGCCCGGGTTGCGGCCGACCGTCGTGATGTCCGCGAACGTCACGTCCGTGGCGTACGCGCCAAGCTCCTCCCTGACCAGCAGGGCGCGCGGCTTGGGCACCGCGACCATGACCGCCTGGTCCGCCGCGAGGCCTGCACGGACGAACTGGCCGACCTCCCGCGCGTAGTGGCTGGCAGTCCGATAGAAGAACGCCATGTGAGCGAAGGGCGCCAGGGCGGCGCCGCTCGCCCTGGCGCCGCTCGCCCTGGCGGGTCCGCCGCCGCCCGTTGGCTCGACCGCGATCCGGGGGTGGGCGCCTCGGCGGCTGAAACCACCGCTCGGGTCCATATCGGACAGCCTACGCCGGGGCCTCGCCGCCTCATCGTGCGCCGCGCAGGGCAGATTCCCCTCTGGTCACGCGGCGCCCGACCTCGACTGGCCGACCGGCAGGTCTGGCTGTCCCCTGGCGAGCGACCTCACATATCGGCGGCTGACGCGACCAGTCGCGGAAGCTTTACGGCGACGATGAGGATCCGCTCGATGTCGGCGTCGGCGATGAACTGGACGGCGTCGGAGTTGGCGTGGGCGTCGCCGTCGGCGTGGGCGTCGGCGTAGGTGTCAGGGTCGAGGGCGTCGGCGTCGGCGTCACGCTCGGGCTCACGCTGCGGCTGGGCGACGGGCTGGGGCTGGGCGACGGGCTGGGGCTCGGCGACAGGCTGGGGCTGGGCGATGGAGTGTGCTGGGCCGAGGCCGGCTGCACCAGCGCAGGCGGCTGCACGTTGTGCGGGCTGGGCGCGAGCATCAGGCCGACGGCACCGGCTACAACGGCCACGACGGCTACGACACCCCCGGCGGCAGCGGTCCGCACGATCGTGGCCCGGTGCGTGGACCGCTTCCACTCGGTGGTCCGACGCTCGCGCAGCTCAGGCGGCAGCGCCGCGCGTTGCGCGGCCCAGCTGTTGATGGGGGCAGCGGCCATGCCGATCGTCGGGAATAGCAGCAGGCCGGCGAGCAGCGGCCCGGCCAGCTCGGTGGGCCTGGTGAGCGCGGCCGCGATGCCCAGGATCCCGAGCACGGCCAGCGTGGACTCGGCCCAGTTCGCGCGGAGCGCCTCCCACCATCGCTGCCGCTCGCTGGTCTTAGGCGTACGCAGGAACGCCGCCTTCTTCGCGAACAGCGCGAGCACCGATGCTCTGGCCACGACGAGCGACGTCGACTGCCAGATCAGGAACGCGCCAAGCGCGTCGCGCCACGAAGCGCCGGTGCCGCGGCGCAGCAGTGCGACCGCGCGGACCAGGCCGAGCAGCACGAGCACCGGCACGGTGGCGACCAGGAAGGCCGTGAGCTTGCGGAACAACTCGCCCCCACCGGTGGCCAGGTTGACCGCGCCGGCCAGCAGGAACACCAGGAACAGCAGCCCAAGCAGGTCGCCGTACCACTGGAGCGCACCTGACAGGTAGGCCCAGCGCTGGCCGGTGCTCAGCCGGTTCTCCTTCGTCTCAGGGCCGGGCAGCATCGACCGCCAGTGCATGCGCAGGATCTGGATCCCGCCGAAGCACCAGCGATAGCGCTGGCCCTTGAGCGCCTCGAAGGTAAGCGGCATGATCCCCTTGCCCCAGGACTGGTCGACGTGCAGCCCCGACCAGCCCGCGCGCAGCAGCCGCAGCGACAGCTCGGCGTCCTCGGTGATGCACCACTCGTCCCAGCCGCCGAGCTGCTCGAGCGCCACCCGCCGGATCAGTCCCATCGTCCCGGCGAATATCGCGCCGTCCCGCTCGTTCCGCGACGGCTGGGATACCGCGAAGAAGTAGCTGTAGGAGTAGAACAGCCGCCGGTAGTACCTGGACCACTCCCAGCCCCGGTAGTCCTGCGGCGCCTGGGTAAACCCAACCCAGCTGTCGGCGAACAGCGGCGCGCAGCGACGCAGGAAGCCGGGCTCGAGCTGGTAGTCAGAGTCGACCACACCGATGACCTCGGCCCGCTCGTCGGTCATCTCGCGCAACGCATAGTTCAGCGCTCCCGACTTGTAGCCGGGCCAGTTCTCCAGGTGCGCGAACTTGGCCCCGTGCCTGGCGCACCAGTCCCGCACCGGCAGCCACAGCTCTTCGTCGTCGGTGTTGTCATCGATGACGATCACCTCGTAGCGCGGGTAGTCAAGTCTGAGCAGGGAGCGCAGGGTGTCCAGGACCATGTCAGGTGGCTCGTTATGCGCCGGCACGTGCAGGCTGATGAAGGGCAGCTCGCTGTCGGGTACGCTCGCGGACGCTCCGCTGCCGATACGCCGCCGCCACCGTTCCGACCCGAGCGCGTCGCAGATCTCCCAGAGGTACGCGCACGCGAGGAACGCCGCGAACACCTCGAGCAGCCACAGCAGCAGCCCGCCGATCGTGCCGGCGACACCGAGATTGCTGGCGAACGTCCAGTCAAGCACGAACGCCAGGTAGACGACGAACAGGAAGATCGTTGCCGACCAGCACAGGTGACCGCGGGCGTTCCACCGTCTGGTGACCGGCAGCCAGGCGAGGCTCACGGCCGTGAGGCACGCCGCCGCGACGATCGAGTTGTGCTCGGTCACGCCGAGCAGCAGCAGGGCGCCGACGACCAGCCCCCCAAGCAGCACCGTCCCGACGATGGCAGTGGAGAACCGCCTGACCGCCGGCCACGCACCGGTCAGCCTGGCCGGTCCAGGGCCCCTCACGAGCAGCCCGAACGTGCCGACGGGCGCGGCTATGAGCCCGGCGAGTACCAGCGAAGCGAGCACTGTCACACCTCTTTTTGATGCCGGCACCGTTCTCGAAGCTGGCACGGCCGTCGCTGCTGTTGAACGTCGTGGGTCGCTGCCCCAGCTTTCCCCGGACGCGGCGGGTATGCCATCCCCGCCGTTCAGTTGCGCCCGGCTAGTAGGCATCCCGTCGTATCGTCGTGCGGCGGTGGGTAGTTCCGCGCCGAGGAAATGCGCCTCATTCAGGCTAAGCGCACAGGTACCGAGGTTTGGTCATGCTTGGCTCGCCTGCCGTGTGGCCGGTTTGACCGCGCGGTCACGGGTAGCGCCTTAGTGATGGTGACGAGCAGACACCCGATCATGGCGCCAACTGGAGCGCCGATCGATGGAGGCGATGAATGCGGCGCAATGTCGCATATGCCGTGATAATGGGGACCTGCCTGGTTCTGGTGGTGCTGGCCTGGACTCTAGTCCGCCAGTACTCGGTAACCGCGGCGATCGTCATGTCCGTCGTCGCCGCGCTCATGCCTCCAGTTGCCGTGATGGTGGCGAACGCCGGCGATGAGCAGCGCCCCCGCCGCTAGCTCCGGCCACCCGGTACCGGGTAGGCCGGCATCTAGGCAGGCAAGTCCGGGCACTAGCCCGGCCGGGCCGCCCGTTGAATCGGTACTGGGAGACTCACCTGGCTGGCCGCGGAGTCGGCGTTTGGCGTAGCTGGTTTGGTTTCGCCCGGGCTGATGGCTATGGAAAGGGAGTAAGTTCGCTGAAAGCTTCGCCGCCCCCCACGACGTCGATTGGTCTGCTGATAGCCACGTCCAGGGAATTCGCGATCCTGGGCGAGCAGGAGCGCGGAGGGGTTCTGCTCGCTCGCCGGGTTGCGGTCACGAAAGCGACAGGGAGGCCCGCCGGATGACCGTGGCCATCGCGCTGGTCGCGGCCATGCTGCTCGGGGTCGGGTTCGTGCTGCAGCAGCGTGCGGCCGGGGAGGCGCCTAAGGCGTTGTTCCTGCGCTTCGCCCTCATCGCCGAACTGCTCAAGCAGCGGCGCTGGCTGGCCGGCCTCGCCATCATGGTCATGGGCCAGCTCGCGTCGGCGTACTCGGTCAGTCACATCGACCTGTCGCTGGCTGAGCCACTGCTGAGTACGAACCTGCTGTTCGCGCTGGCCTTGGCCGTGCCCCTGTCGGGGCAGCGGCTGCGGGCCATCGAGATGGCTGGTGCGGTCGTCTTGCTGGGCGGCGTGGCCGCGCTCTCGGTGGCCAGGATCGCCGCGTCCCCGGCGGCTTCTTTCGCTTCTCCGGCGGGTTGGCTGGCCGCCGCCGTAATCGCGGGCATCGCGGCGGCATTCGTTCAGGCCGGCCGCTTGTGCTCGGGCCAGGCACGGGCCACGTTCACGGGCGCAGCGGCCGGGCTCGTGTTCGGCATCTCTGACGCTCTCACCCGCCAGACCGTCCAGATCATGGATCACCACGGCTTCGGCGCGCTGCTGACCACCTGGCCCGGCTACAGCGTGATCGGCGCGGGCCTGGCCGGCCTCTGGCTCATGGAGAGCGCGTTCAACGCCAGCGCGCTGCACGCCTCGCTCCCGGCTATCAGCGCCGCCGAACCCTCAGCCGGGATCGTCCTCGGGGTTGTGGTATTCGGCGACGCCATCAGGACGTCGCCGACGATGATCGCAGTTCAGATCATAGGAGTGATCGCGCTGGTCCTCGGTGTCGTGCTCGTGGCGCGCGCTTCAGTGCTGGCCGACCTGCGCCGTAAGTCCACTGAGGCCCTGCGCCGCGGTCACCCCGGCACCGCGGACTGGATCGCGACGCACTCGGTGACCATCGCTCACACGTCGCGCCACCGGGTCTCGCACCAGGAGAAAGCGCCGAATATCACCAACCCGGCCGCGACCGAGACGAGCAGCCACGGCCCGAGCGGGGTCTGAGCGGGTCTGAGCGACCCTGTAGTTCAAAGGCCGCGCGCCTGGGTAAGTCCGCACGTCCGGTCAAAACCCCAACTCCCCGCTCGACCCGAATGCGAGGCGCTCCCGTGCCAATAGCCGGTCATCTCATTGCCAGTGCACCGAACACAGAAGGACTGCTGCAGATCGGCGAGCTCGCGCTGGCACTGCTGCTGTCGGCGCTGGTCGGCCTCGAACGCGAGATCAAGCAGAAGAGCGCCGGGCTGCGCACTCACACCCTGGTCGGTGTCGGTGCTGCCGCCTTCATGCTGCTCAGCAAGTATGGCTTCAGCGACGTGCTGGAGCCTGGACGTATCGTGGTCGACCCGTCCCGGGTCGCGGCGCAGATAGTCACCGGAATCGGGTTCATAGGGGCCGGCCTCATCTTCGTCCGGCAGGACGCGGTCCGCGGCCTGACCACAGCGGCCGCCATCTGGGTGACGGCGGCGATCGGCGCGACCGCCGGGGCCGGCCTTCCGTTGCTGGCTGCGGCGGTCACGGCCGCCTACCTCGTCGTGGCGCTCGCTTTCCCGGCCCTGAGCAGACGGCTGCCCAGCGTCGGTACCGCCGTGTCCATCCTGCGCGTGCGCTATCCGGACGGGCAAGGGATCCTGCGCGAGGTCCTGCAGGCGACGACGAGCCGCGGGTTCGCCGTCAACGAGATGTCGGCGGGCAAGGCCCACGTCGGCGCGCCTCTAGGGGATGGGAACGAGGTCGTGTCCGCAAACGGCGCGACCGTCGAAGTGCTGTTGCACGTGCACGGGAAAGGATCGGTGACCGGCCTGGCCGCCGAACTGGCAGAACTGCCGGGAGTACAGGCAATCGTCGCCGACGACGTGAACGAACCGGGCGACGATTGACGCGGTGCGACGCCCGCGAGCCTGGCCTAACCCGACGGCCGGCGGGACGTCACCGAAGGCCTGTCGCCGGAGGCCGAGGCGCGCGGCGCGCTCTGTGCGTTTAGCCCTGGCTGGCGGCGTCCGCAGCTGCCGCCGGATCCGCGGCTGCCGGCTCGGCCGCCTCGTTCCCCAACTGAGCGTCCGGCAGGTCCGGATCACCGATCGCTGGCACGCGCGCGGCGTCGCGCTGACGGGCCGCCTTTCGCGCGTCGATCCAGGAATCTACGACTGCCCACTGCACGTCAAGCCAGTCGGCCCGCGTGTCAGGATCGACCGGCAGGTCGGCGGCGGGCAGCTGCCACCAGCGCATGACCATCGGCCGGCCCGTGACCGGCAGCGCGCGCCAGACGTCGGCGGCGCTGACCAGGTCCTCCAGCCCGGTGTGCGCGACAACGACCACCTCGAAATCGGAACGGGCCCCGAGGCAGGCGAGTACGCCGGCCGGCTGTGGCGGCAGCACGTGGCGGTTGGCTGCGG
>JASHOL010000155.1 GCA_030041135.1 Streptosporangiaceae bacterium | reverse complement strand
CCAGCGTGTTGAACGGCTCGGACTTCAGCACGATCCTGATGCCCGCCAGTTCCTCGGTCGCCTGGATGTCGGCGTTCTGCTCGTCGAAGGCGGCGACCCCGGAGGAGTACACGAGCGTGAACTGGAGCTGCTCTCCCTTGGTGATGCCGGCTCCGCATTCCGTCGGCCCGCTGCCGGGTGACTGGCAGGTGGACACGCCCTGCGGGACCACGTGCCACCCGTGGCTCTTGAGCAGCGCGATCGCGTTGGCCGGGGAGTACCGGTAGGGCCCGCCCGCCTTTTCCTGCGGCGACACGAACTGGCCGCCGGTCAGCACCGATACCGGGCCGCTCCCAGGGTCGGCGTACCCGCCGTAGATCTTAGACACGATCAGCGACCGGTTGATCAGGTCCTCCATGGCCTGCCGGACGTAGAGCGGCCGCAGCATCGGGCCGACCTGCGCGTTGTAGAGGTTCGGCACGATCTCGGCGACGCCGGGTACGGCCTGGCTCGCCAGTGAGTAACCCTCGGCCTTGAGCGCGCCCGCCTGGGCCAGGTCGTTCAGCGGCAGGTAGCCCACGGTGAGGTTGCCGCCGGCCCGCAGCGAGTTCAGCTCGGCCGTGTCGGTGGTGAAGGGCTCGAGGACGAACTTCGACAAGTGCGGCTTGTCCGGGCCCGAGTAGGCCTTGTTCGGGACCAGGCTGTAGTAGCCGTTGTTGTCGAACGCGCTGAGCTTCCACGGCCCGTATACCGTCTGCCAGAGCGGGTCCGTGGCGAACGTGGCCAGGTTGCCGCCTTCCTTCTGCAGGAACGCGAGCACGGCCTTGGCCCCGGCCGGGGTCTCGTCGTAGTTACCGATCTTGCCGTTGGCCGAGGTCTTGTCCCACGCCTGCTGCGGCAGCAACTGGACGTCCGACAACTGGTTGTCGGTGAAGAAGTCGGGATTGTAGGACCGGGTCAGGTTGAGCACGATCGTGCTCGCGTTCGGGGTCTGCACGCTGGCCACGTTGTCCGGGAACTCGCCTGCCACGAAATCCCACCAGTTATACCCGGCCGCCTTCACCAGGTTGAAGAAGAACGTGAAGTCGCGGCTGGTGATCGGGGTGCCGTCCGACCACTTCCACGGCTTGAGGACGATCGTGACCTTCTTGTCGTTGTCGGCGTACGTAATCGAGGAGTCCACGCTCTCCTGCGGGTCGATGGCGGCACTGCCGCCGTCGCCAAGGTAGACCAGGGTCGGCCAGAGCGGATCCTGCAGGTCGGTGTTGTAGCCGTCCTCGTCGGTGGCCGGGACGATCGGGAAGATGTAGTTGGCAGTGCCTCCGGGTACCTCCCCCTCCGTGACGGTGCCGCCGTTCACCAGGTGCCCAGCCGGGGCCGAAGCTCCGCTGCCGATCGAGGTGGGAGCCCCACCTCCGCCGCACGCTGCCAGGGTCAGGCTCACGGTCGCGATCGCGGCGCCAGCGGCCAGGTAACGATTGATTCGCATGGCCGGGGTCTCCTTCGAGGTCGACGGATACCTACTAAATAGATAGGGATATGACTTTACACGACAATTTGATGGTCTTGAACGACAAGTTAGGTAGATGTTTAGGCATAGCACAGGCCCGAACGGAAAAATAGGCGTTCAGAAGCCGAATCGTGTCCTGTGCGTTACTTTGGGGCTCGCTGACCGGTTCGGCTGCCCGGCGGGCCACGCCCGGAAGCAAGGACCGCCGCGACCGTCGGCGCGCCTGAGCCAGGACGCGACTCGTTCCGATTTAAAAACCGCACCTGGCAGCCCACCGCTACGTGCAAGTCTGGCTACGGCGCCCCCGCCGGATTCGCAGCCGCCTGCCGCCGCGCATCGCGCGCCGGATGGCACGGCGCTGCGAGGTGGGCAAAAGCGCCGGGCGGGCCGTGCCGGTCATCCACCAGTAACCGGGCCCGGTGGTCCCCTCCGGGTCTACCGCAGTCGGCACGCCGATCCGGATGGTGCTGGTCATACCGGGCACAGCGACCTCCTCGGAGCGGGATCAGGCGCTCGTCATCGCTTACAGGTGACGTTAGCCCCCGGCCCGGCAGAGTCAATCACGGCCAGGTCACAGATCCCCTTGCCTTTTCGCGCGCCTGCGATGCCACCTGGCTAGCCGCCGGCCATCGCGCCCACGATCAGGTAGGGCTCGGCGCCTGCCAGGACCGGTGCCGGGAGCGGCAGGTCGGGCGGTTCGCGCGACAGGTCCTCCTGGCAGGCGAAGAACCTGATATACGGCCTGCGCAGCTTGGTGCTGTGATCGCGGATCGTGCCGCGAAGCACCGGATAGGCCGCCTCGAGCGCGTCCAGCACGGTGCGCTGCGTCACCGCGCCGTCGACGGCGAGTTCGACCTCTCCGTCGATCCGGGCGAGCATGCGCAGATGCGCGGGCAGGACGACCCTGATCACGGCAGCGTCTGCACCTCGACCGACAGCACGGCGGGCAAGTCCCTGACGACCGGCGCCCAGGAGTCCCCGGCGTCGCTAGAGGCATAGACCTGGCCACCCGTCGTTCCGAAGTAAACGCCGCAGGGGTCAAACGCATCAACGGCCATCGCATCGCGCAAAACGTTCACGTAGCAATGCTCCTGCGGCAGGCCCTCGGTCAGCGGCTCCCACTCGCCGCCACCGGTGCGGCTTCGGTAGACGCGCAGCCTTCCGTCGGGCGGGTAGTGCAGCGAGTCGCTGGTGATCGGGACAACGTAGATCGTGTCCGGCTCGTGGGCGTGCACCTCGATCGGGAACCCGAAGTCGGTCGGCAGGTTGCCGCTGATCTCGTGCCACGACTCGCCTGCGTCATCGCTGCGCATCACGTCCCAGTGCTTCTGCATGTAGAGCACCTCGGGCCGGGATGGATGCATCGCGATCCGGTGGACGCAGTGACCGACTTCGGCCTTTGGGTCGGGGATGCCTTCCGACTCAAGGCCGCGGTTGACCGGACGCCAGGTCTTTCCAGCGTCATCCGAGCGGAACGTGCCCGCCG
>JASHOL010000154.1 GCA_030041135.1 Streptosporangiaceae bacterium | reverse complement strand
ACAGCCCGGGTTCGATCGCGCTCACCGGCGCGGTGGTGCAGACGCTGGCCGGGGCGTTGCCCGTGAGCTTGCAGATGGCCGCGGTGAACACGTTGGCCGAGCCGACCGCGCCCTTGGCCACGGCCGAGGACGGCCTGTGCAGGTCGGCGGCGATCTCGCTCCAGGTCAGCCCGTGCAGGACGCCGGGGTCGTAGGTGACCGTCGCCAGGAAGCGGTTGCCGAAGTCGATGAACGGGAACGAGTTGCCGGGCGGGTCGTATTTCTTCCACAGGGCCGCCTGGGCCGCGGTCGGCGTCTGGAGCGGGTTTTCGTTGAGGTCCTCGCTCTCCACGGGCGTGAAGACCAGGTACTTGCTGGTGTAGGTGGACCGGTAGAAGGTCAGCGTCGAGGTGCTCGGGTACACGTCGGTTGAGGACGAGTGGATGGCCCGCAGCGGAGAGAACGTGCCGAACCGGCTGAGCGCCACCGCCATCGCCCACCGTTCGGCCGCGCAGTACGGGCACCACTCGGCGCCGATGTAGAGCATCTCCGGCTTGCCCCCCGAGGTCAGTGCTGGACCGGTGAGCGGGCGCAGCGACCCCGAGTACACCGTGCCCGTGCCCACGGCGCTCAACGTGCTTGGCGGCACCGTCATGATCGCCGACTGGACGCTGGCTGGGAGTTGCTCGGTGGCCGGGCCGGGGGGCGCGGAGGAGCTTCTGCTCAGTACCTTCGCGAGGACGATGCCGAGCACGATTGCCAGCACGACGACTACGGAGCCGCCGACAAGCAGCGCCCGGCGGCGCGCCTCGGCCTTCCTGGCCGCCTCCTGCTGCGCGGCAATCCGCGCGCGGGCACCCTGGTCCCTGTTGCGATCGCCCTTGGCCATGCCGGGAATGTTCCTTATGTGCCTTCGTCAAGTCCGTGATGCGCCGGACCGCCGGATCCCGCGGATCCGGTCTCACCCCGTATCAACATCATGGCACGGGCTCGATCCGCGCCCGCGTGGCGGCCTGTCCAACAGGCAGCCCGGCTCGCCGGGCTGCCTGTTCGACTACTCAGATATGGCTGATCGCCTTGACGGCAGGCGAGTTGCAGACGGAGCCGGGCTGGCCGGCCGTGATCTTGCAGATCGCGGCGGTCATGTAGTTGGCCGAGCCGATGATCGACTGCGTCACCAGGCTGCTGGGGTTGCTGAGGTCAGCCGCGATCTGCGCCCAGCTCAGGCCGTAGTGCGAAGGGTCTGGGTTCGGGCCGGAGCCGAGGACCGACGGCAGGTACTGCGCGCCATCGTCGATCCACTGGTTGCCGATGTCGATGAACGGGAACGGCTCCTGCCCGGCGTCGGCGGCCGGCAGATACGGCGGGTTGTCGTAGGTGTTCATCAGCGCGTTCTCGGCGCTGGTCGGGTTCTGGAGCGCGCCCTTGTTCGTGTTCTCGCTCTCGACCGGGACGAACACCAGGTACTTGCTGGTGTAAGTGGACTGGTAGAAGCTCAGCGTCGCCGTGTTGGAGTAGACATCGCTGCTGGAGGAGTGGATCAGGTGGAGGCCGGTGAACGTGCCGAACCGGCTGAGGGCCTCCGCCATCACCCACCGCTCGGCGCCACAGTACGGGCACCACTCGGCCCCGATGAAGAGCATCTCCGGCTTGCCGCCCGATTTCAGCAGCGGCACCTTCTTCACCGCCGCCTGCAGCGGAGTGACCGCGTTGCTGCCGGTCGGGCCCGCGCCGACCTGGTTCAGCACGCTGGACGGCACGTGGGCAATGTCATACGCGACCTGCGTCTCCAGGCTCGCGGAGGCGACCGGTGCTTTGCCGCCAGGCGGAGTCTTGCTGTTCGTCTTGATGATGACCAGCGCGACGACTATGGCGACCACGACCAAGACGCTGCTGCCGACGATATATATCCGCCGCCTGGCCTCGGCTTTCCTGGCGGCAGCCTGCTGCGCAGCGATCCGCTCCCTGGCGGCCTGCTGCCGATTACGTTCACCCTTGCCCATCGAGGGAGCCTTTCAGATATCCGGGTACCCGGCCGTCAGGCATCACGGCCGGCATCGAGTCTGCCCAGGCGAAACAAGCATTTTGACCACGATAAGGATAGACGCCAGGAGAGTCGTGAGATGCACGCTGACGCCCGGCTGGCGGACCGCCACGCCGGCGCACTGCCGGCGGACCGCGCACGGCGAGCCGTCGGCTTGCCCGTCCTTGGCTTGCCCATGCTGCCCGCCCTGCCGTCGATGAGACTTTGCCATGCCTCGCTACCGGGCACCTGATGCTGCCAACGTCGGCGGTCCGCGCGATTGGCCAGGATGCTCCGCCGCGAGGCGGCGCAGGCCCCGGACAATGCTAAGACCAGCCAGGCAGTCCAGTTGCCGCTCTCATAGAACCGAAGCCTGCTGAACACTAGCTGAAGGGACGCTCTTCGCGTCCTCAGCGCCATGGGCAGGTCAACACGAGGGCTAGCGGTGTCCAGCCTTATTGCACCGCGCAACCAACAGTAGCTATCGTCTGGGGGCATGGTGGCCCTCTCTCATAATCGCGGCGCGCGGCTAGGCGCGCTGCTTGCCCTTACCTGCCTGGGGTTTGCCGCGGCTGGCTGCGGTAGCTCCTCACCGTCTAGCACCTCGCCGAGCAAGGCCAAGGTGTCGGGAACCGCGAACGTCGCCTACGCGTCCTCGCTCCAGTACCTCAATACGAACGTGGCCGGCCCGGCCTTCACCAAGGCGACGGGCTATAAGTACCTCGGCACGAGCGGAGCCGCGGGCACCCTGTCATCGGAGATCGCGGCCAATGAACTGCCGGACGCGAATGTGTTCGAGAGCGTGGGCGCTGACAACATCACCCCCCTTGAGCCGAAATTCACCAAGTGGTATGTCCAGTACGCAGGCAACAAGATGGTGGTGGCCTATAACCCCAACAGCAGGTACGCGCCCGAGTTCGAGGCCATTGCCAGCGGCAAGAAGCCGCTGCAGGACCTCTTCACGCTGCTGGAGACGCCCGGCCTCAAGCTAGGCAGGACCGACCCCAACATCGACCCCCAGGGCCGGTACTTCATAGAGATGCTCGAACTCGCGCAGATGTACTACCACCTGCCCGCCGACACCGTTACGAAGATCGTCGGCAGCCCGCTGGCATCCTCCACTTCCTCGCAGATCTACGCCGAGTCCTCGCTCGACTCGGTGCTGGAGGCCGGCGAGCTCGATGCCGCGAGCGCCTATTACACGCAGGCGATCGAGCTTCACCTGCACTACATCGCACTGCCGACCATGATCAACCTCGGGACCGCCGCGGATGCTGCCTACTACTCGAAGGCCACGATCAAGACCACGAACGGGACCGTTCACTCGGGCGAACCGCTCGTGCTGGATATTACGATCATCGGCAAGGCAACCCCGGCCGCTATCGCGTTCGTCAAGTACACCCTGTCGAGCGCCGGCATAGCGCAGTACAAGCAAGGCGGATTCACGCTGCTCACGCCGACGGGCACAGGAAGCGGTATTCCCTCCGCAATCAGCAGTGAGCTGGGCAGCTAGCCCAGCCGCAGCCGCTGGCGGCGCTGTCCGGGGATCGGAGCCTCCCGGACAGCCCGCCGGGCCTGGGCGGACCTGGGCACTACCGCAGACCGTCCGCTCGGCGTCCGGCATTGCTAGCGTGCTCGCGGCCCTGGTGGTGTGGATTGCCCTGCTCGGACCAGTCATCACGCTGCTCACGCACATTTCCGCGGGCGCGATCCACACCGCGCTGACCACGCCAGGAGCGCTGCAGCCGCTCGTCACGTCGCTTGAGTCAGGCGCAGTCACGCTGGCCGTCCTCGGCCTGGTTTGCACGCCGCTGGCGTGGAAGCTGGCGCGCGGCTCGCTGCCGTTCCCGCGGATCTGGGAGGCGGGCATCCTGTGCAGCCTGCTGCTGCCGCCGCTGGTCATCGGCCTGTTGCTGATCTTCATGGTCGGCCCTTACACGCCGATCGGGCAGCTCATCGGCCACCTGAACCTGTCGGCCACCAACACGTTCCTGGCCCTGGTCATCGCCGAGGTCTATGAGTCGGCGCCGTATTACGTCCTCGGTGCGGTAGCGGCCTTCAGCGCCGTCGACCCCCGGATGGAGCAGCAGGCGGCCCTGCTCGGAGACCGGCCGCGCCGGGTGTTCCGGCGGGTCACCTTCCCGCTGGCCGCACCGGGACTGGCCATGGCCCTCGCGGTAGCCTGGGCCAGGGCGATGGGAGCTTTCGGGGCTGTCATCGTCATCGCCTACCATCCGTACGGGTTGCCGCTGCAGATCTGGACGACGCTGCAGCTGACCGGGCTGCAGACCGCGCTGCCTTATGCCCTCGTCCTGCTCGTGGTGGCCCTGCCGCTGCCGCTGGCCGCCTACACCTGGAGCGCCCGTGCTCGAGGCCGACTTCGAGGTTGACCGCCGCGAGTTCGTGCTGCGCGCGGACGTCACCGTCGCGCCGGGGGAGCGGCTTGCCCTGTTCGGCCCGTCGGGGGCCGGGAAGACGACCCTGCTGGAGACCATCGCCGGACTGGTCCAGCCACGCCGAGGCCGGGTAGTCCTGGCCGGGCGGGTGCTGACGAGCACCGGGCGGCCGCACGTCGCCGTGCCCGCATGGCGCAGGCAGGTGGGTCTGTTGCGGCAGGATCCCGGCCTTTTCCCTCACCTATCAGTTCGCGACAACCTCACCTATGCCCGCAGCGCCGACCCGTCGGCGGCCGAGCTGGCCGGCCTGGCGGACGCGCTCGGCATCGGAGCGCTGCTGAAGGCGATGCCGGCCAGGTTGTCCGGCGGCCAGCAGCACCGGGTAGCGCTTGGCCGCCTGCTGCTCGCGCACTGCCGCGCGCTGTTGCTTGACGAGCCCTACTCCGGGCTCGATGCCACGCTGCGGCGGTCGCTGACGGCGCTGGTCGTGCGCATGGTGACCGAGCGTGATGTGCCGGCGGTCCTAGTGGCCCACGAGCTACCCGACGCGCAGGCGTTCGCGACCCGCATGGCCGTGCTGGACAACGGCGCCGTGCTGCAGGTCGGAGGCCCGGACGAGGTCGTCCTGCGGCCGGCCTCCAGGCGGGTCGCCGAGCTCGTCGGCTACCTAGGTTTCGTGCCCGCGGACGGCCCGCGGCCCGGCTGCGTGGCCGGCGTTCATCCCGACCGTGTGCGGGCCGGGGCGATGCCCGGCTCTGGGGTGGTATTCACCGGCGTGATGACCGAGTGCCGGCCCTCCGGCGTGGGCTGGGAGGTCGACGTGGAGCTGGCCGGGACCACGGTCACCTGCAGGCTGCCTGACCGGCCAGTCGCAGCTGGCAGCGAGCTCGTCCTTACCGCGGTCGACCCGCCGTTCTTCGGGCCCGATGGGGCGGCCGTCCAGCCCGCGGACTCGCCGGCGCAGGCAGCGTCTGGGTCGCCGGCGCAGGCCGCGTCTGGGTCGGCGGGGGCGTGCGCGTCTGGGTCGGCGGGGCCGTCAGGGCCCGTCGGGGGGCGCACCCAGTGACCGCCGGGCAGGAACCGCAGCGGCGCACCCGCGCTGCCCAGACTGGCGCTGCCCAGACTGGCGCTGCCCAGGCCGGGGCCCCGCTGACCAATGGCGGCATCGGGGTTGGCGGCGGCGCTGCCGGCGGTGGCGCCACCGGAGCGCGGCTGCGGCTGGCGCGACAGGCTCGCGGCTTCTCCCAGCTGCAGCTAGCAGGCATGGCCGGGGTGTCGCGGCAGGCGGTTTCCGCGGTGGAAGCCGGGCTGTCCGACCCGTCCCTGCGCGTCGCGGTAGCGCTGAGCCGGGCGCTCGGCCTGACCGTGGAGGAGCTGTTCGGCCCGGCCATCGCCGAGCCGGTCGTGTCGGCTAGGCCGCTGGCCCCGCTCGGGCCAGAGGGCACCAGGGTCTCGCTTGCCCCGGTCGGTGACACGCTGGTAGCGCTGCCGCTGGCGGGCGCCACGGTTACCAGAGTCGGCTTCTCCCCGGCCGGCGGGCGCGCGGTGGGTGCTGATGAGGTCAGGCCGCTCGGGCCGCCGCGGCCGACGCTGGTGGTGGCCGGGTGCGACCCAGCCCTGCCGCTGCTTGAGCTGCCGCTCGGCCTGCTTGATCCCCCGGTTGCCTTTGTCTGGTGGCCGTGCGCGAGCCGGGATGCGCTCGCCCTGGCCGCCGACGGCCTGGTGCACGTCGCCGGCGCCCATCTGCGCGACCGGACCGGCGACTACAACACCGGCGCGGCCATGGAACTGCTGACCGGCGGCGCCGAGGTCATCGGGTTCTGCTCCTGGCGCGAGGGGCTCGTTCTGCGCCAGGACCTGGCTGGCTCTGTGGCTGGCCTGCAGGACCTGGCCGGCTCGGGCCTGAGGCTGGTCAACCGCGAACCCGGCGCCGAAGCACGCCGGGTGCTTGATCGGGAGCTGGCCAGGCACGGCATCAGCCGGGAGATGGTCGTCGGCTACGACACCAGGGCCACCGGGCACCTGGAGGTTGCGGCCGCGATCGCGTCCGGCCTGGCCGATGTCGGGATCGCGAGCGAGCCTGCCGCACTCGCCTACGACCTGGCGTTCGTGCCCCTCACCGAGGAGCGGTTCGACCTGGTCGTGCCCGCTGCCCAGGCCGGGTCGCGTGAGGTTCAGGGCCTCATGCGTGCGCTGTCCTCGCCATGGCTGCTCGATCAGCTAGCCAGCCTGCCCGGATACGGCCGCGCCCAGTGCGGCGAGCGGCTCGCAACCCTTCCCCCGGCCAAGGCCGCGCCGTAGTCTGCGCTCCATGTACGAAAACGATCCCGCCGACCTCGCCGAGATCGGCTGGGAGAAGTTCGTCACCGGCATCTGGGAGTCGATCTTCGTTGGGTATCAGACCGGCCGCGGCGTCCGGACGCTCGGCCGGCGCTGGAGTGACCTGCTACAGGCGGGGACGGGGTGCTCCGAGGAACTGGCCGATGAGCTGGTGCGGCTGGAGATCGTGCAGCGCGAGGACCGGGTGACGCTGCGCAGGCGGAATCCGCTCGAGTTGCTGGACGCGATGGACTCCATCCTGGCGGACATGGGCGAGGACCTGGCCGAGGCGGAGGACGTCCGCCCCAGCGAGCGGGCTCAGCTGGTAGCCGGGCTCGCCCGGTTGCGCGGGTTCCTCCGGGAGAGCGCGGCGGACGCGGAAGCCAGCCAAGAGACCCGATAGCCAGCGTTGCTCCCACCCGCTAGCCACGCCTGCAGGCGGCCTGCTAGCCGGACTTGCGGGCCATCAGCAGGGTCGTGATGAAGGGAACGGCCATCTGCCCGTCGGGGAACTGGTTCGCGATGATGTCAGCAACTTGGCGCAGGACCGACTCTCGCGCTTCCGGCGCGAGGTCGATGATGTACGCCTTGCTCCGCTCGTCGGTAATCCACTGCTCGGCGGTCACGTGCCTGGTCCACGGCACCACGGTCGGGGCGACGGGCTCCAGCCGGCCCGCGGCGACGACCGCGCTGTCCGCCCAGTCCGGCGCCAGTAGCTCATCGCCCAGGTACCGCCAGGTGTAGCGGGGACAGGCGGCCGTGATCACGTCCTCGTAGCGGTCGAACCATTCCTGCCCGTCGGCCTTGGCCCGGCTCCACCAAGCGGCCCAGTACCCGCCCGGCCGCAGTACCCTGGCCACCTCGGCCTGGGCGGCGGGCTTGGCGAACCAATGCCAGGACTGGGCGAACGTGGTCAGGTCGGTGCACTCGGCCCTGAGTGGCATCTGGTTGCCGTCCGCGAGCACGCATGGCGAACGCGGGTCACGGGTCTGCGCGAACCGCAGCATCTGCTCGCCGATATCGAGCAGGACGACCCGTGCGCCCCGCTCGGCAATCTGGCGACCGGAGATCCCGGTCCCCGCACCCCAATCGAGCACCAGGCGGCCCGCGAGCGATCCGGCTACAGCCTCGAGCTGGTCGAACAGTGCCGCCGGGTAGGACGGCCGGGCGGCGTCGTATTCGCGCGCTGCCCCATCGAAGATGGACCGGGCAGCGGGCGTGTCATCGGGAGGCATGCGCTATATCCTCGCCGGCCCGGCTACGCCCAGAATGAACGCCCTCGCCGTGCTGATCCGGGTCCAGGCAACATGTCTGTCATGAGACTGCTGGTACTGGGTGGAACTCACCATGTCGGCCGCGCTGTCGTGACCGAGGCTCTGGCCCGCGGCGATGAGGTCACGACGCTTACCCGCGGAGTCAGCGGCCCGTCGGCGCCGGGAGCCCTCGCCCTGCACGCCGACCGGACCGATCCGGCCGCGCTGCGTTCCGCGCTCGGCGACGCCACCTGGGACGCGGTCATCGACACGTGGAGCTGGGCCCCGCGGGTGGTGCTCGACTCCGCGAGCCTGCTGTCGGATCGCGCCGCTCACTACGGCTACGTGTCGACCCGCTCGGTCTACCAGTGGCCGCCTCCGGTCGGCCTGGACGAGTCAGGGCCGGTCGTCGACGGCGACGCCCGCAGCGAGGCCGGTGACGATTATCCGACGGCCAAGCGTGGCGGCGAACTGGCGGCGCAGGAGGGTTTCGGGGCGGACCGGACTGTCCTCGCCAGGGCAGGGCTGATCCTCGGGCCGTACGAGCTCGTCGGCCGGATGCCCTGGTGGCTGCGGCGGATCGAGCGCGGCGGCGACGTCCTCGCGCCCGGGCCCGCCGATATGAAACTGCAGTACATCGACGGCCGTGACCTGGCGCGGTGGCTTCTGCACGCGGCTGACGCGGGCATCTCGGGCGTTTTCAACACCGTCAGCCGGCCCGGCCATGCCACCATGGCCAGCCTCCTGGAGGCCGCGATCGCCGCGACCGGGTCCGATGCGCGCCTGGTCTGGGCACCACCGGAAGTGATCATCGCCGCGGGCATACAGCCGTGGATTGAGCTGCCCGTCTGGCTGCCGCCCGACGGTGAGGAGGCGGGCATGCACAATGGCGACGTCAGCGCCGCCTACGCGGCCGGGCTCACCTGCCGGCCGGTCGCGGAGACGGTGGCCGATACCTGGGCCTGGCTGCAGGAGGAGGGCGACCCGCCGGTCCCATCCAGCCGGCCCGCCCACGGCCTGGATCCCGATCGGGAGCGTGAGGTGCTCGCAAGCCTGGCCCGCGAGTGACGATCCCGCCGCACCAGGGGTTACCTGGCCCTGACGGCAAGACCAGCCGGCGGCAGAATTGATGCCGCCAGCTGGCCGGACCTGGCCCGGCGTTCAGTGCCCGAAGACGGGAACGATCTGCGCCCTGGCGATCGTGTGGAACCGCAGGTTAAACCCGGCCACGGCGGGCGAGACGTCGGAGTCCACGCCGAGGTGGTCGGTGTCCAGCGCATGCACGGCGAAGACGTAGCGGTGCGGCGGATCGCCCTGCGGCGGTGCGGCCCCGCCGAAGTCCTTCGTGCCGTAATCGTTGCGAACAGAGAAGGCTCCGTCGGGCAGTCCCGGCCCGCCCGCGCTGCCCGCCCCGGCAGGCAACTCGGTCACCGAGGCCGGGATGTCTAGGACGATCCAGTGCCAGAACCCCGACCCCGTCGGCGCGTCTGGGTCGTAGCAAGTCACCGCGAACCCCTTGGTCTCGGCCGGGAAACCGGACCAGCGCAGCTCGGGTGAGATGTTCTGGCCAGTCATCCCGAAGCCGCTGTAGACCTGCTCGTCGCCCATCTGCTGGTCATGGGAAACGTCGTCGCTTTCGACCGTGAACGTGGGCACCGGCGGGTGGAAGTCGTAAGGGAGCGGAGCGCGGTCGGGCATCAATTCCTCCAAGTAGGGCGGGCCAGAGTGGCCAGTCCCACGCTACTGAAGTCGCCCGCCCGTGGACCCGACCATCGGCCTGATACGCAAGGGCTGGCTACACGATCGCTCGCCGGCACCGGGCCTGGCGGTAGCGCGGGGGGTTCCGGGGGGTCGCCCCCCGGGCAAGCACTGACCGCAGCAAAGTCAGGTCACATCGGACAACAACTGGGGTTACGGTTGGGTACAAAATGATCAGCCGGTGATCAGCCGGCCAGGGAACGCCGGCGTCCGCACCAGGGCGTTATTCGCAGGCTGACCAGGTCGCGCGGCTGGAAGGGCGTTTGTCAGGTGAAGGTCTCTCGGGGGTCGGCAGCGTGGGCGCGGCGAGGCATCCTCGCCGTGGTCCTCGTCGGGGCGGCCGTGATCCCCGGACACGCCAGCAGCCAAGCGAGTAAGCACTGCCTAGGCGCGCGCTGTGCGTCGACGGGATCGATCCTGTGGACCCGCGGGCTGCCTGGCCGCTGGATCGCCGAGGACGGGGTCACCGGGACAGTGCCCGCAAGCGGCGACGCGTACGTCGCCGCCAGCGCCAACCTGGCCGTGCTCGGAGACGGAACTTTGGTAGCCGCATACCACGCCAGGACCGGAGATCCAGTGTGGGCCAGCGCGGTCACCGGGTTCGGGCCAGGAGCAGCCATCGTCAGCGTCAGGGCGTGGCCCGCCGTGGTGGCAGTCGGTGTCGAGGTACCGGCGGCGACGGGCGGGCAGAGCTGGTACGCGGTCATCTTCTCGGCCGCGACGGGAGCCGAGCTGCGGTCTTACCCATCCACTGAGCTCGGCGGCGCAGTGTGGGCCGGCAAGTCAAGCATCGTCGTCGTCGGTAGCTCGGCGGTGACGAGCTATGCCGAGGCCACCGGGCGCATACTGTGGCGCCGGGCTACCGGCCGCGTCGCGCAGGCCTGGAAGGTCAGCGGACGGTACCTGTACATCGAGCAGACCATCGGCGGCTACCTCAGCTCCTCACCGGTCACCGCACTGCGGCGGATCGACGTCCAGACCGGTGCCGAGCAGGCGATCAGGCCGCCGGGCCGTGCCTTCGCCGGCACGCTGGCCGCGGTCGTCGGCGGGGTGGCGCTGTTCGCTGGCGCTGACGGCTTGTCCGGGTACAGCGCGCAGAGCGGGCGGCTGCTCTGGCCCGTTTCGGTGCGGCAGCATCAACCGGGGACGCTCGAGCTGATCGACACGAGCACGCAGACGGCGTACGTGAGCAGCGGTAACACGCTGATCGGACTGAATGTCCGCACCGGGAAGGCCGTGAGCCGCCCGGTCCCGGCCCTGTCGGCCAGCCTGTACGCGATCGCCCGCGGCGTGGCCCTCGGCCTCGACCAGGCCCAGGGCGATCTCGGGGAGGCATGGGGCTACGACGTGGTCACCCGCCGGGTCGTCTGGACGTCCGCGGCCCTGCCCTGGCCGCACTTCTTCGTCGACCCGACCGGCCTTGGGGGTAGCGTCAGCTCTCCTCGCGGGATGACGCTGCTGACGACGTGCGCCGCTCAGGGCACTGCCAGCGGAAGCAACGCGGCCGCTCCCTGCCTGCGGCCGGAGCTAACGGCGATCAAGTACTAGCATCCGCGGCTCAGTGGCCCACCGAGGTCAGCACCGGCGAGGACTTGCACAGCTTGGCAGCGGGTACGTACCTCGCACCGGCGGCCAGCGGAGTCACAGGCGTGCAGCGAGAACCCGGACTGGACCGTGCCGCGAACACAATGGACGTGACCGCGAGCGCCAGTGCTAGCGGAAAGAAGATCGCGGCACGCTGGCGGGGGACCAGTCGCCGCAGCACTCTGGACAGGAAGCTCACCAGCCGGAAACGCAGGTGCGCGATCGCGACCACGGCGCGGTGCCGCAGCTCCTCGATCCTCGGCATTTCCTCGTCCCTGGTGAGCCGGCAAAATATCGCGTAAAGAGCCGCAAGTCTCGGATCTGACCCGCGCAGCCCGCATTCGATCCGATCTAGGACCCTGCGCTGACGTGCAGGCAGGCTCATCGAAATACCTCCGATCCTGCCTCTCGATTTTCCCCTGGCTCAACCTAACAGGCGGCGCGTAACCGCCCCGATGCGCCTAGTGACATCTGTCACGGCTGAGTCCGGACGGCATGCATAGGGCAGCATGAGCGGTCGGGCCTAGCCTGATATGCGTCGGTCCTGACCGACCGCGGGCAGCCAGGCTCGCGCGCAGGGCCACTGACAGGGGACTCGCACACATGACCAGCCAGACGCTGCTCTATCTCATCATCGGCGTAGCCTTCCTCGGCCTGCTGATCTACCGCAACCTCGTGGCGAGGCCCGTCCGCCAGGCCAGCCAGCGGCTGTACCTGATCCTGGGCGTCATCGGGATCATCGAGACCGTCCAGTACATGCAGAAGAACCACGTTGATGCCACCATCGCGGTGGCCGCACTGGCCGGCAGCCTGGTGCTCGCCGCAGTGTTCGGTGCGATCCGCGCCCTAACGGTCCGGGTCTGGATGAAGGGCGGCCAGCCCTGGTCACAAGGCAACGTCCTGACCGCCATCCTGTGGGTCATCGCGCTCGGCGCCCATCTCGGCTACGACGCGCTCATCGGCCACGCCAAGGGCGTCGGAGACATAGGCACGGCCACCGCGCTGCTCTACCTCGTGGTCAGCCTCGCGGTACAGCGGCTCATCATCATGGCCAGGGCCGCGAAGCTCGACCCGGTGCGCAGCGCCGGCCAGCAGGGCTGGACGCGCTGAGGACCGCGCGTTCCTCCGGCTAGGGACCGGCCCGGTCGTCTTTCGCACGGCCGGGCCGTCTCGCGCGCCGCGACCCGTGCCCCCAAGAGGGCTAGTTATGGGAGCATCGGACAAGGTATGTCCATGACCACACAACGAATAGCCTTCAGCACTCTGGCCTTCCCCGACGCCAGCCTCGCTTCAGCCGTCTCTATGGGGCGCTCATGGGGATATGCAGGCGTTGAGCTCCGTCTGATTGACGGCGAGCTGATCGATCCGGCCATGCCAGCCGCGGTCCGCGCAGCGGTGAAACAGACTGCGGCGGCGGCGGGTCTGCCGATCGTGGCGGTAGACAGCTCGATCCGGCTCACCGACGACGAGTCCGGGGCCGAACTGCGCAAGTTCCTTGAGCTCGCCAGCGACTGGGAGTCGCCGCTGGTGCGGGTCTTCGGCGGCGGGCTTCCGGGCGGCGGCCTTGAGCGTCAGGCCAGGCTGGCTAGCGCGGCGCGGGTGCTGAAGGCCAGCGTTCCGCTGGCCGAACGGCTGGGCGTCGCCATCGGCGTGGAGACCCATGACTCGTTCTCGGCATCATCGGTCGTAGCCGAGTTGCTGGCAATGGTTCCGTCCGCTGTGGTCGGTGCCGTCTGGGACAGTCATCATCCGTACCGAATGGGCCAGCAACCCGCCGACGTCTGGTCAGATCTTGGCCGGCGCACACTGCTGGCGCAGGTCAAGGACGCGCGGCGAGATGCCACGCGAACGGACGGCTGGCAGCTTGTGCTGCTCGGCCAGGGAGAGGTGCCCGTGCGGGAAATGCTCGAGTTGCTGGGCGGCGACGGATACGAGGGCTGGATATCGGTGGAATGGGAGAAGCGATGGCATCCGGAAATCGAGGAGCCTGAGGTAGCCCTCCCGCAGCACCTGTCCGTGCTGCGAACCTGGTTCACCGAACTCGGCGCCGGAGCATGAGCGAGCCGGTCAGTGGCAGGGGTCCGCGTAAGGCTCGCGGCTTCGGCATCGTCGGCGCCGGCGTGATCTCCTCGATCCACGCCAACGCGATCGCGTCGATTCCGGACGCCAGGCTCGTTGCCGTCACCGACGTTGAGCCGCAGCGCGCTAAGTCGCTCGCGGCGACGCATGAATGTGCGGCCGAGCCCGACCTGGATGCGCTGCTTGCGCGCGACGACGTCGACGTCGTGTCGGTTTGCGTGCCGAGCGGCCTGCACGCCAAGGTCGGTATCCGGGTGGCGGCGGCAAGCAAGCACCTGGTTGTCGAGAAGCCCATGGATGTCAGCATCGAGGCCGCCGATCAACTCATCAGCGCTGCACGGGCCGCCGGAGTCAAGATGACTGTCATCTCCCAGCACCGGTTCGACCAGGGGCTGATCGAGCTGCGCCGCCTGCTGGACGACGGTCAGCTCGGCCGTCTCGTGCTCGGCGAGGCCAGCACGAAGTGGTATCGCAGCCAGGAGTATTACGACAGCGCGGCCTGGCGCGGAACGTGGGCCCTTGACGGTGGCTCGCTGATGAACCAGGGCATTCACTACCTTGACCTGCTGCTGTGGTGCATGGGCCCCGTGGCCGAAGTCACCGCGCAGTTCTCGACCCAGACGCACCAGATGGAGGCGGAGGACACGGCCCTGGCTGTGCTGCGGTTTGCCTCAGGCGCGGTTGGGACCGTCGGCGCCAGCACGGCGATCTTCCCTGGCTTCGCCCAGCGTCTGGAAATCAGCGGCACGGCCGGCACTGTGGTGATCGAGGACGGCGACATTATCCGGCGCGAGCTAGCCGCCGACAGTGTCGGTCCCGGCCTCCGTGGCAGTCTCACCGCTCGTGGCGGCGCGCAATCAGCGGCAGCGGCGAAGCCGGCTGGCCTGGATAT
The DNA here is from genome assembly GCA_030041135.1 of Streptosporangiaceae bacterium. Taxonomy (GTDB): domain Bacteria; phylum Actinomycetota; class Actinomycetes; order Streptosporangiales; family Streptosporangiaceae; genus JAJYUU01. The sequence continues at coordinate 3,788 of JASHOL010000154.1, read as the reverse complement.
CGCCAGCCACGCTGCCCAGATCAGCGACCTCCTGGACGCGATCGATGCGGGACGTGCGCCCTCGGTCACCGGCGAGGACGGGCGCGCCGCTCTGGCGATTGTGCTCGCCGTCTATGAGTCCGCTCGCCATGGCCGCACCGTTCGGCTGCCCGCGGCACATTACCCTCACGACAACCAGGACGGCTCGGCATGACCTTCGTTCTCAGCGGATTCGCTGACGAGATCTCGCCCGATCTCGATGAGCAACTGGCGGTGCTGGCGGCCGAATCCATCTCCCACATCGAGCTGCGCAGTGTCTGGTCCACCAACGTCGCCGACCTCGACGATACCCAGGTCGCCAGGGTGCGGCGCGAACTTGCCGACGCCGGCGTGCGGGTATCGGCGATCGGCTCACCTATCGGCAAGATCGGGATCGACGCTCCATTCGAACCTGAGCTGAAGCGGCTGCGTCGCGTGGCGGACGTCGCAAGTGAGCTCGGCGCGACACTCGTCCGGGTCTTCTCGTTCTTCATTCCGCAGTCTGAAGATCCTCAGCTTTATCGCGCGCGCGTCATGGACCGCATGGCCGCGCTTGCGGCGGTTGCCGAAGAACGCGGACTGATACTCGCGCACGAGAACGAGCAGGAGATCTACGGCGATCGGCCGGAAAGATGCGCGGACATCATCGCGACCGTCGGCTCGTCGGCCCTGCGGGCGACCTTCGACGCCGCAAATTTCGTTCAGTGCGGCGTCCGGCCCCACTCCGGCGCCTACGAACTGCTCCGGCCGTACCTTGTGTACGTTCAGGTGAAGGACGCGCTAGCGGCGACGGGCGAGGTGGTGCCGGCCGGGCAAGGCGACGGCCAAATCCGCGAGACGCTCGCGGCGCTGCGGGACTCTGGTTTTGAGGGTTACCTCTCGCTGGAACCGCATCTGGCCATGGCCGGGCGCTTTGGGGGCTTCAGCGGCCCCGACGGATTCCGGCGCGCCAGCCGCGCTCTGAAGGACCTGCTCGCAGAACTGTCGGTGCAATGGCAGTGAGCACCGAGATTCAGCTCCACGGCGGTAGGTGCGGTCAGCGTGGCCAGCACTGGACGGATCTGGACTCGGCCCGAATGCCGAAGCCGACCTGACCGCAGACGCCAACCTGACCGCAGAAGCCAGTCAAACGCAGACCGACTGTCCGGATATACCAGATTAAGACCGATATCCACCCGATGTCATTCGGCTGGGTCTCCAGCGTTGGATGGCCGCCCGGCTTAGACCGAACGGGCCGCGTCAACGGCCATCGGGCCGCTCACCTTTCCGGTGCGAATTCTGACCTTGACTGCCGAAGCCAGTGTCGTAAATAATTTCCGCGATGTCATTAATTTACGACATTAACTCACTTCCGGTCAAAAGGGAAGGGCGTGGCACGTGATACGGAACCGAGCTGTAGGTCGGGCGCTACGTGCGCTCGCGAGCATTGTGGTCCTCTCGGCGGTCACGGCCGTACCCGCGGCCGCGGCCGAGGCCGCATCATCTCCGGCCACGTCGGCCGCAGCCGCGCTGACCGGTGCCTTCGAGGCAGCGCGGCATATCCCAGCCGCCGACGTGGACGGCATCCGCGCTGGCACACTGCACGTGGGCTCTACCGACGGCCGGCAGTGGGCGATCGCAAGCTTCGCGCCCACCAGGTCGGCCGCGCAGAAGGTCGCGGCCGACTTCCAGGACGGCGCGGCTACGGGCATCTTCACCGAGACACACGGCACGTGGCGGCTGGTCCAGTCTGGACTCTACGGCTGCGGCAATGGCCTGCCGGCCGCGCTCAAGAAGGCGTGGCATCTGGGCGAGGCAGCGGCCTGCACCGAGTCGGCCGCAGCCCAGCGCGGCGCCGCTGAGCGGGCGCTGGCAACTATGCCGGCATCGGCTCGTGCGGCTGCGAAGGCAGCCACGACCACCAGGACGGCCGGTACCGCCAGCACGTCTGCCGCATCGGCCGGCAGCGGCACAGTCAACTTCGGGCAGAACATTGCGGCCATCGCCCTCAGCCAAGTCGGGGTCGACGACAACCCGGTTGTGCCGAACTTCAACACCGTGGACTGTGACCCGTACACCACGATGGTGGCCGGCTTCTCCGCGGACTCCGACGGATGCGGCTATAACAGCCAGTTCCGCGTCGAGAACGAGAACGAAACCTGGTGCTCGGACTTCAACAAGTGGGTGTGGGAGCGGGCCGGCATCACCGCGGACATGAACACGCTCAACGCGGGCGCGGTGTCCTTCTACGACTGGGCAACCAGCCAGGGACAGAACCCGCAGCCCGACACGGGAACGCCGCAGGTCGGCGACAGCATCGTCTTCTTCAACCCGAGCTTCTACCCCTACTTCGCCGATCACGTCGGCATCGTGACGTCGGTCAGCCCCAACGGGACGATCGACATGGTCAACGGCGACTTCGCGGCTACTCCTGACGTCCACGTCGAGTACGACACCGATATCACCAGCCTGTCCGCCTTCGCCGCAGCCGTAGAGGGCACCCCTGGCGAAGAGTGGGTCATTGTGACGCCGCCGACTACCGCTCAGCAGCCCGTGCCCACCGGCAGGATCTTCGGCCCGCCGGTCGCGGTTGCCGGCACCACGGGCTCGTTCAGCGCGTCAGGAACGGTGCCCGGTGGCTCGGTCACCGGGTACTACTGGACGTTCGGGGACGGCCGGACGACAAATGCCACCGGCACCAGCGTGACTCACTACTTCAGCGAGGCCGGCACTTACACCGTCAGCGTGACGCTCACGTCCACCTTCGGGACGGTTGTCACCCTCACGCGGAATGTCACCGTCCTCGCTCCGTCGTCCGGCGTGGCCTCGACCCCCTACGACGGGATCTACTACGACCCGTTGCCGATTCTGCAGTACACGTTCACCCGATCGGCCGGCGGACTCGCCGTGGATAGCTGGGACGGTGGAGCCTGGCTCCAGCTCGCAGTGCCCGGTGACCCGTCAGCGACCGGGAACATCACGGCCCTCAGCTACCCCGACACCGCCAACGGGGACGCGATGACGCCGCACGCGTTCTACCGCGCCGCGGACGGATCCCTGGCTGAGACCTACCAGACCACGTCCGGCTGGGTGACGCAGGAACTGCCGGGCAATCCCGTGGCTGGCGGAGCAATCGTCGCGACGACGACGCTGACCGGCGGCCCGGCGGTGTTCTTCGTTGACCCGGCAGGGAACCTGGCCGAGTCCGCCCTCGGTTCGGGCGGATGGACAACCAGCGACGTGCTGCCGGGCGGGCCGGCCGTTGACCCGGCTTCGCTATCCCTGGCCGACACGACATGCGGGACCGAGATCTTTGCAATCGGTCCCGGCGACAACATCAGGGTCTTCTCGTCCGATGGCGGCAGCTGGTCCAGCCGCGGCATCCCGGCCAAGGCCACATCCGGCGGGTCACTCGCGGCCCTGACCACACCGGACGGACAGCCATCAGTGGTCTATGTTGACGGCCACAGCGGCAGCCTCGCTCAGGCAACTGAAGTCGGCCCGACAACGGCCGGAGAGTGGGATGTTACCGGCTTGCCAGGTGCGCCTGCGGCCACCACTTCGCTAGCGGCCACGACCTACCTGCTGCCGGCGGTGATCCCGGCCACGCCGGGAGACTTCCCAGGGCAGCCAGGCTCGACCACGTCGTCCACCATCCCTGACCCGCTGGGGACGGAGGCGTTCTACCTGACCGCCTCCGGTTCGCCGGCTGTGACCTGGAACGACGGGACTGGCTGGCAGACCGCGACGCTGCCTGGAACAGCGACCAGCGTCGTCGCGGCGACCGCCTA
>JASHOL010000153.1 GCA_030041135.1 Streptosporangiaceae bacterium | reverse complement strand
CACTGCGGTGCGCAGTCGACGGAGCCTGGCGTGCTCGTGGTCATCACGGACGTCCACTACATGTGTAGAGTTAGCGGTGTGAGGATGACCGGGCCGCTGGAGCGCGTGCTTGGTGCGTTCCTGGCCGACCCCGCAGCGCCTCGGTACGGCTACGACCTGATGAACGCGGCCCGGCTGCCGAGCGGCACTCTCTACCCGCTGCTGGCCCGGCTCGAGCAGCAGAAGCTGGTCGTGTCAGCATGGGAGGTCCCGCAGCAGGAGGGGGAACGGCCGAGGAAGTACTACCGGCTGACCGGAGAGGGCATCCGGATCGCCCGGCTCGAGCTCGCGCACCTTTCCGCCCGCCGTCATCCCGCGCCCGCTCGCCTGGGCCGGCCTGCACCGGGGGACTTGCGATGAGGGGGGAGCGCTGGCTGCTGCGGCTCGGTGAGTACCTGGTGGGCCGGGCCTGCCGTCAGTTGCCGCGCAAGATTCGGGACGAGCGGTACCGGGAGTGGGCGGCCGAGCTGCCCGTCATCCTGCACGACCGGCAGATCCGGCTAGCTCCTCGGCGCGCAGTCCGCATGGTCGCCTACGCGGCCGACACGTTCCGCGGCGCGGCCCTGACCCACGTCAGGGAGAGGCGCCGCCGCCTGCCGCTCCCTCTCATTCCCTCGCTAGTAACTGGCGTGGTCAACTCGACCTGGAGCATCTGGAACATCGCGCTCGCACCTGGGCAGGCGCTGAATTACCTGCAGCTGGGGTGGGGCCTGCTGCTAGCCGCCTATCCCATCGGCTTCATCGTGCGCTGCGCTGAGCGCGTGGGCACTCTGATCCTCATCAGCGGCATCCTGGCCGGTGTGGCCGTTAACCTCTGGGCTGCTGCGACCTATCCGGGGAACTGGTCGCAGTACTACGCGGCGGCCGCGCTTGTATTTGTGCTCCTGGCTTGGTGGCCCGTGAACCGATGGGTCCGCGCCAGGCGGCGCAGTCCCGCACACAAGCAAGCCTGATGGCTGCCATACGCTCGGCCACCGTGCGGGCCAACGGCATCCGGTTCGGGATTCTCGAGGCGGGCGCGGGCCCGCTCGCGCTTTGCCTGCACGGCTTCCCCGATTGCGCATATACCTGGGGCCAGCTGCTACCAGTGCTTGCCGAAGCGGGATTCCACGCCGTGGCGCCGTTCATGCGCGGCTACGCGCCGACGGAGGTCCCGGCCGACGGTGACTATCGCGTCGTTACGCTCGCCGCCGATGCGCAGGCGCTACACGAGGAACTAGGCGGCACCGGGGACGCTGTGCTCATCGGCAGCGACTGGGGCGCCGAGGCGGCCTACCAGGCCGCGGCTGCCGCGCCCCATCGGTGGCGGCGCCTGGTCACGCTGGCCATACCGCCCGCAGCGCTCGATCCGGTGCTGCTCGGCGACTATGAGCAGCTCAAGCGGTTCTTCTACCTGTTCCTCCTGCAGGACAGCTCCGGGCTGGCCGAGGCGATCGCCGCCAGGGACGACATGGCGTTCCTTGACCGGCTCTGGCACGACTGGTCGCCCGGTTACCGGCCCGGCGGTCACCTGGCCGCAGTCAAGCAGTGCCTCCGGGACCCGGAGAACCTGGCCGCGGCAATCGGCTACTACCGTGCCACGCGCCTTGGTGACTCAGATGTGCCTGATCCCGGGCAGGTCCCGCAGCCCACGCTCTACCTGCACGGAGCTCGTGATGGCTGCATCAGTGCCGAACTCGCTCGCGGCGGCGAACGCTACCTGGCACCCGGCTCGCGAATGATCCTGGTCGAGGATGCGGGCCACTTCCTCCACCTGGAGCAGCCCGCCCTGGTCAACGAGCACATCCTCAGCTGGCTGCGCTGAGTCGTCAGGAGTACCCGGCGCTTCCTGGCGAATATCCGGTAGCGCCGCACGCGAGGCCGGCATAGATTCTGCCGCGGTAACACCAGCAACGAGAAAGCGGCCTTGATCATGGTCATGGTCTTCCGTGGCAGGGCGGCCGCTGCCGCCGAATCCTGCCGGTGCTCACTTCCTGCGTGACTACGCGCTGATCACCCGGCTGGCCGAGGCCTGCGGCGCCGGCGCCGGACAGCTGGTCTTCGACCTCGGCGCGGGCGACGGCGCGATCACGGCCGGGCTGGCCGCGACCCGAGCCCGCGTGATCGCGGTCGAACGCGACCCGAAGCTCGCCGCGCGGCTGCGGCGGCGTTTCGACGGCCAGCCGCTGGTCCGGGTCGTCGAGGCCGACCTGCGGACGATCCCGCTGCCGCGGCGGGACTTCCTGGTCGTGGCCAGCCCGCCGTTCTCGCTCACCACCGCGGTCTGCCGGCGCCTGCTGGGAGACCCGATCGTGCCGCTCGCGGGCGCCGAGCTGATCGTCCAGCGCGAGGCCGCCCGCTGGGTGGCCCACCCACGCCCGCGCGATGCCGAGACCGCGTGGTGGCGAGCGCGGTACCAGATACGGCTGACCCGGGCTATCGGCTCGGCTAGCTTCGCGCCGCCACCGCGGGTTGAGGCCGCCTGGCTGTCGGTGCGACCCCGTCCCGTGTCCGCCTCGCCGCGCGGCCAGCGCCGCCTGCGGACGCTACTTCCCGCGGCCTACCGCCGGCCGGGCACCCGGACCGACCTCGCGCTCCCCGGCCACCGGCGGCTATTGCTCCGCGCCGGCCTCGATCCGTCGGCGCCGGTGTCCGCGGTGACCGCCGACCAATGGTACCGACTCGCGGTCCTCCTGGGCGGAGGCACCTTCGACGCCAGGTGATCCGTGGGAATGTCATCAACGGGAGGCAACGATTAGGGGCAACATTAACGAGCCGGAGATCAGATCACTCATAGACAGTCGATCTGAGGCCATTCGCACGAAGGATATCGATCGGCTGATGTCATTCTATTCCGCCGACGTCGTCTACTTCGACGTTGTGCCGCCACTCCAGTATCTCGGATCTGCCGCGCTCCGGGATAGGTTCCTGCACTGGCTTGATGGCTACGAAAGCGAAATCGGGCAGGACGCCCGCGATCTGACTATCGCGGTCAGCGGCGATATCGCCGTCGCATCGATGCTTATCCAAACAGGCGGAAGACTGAAGAACGGGAGCGCGGTCGAGTCCTGGGTACGCGGGACCAGCTGCTTCAGGCGATCGGACGACAAGTGGCTTATCACGCACGAACACATCTCTGTGCCTATTGACCCAGGCAGCGGGAGGGCGGCCATCGGCCTTAACCCTTAGTACTACAGGCGCAGAGCGTGGCGACAACTGTTGTTGCTCATGACTACTGCCGCGTGGCCGGCGTCACGATACCGGACAGATGCGCTCCGCCGCCCACCTGGTAGGCCTCGCGAATCCAGCCGGCGAACTCGTCGTCGAGCTGGCTGGCACTTTCGATACGGAACTGGTGCACGTACAGGCGGCTGGTGTACGGGCTGGAGCGGGTGATGCGAGGGTCATCCACGCGCCGCTGCAGGTCCAGGTATCCGCCGAGCGCGCGATGGCTGAGCCTTGCACCGGCGAAACCTCGGCGCACACCCTTGAAGGTGATTGCGCTCTTCGATACTGAATACGTGAACGGGCCGCACGCACCGACCAGCCGGGTGAAGTGGTGATACAACGCGACAACCTCCGGCGGCTTGCCCAGCAGATGGCGCTCGACAGTCCACTCGGCATCAGCCATGCCCGTCAGGGTACTGCTGCGGACCTCACCGGAAGCTCACCGGGACGGCCAGCACGTAGCCGACTGGTGTTCTTGCAGGCATGTCAGTGGGTCCTGTTTGACTGGTCTGCGTGGCGGTAGACCTGTCAGGAAGAGTGGCCTTGGTGGCCGGAGCTACGCGTGGCTGCGGGCGCGCGATCGCCGTCGAGCTGGCGAGGGCCGGGGCCTATGTGTATGCGACCGGGCGGAGCAGCCGGATGGCCGGACGCTCGGAGATCAACCGGCCCGAGACTATCGAAGAGACCGGCGAGATGATGGCCGCCGTCGGTGGCGCGGGTGCTGCCCTGCGGGTCGATCACCTGGAGCCGGGCGAGGTGTCCGCGCTGGTCGAGCGCGTCGGTGCCGAGCAGGGACGGCTGGACATCCTCGTCAACGACATTTTCGGCGGGGACGCGTACGCGGAGTTCGGCAAGAAGCTGTGGGAGCATGACCTGCCGGGCGGGCTGCGGATGCTGCGCATGGGCATCGACACCCACCTGATCACGGCCGCTATCGCGCTTCCGCTGATGCTGAGCCACGCGGGAGGCCTGATCATCGAGATGACCGACGGAACCTTTGAGTACAACAAGACGTTCCGCAAGGGCGTCGGCTTTTACTACGACCTGGTCAAGGCGGCGGTAGAGCGGATCACGATCGGTCTGACCGCCGAGCTTGACGGTGAGCAGTGCACCGCGCTCGCGGTGACTCCCGGCTGGTTGCGCTCGGAGGCCATGCTTGACGAGTTCGGCGTCACCGAGCAGAACTGGCGGGATGCGACGGCGAAGGTGCCGCACTTTTGCATCTCCGAGTCACCCGCCTATGTCGCGAGGGGCATCACGGCCCTGGCCGCCGATCCCGCCGTGGCCCGGTACGCGGGGACCAGCCTGACGAGCGGTCAGCTTGCCAGGATCTATGGCGTCACCGACACGGACGGATCCCGCCCGAACTGCTGGACCTATGTCACCGAGATCCAGGATGCGGGACTGCCGGCCAGGGAGACCGGCTACCGCTGACTGGGGCCAGAATAACGACACAGCGAGGGATCCCGGCCAGCCGCTGAGCACTGCAGAGAAGTGACACGTATCGCTAGGAGTCAGACCGCGGGCCGCTGGCATGGAATACCGGCGTCAGGTCTTCCGGGCTCAGCGACCTCAGCAAGTCCTTCGCGTCGAAGCGCGCGCCGATCGAGGCGACTCCGGCAGCGTCACCCGCTCCAGCCAGGATCCGCGTCGCGGCTTCGACAACCAGGGGCGCGGTGACCGCATAGATATCCTGGCCGCTGGCGACCGCACGGCGTCGCACGCCCTGCGACTGCGCGACGACCTCGACCAGGAATGTCTGCGCTGAGCGGCCGCGCCCGTCGACCGCGGCCGGGCCCGACGGATCGGGAGCGCGCAGGTCGTCGACGGCGTTGGCCGTCATGTACGTGGAAATCTCGGGCGTGTCCAGGTGCGTCGGGATGGTGGCGCTGTCGGCCATCGTGAACTCGCCGATCACCGGCTGGGTGCCCACGGGGGCGGGGAACGTCCACTCGGTTCGCGGCGGGTCTCCCGGGCGGAACTGCATCCGGTGGCCGGTATAAGCGATCCGCCGGCCGTCCCGGCGCTGTGCGGACACTTTTCCTGTCGCCCGCGTGCCGGGCGTGGGGCGCCAGCTGCTTAGGGCATAGGCGATGGTCAGATGATCGGCGACCGGCCAGTCATCCATCGCCGCGGTAGCGAGCAGGTCGCCGAGCCCGCCGTAGAACGCTGCGGCCGGCACGATGGGAATGCTGGCCCCGGCATAGCTGGCGAAGGTATCGGTCACGACCTCCAGTTCCGCGGTGACGTCCAGGTACGGGATTCCGGCGCCGATCGCGGACTCGATCACCGGCATGGCCGTGGCCGCGAACGGCCCGGCGCAGTTGATCACCGCATCGGCGGCCCGGAGGGCTGAATCCAGGTCGGTACCGCGGCCGCAGGCGATCGGCGTTATGCCCCTGCGCCGCAGCTCGGCGACGACGAACCTGCCCGTGTGACCGGCGGCGCCCATGATCGCGACTCCCTTATCCACGGTGTTCAGCCTTGCCGGGCGGAATAGGGGAGACCAGCGTCCGTAACGACGATTCCCGTACAGTTTCGGACATGTCCTCCGTAGCGTTGGCCGTCACGGACGGCACCCCGCTGTTTGAGCTAGCAGCCGCGTGCGAGGTCTTCGGCGTCGATCGTGGGCTAACCCGCCGGTGGTACGACCTGGACATCTGCGGCCAGGACGGCGCGCAGATCGGCGGCTGGCTCAGGGCAGGCATCCGGCACGACCTGGAGGCACTGGCCGGCGCCGACACGGTGATCGTCCCCTCCTGCCGAGACGTCGCTCAGCCGCCGTCGGCGGCGCTGGTCGATGCAGTCCGCGCGGCCCACGCGGCCGGCGCCCGAGTCGCCTCTCTTTGTACTGGCGCTTTCGTCCTCGCCGAGGCCGGACTGCTCGACGGCAGGCGCGCGACCACGCACTGGGCGCACGCGGAGCTCTTGCGCGACCGGTACCCGGCGGTGAGCGTCGACGCCGGGGTGCTGTACATCGACGAGGGTAATGTGCTGACCTCGGCCGGGAAGGCGGCGGGCATGGACCTGTGCCTGTACATCGTCAGGACCGACTACGGCACGGCCGTCGCCAACGCGCTGGCGCGCAGCCTGGTGGTGCCTCCGCACCGCCCGGGTGGCCAAGCCCAGTTCATGCCGGCCGCGGTGGCGCACGGCCACAACCATGTCCTCGCCGACCTCATGGCGTGGGCGCTGGAACGCCTCGAGCACCCGCTGACGGTGCGCGACCTTGCGCGTGAGGCCGGGATGAGCTCACGGAACCTCGCCCGGCACTTCAACGCCGTGACCGGGACCAGCCCGCTGTGCTGGCTGGTGAACGAGCGGGTGCGGCGCGCGCAAGAACTGCTGGAGACCTCGGACCTCAGCGTCGAGCAGATCGCGTCGCGGACCGGCATGGGCACGGCCACGACGCTGCGCCGCCACTTCAGCCAGCAGCTCGGCGTGCCACCCGGTACGTACCGCAGGACCTTTCGCAGCTGATCTGTGATCGCGGCTGGTACGCGCGGGTGCCGCCGGCGCTACTCAGGCATGCGGCGCGCATTCGGTCACCGCCGTGAGGCAGGCAGGGCCGGCCGGCTGTCGCCGGCGAGTCGGCGCAGCAACCGGAGCCACAGCGCGCGCCATCGGCCGCGGAGGCGGGCGGGCCGGGCGGAGATTGAGCCGCTGGCGACCCGCCCGGAGACTTTCACCCGCAGGTCCACCGGGACTTCCAGGCCGGCCGGAGGCAACACCTTGACGCTGCCGCTCTTCACCGACACATCATCTGCGTCCACCGCGATGCCAGGCCGGGTGATGAGCTTCAGGCTGCCGCTGGCGACCTGGGCGTCAATCCGGAGGTCCGGCACGGCGATCACGGCGTCCCGGAAGTCGAGCCGGACCGAGCCGCTGCCGACGCGAATCTCCAGCCGTCGAGGCACCACCCAGGATCCATCCCGCTTGGCCGAGCCGGAACCGCACTCGATCCGCGCCAGCTCCGGCACGTCGGCTGTCGCCGCCGTCGTCAGGTCGGCGATTAGCGGCTCGAGTTCAGCCCGGGTAGAAGCGGTGAGCGCGGCCTCCAGCCGTTGCTCAAGATCGTCGGCCGTGAGTCTGCCGTCGGCCGCCGCTGCCTTGAGCACGTCGACCACGCGTTCCCGGTCTGCGTGCGAGGCCCGCAGCACCGCGGTCCCGTCGGGCTGCCTCGCGGTGAGGACGACGGGCAGCGCGGCCAGAAACGCCGCCTCGACCTCGTAGATCCGCTCCGGCCGGCTGAGGTCCTTCAGCTGGTGCGTACCGAGTTCCCGCAGGCCCACGCCGTCGGGCATCTCATCAGACAGCAGTTCGGCCGCGGCCGCGGACACCAGCACCTGGCCGCCGCGGGCGACCGCCAGCAGCCGCGCCGCCCGGTTCACCGCCGGCCCGAAGTAGTCCCCGTCGCGTTCCTCGCAGACCCCGGCGTGCAGGCCCATCCGCACGACGATCGGCCGGCTGGTCGGCCACGACTGCGCGGCCAGGCTCAGCTGCGCGGTCAGCGCCGCGTCGAGCCCGGTCCTGGCGGCGGAGAA